>JAZQNI010000076.1:0-27693 GCA_045627265.1 Candidatus Cryptobacteroides sp.
TCTGACTGTCCAGTTCTGGATGCGGATGCCGGAAATGCGGCCAAGATGATCGATATTGTCCGTCACCATCACCATGCCGCCGATGACGGCTGTGCAACCGATCAGCAGGTCGAAGTCCTCTATAGGACATCCCTTGCTCTGGAGCCAATGCACTATTATGTTTGTGTCAAGAAGGTATTTCATGTCAGAATATGTCCTTGATCGTGTTCCGTGTGCGCATGGTACGCCATTCTTCTGCAGGCGGCATTTCATCCTGCCAGACGCCGCAGAAGTCCATCGCCGAGAGTGGCTTCTCCTCGGATTTGTCACAAAGCACCTTGCAGATATACTGCCTGAGTGTCAGTGCCGAACATGCTGCCATCGCCCTGAGCCTGTCGGTAACTCCTTCTGGCAGTTCAATATACAGAGCGTCTCCTGCCGGCTCGCATAACTTTTTGTCCTCATTGCCGGGATGCCCATATCCGTCGGTCAGTTTTTTTGTGCATTGCCCGGCGCCGGAGATCGGGGCACCGAGTACAGACGAGATCTCTTCGAGAAGGTCGCAAGTGAAGTTATGATTGCCCGAAAGCCATTTGGTGACCTCGCTTGGTTGGCGGTGCATCGCCTCTGCGAAGGCTTTTCGGCTCATGCCAGATGCTGCCAGGGCGTCGGATATCTCTTCTGCAACCCTGCGCCGTCTTGCCGCCTTGAGTATTTCTGCATTTTCTTTTTTCATAAGCGCAAATTTATTGAAAATTTAGTTATCTGTGAATTTATTTTAAAATAAAATTTACAAAAGAATAATCCTCGCTGTGGTAATAGCGCAAATAATCACTAATTTTGAAGCATGAACAAATTGTCAATAACGAGCAACATATTCTTTCGCGTCCTGGCTCCTTTCTGCCTGGCGGCGGCGCTTGCCTTGACCGCACCTTCCTGCCGTCAGATCGACGAACTCTCAGATCGTGTCGATGCCGTCGAAAGCGGACTTGCAGACCTGGAGGCGGCAGTCGCCGAACTGGCCGATGCCTGCAGGACCGGCCGCATGGTGGAGTCCGTGACGGAGTTTGAGGAATCAGGCGTCTGCGGCTGGACGTTCGTATTCTCGGACGGATCCCAGGTCCGCATTGTCAACGACGCCAGGGTGGTGTCGGCCGTCGAGGAGGACCCGCAGGGCCAGTCCATCATCATCCGCCTGGCCGACGGCACAGCTTACACTCTGCGCCTCAGCCGCCTCATCCCAACAAGCATAGCATTGCTGAATCCAGGACCGCTTGAACTGACGGTCGGCGGTACGGTGCAGCTCGGCTTCCGCCTCAATCCGTCGAACTCCGAGTCCTGCCTTCTGCGCAAGGATGCCATGATAGAACTCGACATGGTCGGCAAGGCAACCAGGTCCTCTTTCGTCACCGAGTCCCCGAACTTGAAGGTCGAGAGGATCGATCATGCCACGGATGCGTACGGAAAGGAGATTCCCGGCCAGTTCGTGATGACCATCGTGGACAGGCGCAAAGCCGCCGGCTATGATGAATATGTGTCGGTCGTGCTCAGCTGCCTGGACGCATTCGGGGAGGAGGTGCACATCTCGTCCGATGCCATAGAAGTGAAGGGTGACTCGCGCGCGTTCGTGCAGACGGGTCTGCCCGTGGTGTTCCTTGATACGCCGGATGCGGCTCCGATATTGAGCAAGGAGGTCTGGCTGGAAGGAGCATCGATGATGATTGTCAACCCTGACTATTCCATCGAATACGAGGGTACCCTGGCTGTCAAAGGCCGCGGGAATTCCACATGGGACGCTCCGAAGAACCCGTATTCGCTCAAACTCGACAAGAAGAGCATGCTGTTCGGGCTGCCTAAGCACAAGCGCTGGTGCCTGCTCGCCAATATGTACGACCGTACGCTGATCCGCAATGCGGTCGCTTTCGAGATTTCAAGGAAGACCGACCTGGCCTGGACGCCTTCCGGAAGGCATGTCGAACTGGTCCTTAACGGCCGTCATCTTGGCAATTACTACCTCTGTGAGCAGATCAAGGTGGACGAAAATAGAGTTGCCATCACCGAGCTGGACCCTGACGCCACGGAAGGGGAGGCCTTGGAAGGAGGGTATATATTCGAACTTGACACATACTATGATGAAGAGTACAAGTTCAAGTCTTCAAGACGCAATCTGCCGTTCCAGTTCAAGGATCCGGACGTTGTGAACCAGGCTCAGTTCGACTACGGAGTTCATTTCGTCAATGAGATGGAACTGTCGATGTTCGATTATGACAGGTTCATGGCACGGGATTTCGTCAACTATATCGACCTTGGATCTTTCATCGATTTCTTTTTTGTGAACGAGCTTGCCGGAAACGGGGAGATAAAGTATCCAAAGAGTACCTATATGTACAAGGACAAGGGCGGCAAGATGTTCGCCGGCCCGGTCTGGGATTTCGACTGGGGCTCATTCCTTCCTGAAATGGAGTACAAGGTCAGGAATTACCTGTACTACAACAGGCTGTTCTACGACAAGGAGTTCTGCAATATGGTCAAGGAGAGGTGGAACCGGTACAAGCCAGGATTCCTGGAGGTCGCAGACTTCATCGATGCCCAGCGCGATCTGCTGAGGGTTTCCGATGCCATCAATTCAGATTTGTGGGAGAGCCCGATCAAGATGAACGGCGACGAGAACCTGGATTTCGACGCGGCTGTGGCCAGGTTGAAGAAGGCTTATCTCGACAAATTGGAATGGCTTGATATACAGATATCTGCCCTCTGACCGCTCTGACTATGTTGTTTTTTTGTGGTGAATTTTTGGGATTTTCGGGGGAATTTTGCTAAATTCGCTTAACATAGTTAAAACAAATTGAATATGAAGAAACTTTTTGTCATCGCAATCCTTGCACTCGGCATCGCCGCCAGCGCAAATGCACAGTCAAAGGCCAT
Organism: Candidatus Cryptobacteroides sp.; assembly: GCA_045627265.1. Taxonomy (GTDB): domain Bacteria; phylum Bacteroidota; class Bacteroidia; order Bacteroidales; family UBA932; genus Cryptobacteroides. The sequence continues at coordinate 2,905 of JAZQNI010000076.1, forward strand.
CGGTATCCGTGGCGGTCTCGGTGGAGAACTCTCTTATGAGCATTATATGGGTGGAAGCAACTTCCTCGAGGCAGACCTCGGTATATGGAATCATTCCATGCATGTAGCTGGTATCTACAACTTCTCACTTCTTGAGAACAATGGATTCGGCATCTATGCAGGTCCTGGTGTTTCCCTCGGTATGTGGAACGGTCACGAGGAGTTCGAAGGCTTCGACGGCGCCGTTGTCGGCCAGCTCGGATTCGAGTACAATTTCAACTTCCCGCTCAATATCTCAATTGACTGGAGACCAGCTTTCCACCTCAATGACTGCGGTTTCACAGGTTCAGGATTCGCTCTTGGCCTCCGTTACAAGTTCTAGAAAAATTTGCTTATTTTTGTACCCGGACGGCATTTGCCGCCCGGGTTTTTGTATGTATTCTTCCAGAGTCGATTCAGCTTTCTTTGCGCTTCTGCGCTGCTCGATGTGGCAGACGCCGCTCGAGACGGACGGATGGTTCCCGCTGTCCTGGGAGGAGTGGGTCGCGCTATATGTGCTATGTTGCCGCCAGGCTCTGGCCGGCATCGCCTCGAAGGCTCTGGAGTCTCTGCCGGATGGCGCGCAGATGCCTGATGGACTGCTCGAAAGATGGCAGGACCTTGCGCAGAGGATCCGCGGCAAGAACGAAATCATGCCGAGGATCGTCAGCGTGCAGTCGGCCGCATGGAAGCGTCGCGGCCTGAATTCCGCCGTCTTGAAGGGTGTCAGCGTGGCTGAGTTCTATCCCGATCCCGGACTTCGCACGAGCGGCGATATCGACTGGTTCTTCCCGACAGGGGAGGAGTGGGCCAAGGCGAATGAGGCAGCGCGTGAGAACGGCTGTGTGCTTGCGTTGGACAGCGACGGCGATTCGCATTATTTGTTGAGCGATACGGTCATCGAGCATCATCGCCGCTGGCATGACCTGTCGTCGCGGCGCAATGCCCGCATCGCAGGTGAAGCGTCGATCGCCGAAGACGGATTCGGCCGTCTGGAGCCGCTGCAGATGCTTTTTATGCTCAATGTGCATATACTCAAGCATGCCATGGTGATGGGAGTCGGCATGCGGCAGGTGTGCGATCTTGCGATGGCATACAAGGCACTCGAAGGCCGCTATGATGCTGATGAACTTGGCCGTCTGCTCCGTAAATGCGGGTTGAGACGGTGGAACGCACTGCTCGAGGAGCTCATACTCGTGACGCTTGGCCCGGACGGGCTCCCTGCTTGCAGCGCTACGCTCCAGCCAGGAAGCCGCAAGCACCCGGCCGCCTGTCGGAAACTGCTCCGCATGGTGCTCGAAGACGGCAACCTTGGCCTGTATCATGGTTCTGCCGATTCCAGGCCGTCCGGTGGAATCCTCAGTGTCACCGCCGGGTTGTGGCGGCATGCGGCGCTGTTCCTCCGCTTCGCTCCTGTCGAGTTCCTCTCGCGTGTCGCTGGACTCGTATCGGGCCGCATCAAAAGAATCATCAAAAAATGAAAGATATGAAATCTGATTACATTACATTGCTCTCTGCGGCGGCTCTCCTGCTCGCTGCATCATGCTCCGACAAGGCTGCATCGGTCGATCTTTTCAATGGCGAGGACCTTGGCAACTGGGGTTTCGTGGTCGAGAACGACGCTGTGCCGGCCGAGGAAGTGTTCAGTGTCGAGGACGGGATGATCTCCATCTCAGGTACTCCTTTCGGCTATATGTACACGCTTGACGAGTATTCCAATTATGAGCTTGAGGCGGAGTGGCGCTGGGTCGGTGAAGCGACCAACAGCGGTGTTTTCCTCCTTGTCAGCGAGCTCTCGAACCCATTCCCGAATGCGGTGGAATGCAACCTGATGGCCGGGAATGCGGGCGATTTCGTGCTTCTCGGCGGTGCGATGGTCGACGAGTACCAGATGCCGGAAGACGGCGTGCTCCCACGCTTCCCTAAGATTGTCAAGAAGGAGGCTTCCAGCGAGAACCCGACCGGCGAATGGAACACCGTCAAGGCTGTTGTCTGCGACGGCAATATCAAGGTCTATGTGAACGGTGTCTTCCAGAACGAAGGCACGAGTCAGTGCAAGAGCGGCCATATCGGACTTCAGAGCGAAGGCGGTCCTGTGCAGTTCCGCAGCGTGAAACTGACGGAAATCAGATAATTATTGCTACCTTTGCACGATTTGAATTAGAAAACTGATCATATGTTTGAGAATCTTTCTGAGAGACTGGAACGCTCTTTCAAGATTTTGAAGGGTGAGGGCAAGATTTCCGATATCAACATAGCGGAGACCTTGAAGGACATCCGCAGGGCTTTGTTGGACGCCGATGTCAGCTACAAGGTGGCCAAGGATTTCTGCGACCGTGTCAAGGCGAAGGCGATAGGCCAGAACGTGCTGACTGCAGTGAAGCCTCAGCAGATGATGGTCAAGATCGTCCACGACGAGCTGGCCGAGTTCATGGGCAGCGAGTCGCAGGAAATCAATGTCAAGGGCAATCCTGGCGTGGTCCTGGTCGCAGGTCTCAACGGTTCCGGTAAGACCACTTTCTCCGGGAAGCTCGCATTGAACATCAAGAGCAAGCGTGGCATGAAGGTGCTGCTTGCTGCCTGTGATACCTTCCGTCCTGCCGCAATCGCCCAGTTGCAGACTCTTGGAGAGCAGATCGGAGTGCCTGTGTTCACGATCGAAGGGGAGTCCGATCCTGTCAAGGTCGCCGTCGCCGCGATCGCCCAGGCCAAGAAGGAAGGCTACAGCGTGGTCATCGTCGATACGGCCGGTCGTCTCGCAGTCGATCAGCAGCTGATGGACGAGATCTCAGCCATGAAGGATGCCACCAAGCCGACCGAAACTTTGTTCGTCGTCGATGCGATGACCGGACAGGATGCGGTCGAGACCGCGAAGGCCTTCAATGACAGACTTGATTTCGACGGCGTTGTCCTTACCAAGATGGATGGTGACACCCGCGGTGGTGCGGCCCTTTCCATCAAGGCGGTTGTCGGAAAGCCGATCAAGTTTGTGTCTTCCGGCGAGAAGATGGAGGCTCTCGATATCTTCTATCCTAAGCGTATCGCTGACCGTATCCTCGGTATGGGTGACGTCGTTTCCCTCGTGGAGAAGGCTCAGGAGCAATTTGACGAGAAGCAGGCCCGGGAGCTCAAGAAGAAGCTTGCCAAGGACCAGTTTACCATCGAGGATTTCTACAACCAGATCCAGCAGGTCAAGAAGATGGGCAACGTCAAGGATCTCGCTTCGATGATCCCTGGCGTCGGCAAGGCTCTCAAGGACGTCGATATCCCGGACGATGCTTTCAAGCCGACCGAGGCCATCATCCAGTCCATGACTCCGTATGAGCGTCAGCATCCAGAGGTTATCAACGGCTCACGCCGCAAGCGTATTGCGGATGGTTCCGGCACCTCTCTTCCTGAGGTCAACAGGCTGCTCAAGCAGTTCGAGGGCACGAGGAAGATGATGAAGTCCGCCGTCACCGGGCAGCTTGCCGCCCAGATGCGCCGTATGAAGCACTAGAATTCAGTGAAATATCAATGTATGGGCCTGTGCTGCGATTGCCGCCAGGCCTTTTCGTTTGATGCGATGTCCGGCAGGCATTCCTGCGGCACGGCGAAATCTTGGAAGCGTTCCCAGATTATGGCCGTGGCCAGTGAGGATGGGTGGACCATGTCGTCTGCGTAGAACCTGTAGTCCCTCAGCTCGTCGAGCAGGATCTCGTAGGCGGGGAAGTATTCGCAGCGGGGGCCTGAGACAGTGTCACGGATGAGGCTGTCCACGCCCAGGAGGAGCGTCGATTTGCTGATCTGGTTGAGATGCGCACCGTCGGCCATGTGCCTGATCGGGCTGACCGTGAAGATGAACTCCTTGTCCGGACTGTTGATCACGATGTGGCTCAGCACCGCGCTGACCTGCTCCAGGGTCATTTCCTGCTTCTGGAATTCCTGTGAAGGCCTTTTGAGGCAGTTGGAGACTACCTGCCCGCCATGCACGTAGCAGAAGATGGTGCCGAGGGATATGATGACCTTGTTGCACTGACGCCAGAACGCGCAGGCATCCTCGAACGACTTGTTGGCGTCGGCCAGGAACTCATCGGACGTCGCCCGTGCGAAAGAGCTGTGGTGGCTGAACGAGCAGATCAGCCCAGCACCTGCGCCCATCTCCACGCATTCCGCTTCGTTGAACGGCAGGCCGCTGCACAGCCTGGAGATCGAGTTGGCGATCGAGACCGGGTTGTAGAGCGTCCCGAACGGGTTGACGCAGACGTCGAAGCCTGCATGGACCATCTTCTCGCCGACTGAATCGGCGAAACAGCTGCCCAGGACCATCGTCTTGTCGGACAATGAGATGCTGATGCCGCCGCGCTTCACTTCTACCGGAGTCTGGAGTTTCATGGTGATTCTCACGTTTTGTTTCCCCAAATGTACGAAATAATGTGCGGTATTCGGGAAACAGTCTTAAATTTGTGGAAATAACCGATCAAGAAACACAAATTCATATGAAACGTTTGTCCGTTTTTTTTGCAGTTCTCGTCACTCTTCTGTCCTGCGGACCGAAGGACGGGATGCATACGCTCCACATTCTCACGACCAATGATGTGCATGGAGCCTACTTTGACTCCACCTATGTCGGCGGCGGAATACGCAAGTCTCTCTGCGCCGTCAAGTATTACGTCGACAGCGTCAGGAACGCAGTCGGGGAGGAGAATGTGCTGCTTATCGATGCCGGGGATGTGCTCCAGGGAGACAATGCCGCGTACTATTTCAACTATGTGGACACCATCACTCCGCACGTCTTCCCGAGGATCGCATCTTATATGGGCTACGACGTGGTCGCCGCCGGCAACCATGACATAGAGACAGGTCATCATATCTATGACCGTATCTCGGCCGACCTGAAGAAGGAAGGGATAGCCTTCCTCGGGGGCAATGTGACGGACGTCGCAAGCGGGAAACCGTATTTCCCTGTTTACAAGATACTCCACAAAGCCGGTCTTAAGGTCGCCGTGCTGGGCTACACCAACGCCAACATCAAGGCCTGGCTGGACGAAAGCCTCTGGAGCGGTCTGGACTTCAAGTCGTTGATGGATGTAGTGCAGTCCGATGTGGATATGGTTATCGCAAAGGAAAAGCCCCAGCTTGTGGTTGTGGCCGTGCATTCCGGCACCGGCAAGGGCGACGGCAGCGAGCTTGAAAGTCAGGGAAAGGATCTCTTCGATGCATTGAAGGGTGTGGATGTGCTGGTTTGTGCGCATGACCATAGGCCATACACGCAGGATTCCGAGGCTTCCATACTGATCAACTCCGGCAGCCATGCAAGGAATGTCGGCCATGGCGAGGTGAGTGTGGAGACTGCTGGCGGCAAAGTCATCTCGAAGCAGATGCATTCTTCATTGATCCCTGTCGATGCCGCCATGGCGGACGGTGCGATGAGGGAAGTGTTCAAGCCTGACTTCGATGCTGTGCGTGCCTTCACGCTCCGCGAGGTAGGCGCCCTGGCCATGGAAATGCGCACCAGGGATGCGTACAAGGGAATGTGCGACTATCTTAACCTGATCCACACCGTGTCCCTCGATGCCACCGGCGCGAGGATCTCGTTGGCTGCTCCTCTGACCTTCAACGGCAGGGTCAAGGCTGGAACCCTGGTATTCAACGACATGTTCACCATCTATCCGTTCGAGAACCAGCTCTTTGTCGTGAATATGACTGGCAAGGAGATCAAGGACTATCTTGAGATGTCGTACGACGGCTGGATCAACACAGTCTCGTCGCCTTCCGACCATCTTCTCAAGATCGAACACAAGGCTGATCCGCGCACCGGGCAGGACAGATGGTCATTCATCGGGCGCTCATACAACTTCGACTCGGCCGCAGGTCTGGTTTATTCGGTCGATGTCACGGCACCGTGCGGCCAGCGTGTGCAGATCGTCGGCCTGTCCGGAGGGGAGGCATTCTCCGAAGATGTGACCTACCCCGTGGCGATGACCTCGTACCGTGCGAGCGGTGGCGGCGGACTGATGCCGAAAGGCGCCGGCATCGGTGCGGACGTACTGGATTCCAGGATAGTAGGGAAGTATCCGGAGATACGCAACCTGATCTATGATTTCATCGTCAAGCATGGCACAGTCGACCACGGGCTGATAAGCGATCCCGCGCTTGTCGGCGGATGGTCTTTCATCCCTGAAAACATCGCTTCTGCGGCTATGGAGAGGGATTTTGGGCTTATGTTCAAAAACTGATGAAAAAATTGGATTTATGCGGTCGAATTGTTAGATTTGCATTGAATAGGCTTTTTGTTGCATATGTTGGAAGATATCAAATCGAATTTTGAGAAGCTCATTTCTCTTTATGAGGCTCAGAAGCAGCGCGCTGACGCGCTTGCGGCCGAGCTTGACAAGGAGAAGGCAGATGCACGGGCCTACAAGGAGCAGATAGATGACTTGAAGGGCCAGATTTCTACGCTGGAACTTAAAGGTGCCTTTATTGCAGGCGGAGATAGCTCCTCCGCTTCAAAGATGAAAATCGACAAACTGATCAAGGAGATCGACAAGTGTATCTCTTTACTGGAGAAGGATTAGTATGGAAAGAAGCATTACAATCAAGATCGCAGGAAAGGAATATCCGTTGAAGGTCGCTACCCCTGAGACAGAGCAGTTGATGAGGGTCGCAGCCGAGGCTGTCAACAAGAAGATCGCCTTGTATGATGCGAAGTACCCTAATACGGATCTGGTCGACAAACTGGCCTTCGTGACTATCAACGAAGCGGCGGCCCGCCTTGTCGCACAGCGTAAGTTGTCCAAGCTCGAAGCGGATGAGAAATCCTTGTTCGAGCTGACCCATAGTTATCTGGATAGTATTGAAAACAAGTAGCCGTTAGTTCCTATTGCTGAAAACAACACCCACAAGGGAACCGGGTTACTCGCTCCGTTGATGACGGGCCATTTTACCTTCGGGGATTCCGCGCAAGCGGGACGGTGGATTTCTGACACGGGACGGATCCCAAATCGTATTGCTCAGATTTTTCTGACAACCGACTAACGGCTTTTTCATACTGCAGCTGCATCCTTGGGGAGGCGGCTGCTTTTTTTGTGCCGTGAGTTGGACAGATAGAACGTTTTACTAAATATTTACTGAATTATGTTGACAGGTATCATTATCGGATTGGTTGTCGGTGCGGCTCTCGCGCTGGCGATCTACATAACAATACACAAACTGCAGCTGAAAGGAAAGAAAGAAGCTATCCTCGAGAATGCGGAGCGTGAAGCTGAGAATATCAAGAAGGAAAAGATTTTCCAGGCCAAGGAAAAGTATCTCCAGCTCAAGTCAGAGCACGAGCATCAGGTGAATGCCAAGAATGCCCAGATCCGTGAGGCTGAGAACCGCATCGCCCAGAAGGAGAATTCCCTCAAGGATCGCGAGGCCGAGCTTTCCCGCAAGCTTAACGATACGGAGAATGCCAAGAAGTCCCTCAACGCCCAGCGCGAAAGCCTGGAACGCAAGACTGAAGAGTACAACAAACTCGTCGGCCAGGTGAACAGGCAGCTCGAAACCATAGCTGGAATGACCTCCGAGGAGGCCAAGACCATGCTGGTCGATAACATGAAGGCGGAGGCCCGTACTGCTGCCCAGGCATATATCAACGATACCATGGACGAGGCGCGTCTCAACGCTGCAAAGGAAGCCAAGAGGATCGTCATCAACACCATCCAGAGGACAGCGACTGAAACCGCGATCGAGAATGCAGTGACCACTTTCCCTATCGAGAATGATGAGATCAAGGGACGCATCATCGGACGTGAAGGCCGCAACATCAGGGCTCTCGAGGCTGCGACAGGAGTTGAGATCGTGGTCGATGATACTCCTGATGCGATCCTACTCTCCGCATTCGATCCTGTACGTCGTGAGGTCGCCCGTCTCTCCCTGCATCAGCTGGTAGTCGACGGTCGCATCCATCCTGCACGTATCGAGGAGGTTGTCGCCAAGGTCCGCAAGCAGCTCGATGATGAAATCCTCGAGACCGGAAAGAGGACCTGCATCGACCTCGGCATCCATGGCATGAACATCGAGCTTGTCAAGCTCATCGGCCGCATGAAGTATCGTTCTTCTTATGGCCAGAACCTTCTCCAGCACTCCCGTGAAGTCGCCAATATCTGTGCGATCATGGCATCAGAGCTTGGCCTGAATCCTAAGATCGCCAAGCGTGCCGGTCTCCTCCATGATATCGGTAAGGTTTCCGAAGAGGATCCTGAACTTCCTCATGCATTGCTTGGTGCCAAGCTCGCTGAGCAGTACAAGGAGCGTCCTGAGATCTGCAACGCTGTCGGAGCCCACCATGATGAGATGGAGATGACATCCATCATCGCTCCTCTCGTCCTTGTCGGTGACGCCATTTCCGGTGCACGTCCTGGTGCACGTCGTGAGGTCATCGAGTCATACATCAAGAGACTCAAGGACATGGAGAACCTCGCAGCCAACTATTCCGGTGTCACCAAGGCGTACGCAATCCAGGCCGGACGTGAGCTGAGAGTCATTGTCGGAGCAGAGTCTGTATCCGACGAGCAGGCGGCTTCTCTCTCTACGGAGATCGCCCAAAAGATTCAGGAAGAAATGACCTATCCTGGTCAGGTGAAGGTCACTGTCATCCGCGAGACCCGTTCTGTCGCATTCGCGAAGTAACGGTAGTCTCACGGGTAGAATTCAAAGACTTGAAATAAGGCGTGTGAACAGTGCGGTCATCTTCTTGGTGGCCGCATCTGCTTGTCTGATGACATCCTCGCCGTCATTGTAGTTCCTCTCTACGTTTTCAGTGTTGCAGCAGTTCGTGATGACGGACATGCCGAAGGCCTTGATGCCGCACTGGCGGGCAACGATGACCTCCGGTGTGGTTGACATTCCAACTGCATCCACACCTATGACCCTGAGGAAACGGACCTCGGCCGGTGTCTCGTAAGATGGTCCTGGAGAACTGAAGTACACACCTTTTTTGAGCTCTATTCCGAGCTCGGCGGCGATTTCCTCTGCCTTGGCGATTGTCTTGAGGTCGTACGCGCAGGTCATGTCAGGGAAGCGTTCTCCCATCTCGTCGATGTTCGGACCGATGAGAGGGTTCTTGTGGAAGCTGATGTGGTCCTTGATGATCATCATGTCTCCCATCTTGTAGTCAGGATTGCAGGCTCCGGCCGCATTGCTGGCGAAATAGTATTCCACGCCTAGGAGTTTCATCACCCGGATCGGAAGTGTGACCATGTCCATCGGGTATCCTTCGTAGAAGTGGAAACGGCCCTGCATAGCGATCACGCATTTGCCACCGAGCATGCCGCAGATGAAGTTGCCTTTGTGCCCGATCGCTGTGGATACCGGGAAGTCAGGGATTTCCTTGTAAGGAATGACTACAGGATCTTCGATGTAGTCTGCGAGTTTACCCAGTCCGCTGCCGAGTGCAATGCCTACCAGCGGTTTTCTGCCTTCGAGTCTGCTTTCGACGTATGCCGCCGCTTTCTGTATTCTTTCAAATGGTGTTGCCATGGTTCTAGATGATTTGTTTGAGTACTTTGCGTGCTTCGTGTATGATTTCTTTCTCTCCCGGAATGATCCTGTGCCTCATTACGAAGTGGCCGTCCGCAATCACGGAGTCGATGCAGTCCGAATGGGCCGAGTAGACGAAATTCGCCTCGAAGGAGGCAGGGGAGAGGAAGAACGAGTTGTCGGTGTCGACCAGCAGTATGTCGGCGATCGCGTCTTCTCTGATGACTCCGGTGTTGATCTTGAGCGCCTTTGCGGCGTTCACCGTGGCCATGTCCATCAACTCTTTGATGGGCAGGGACTCGGGGTTGCTCCTCCAGGCTTTTTGGAAAAGGGCTGAGGTCTTCATCGCCTCGAGGATGTCGAGGTTGTTGGACGATGCGCATCCGTCCGTACCGATACAGACATTCGCTCCTGCGTCTCTGAGCTCGTTGTACGGGAACTTGTAGCCTGAGGAGAGCTTGGTGTTGGAATTGATGTTGTGGACGCAGTTGACGCCTCTCGCGGCCAGGATTTCGATGTCGTGAGGACTGAGCCACAGCGTATGGGCGGCGATCACGTTGCTGGCCAGTACGCCGAGCGAATCGAGGTATTCGACCGGAGTCATGCCGTTGTGCGCGGCCTTGCAGTCTTCGATCTCCTTCTCAGTCTCGCAAAGGTGGAAATGCAGGAAGAGGTTGTGCTTCCTTGCAAAGTCGGCCGCCCAGAGCACCATCTCCTCGCTTACCGAGTACACGGCGTGGAATGCCATGCAGAAACTTCCGCTTCCCGTCCATCTTCTCGATTCTTCGTACATCTTCTGGCATTGGATCTTCTGGCGTTCTGCTTCCGCCGGGTCGGATTTGTCCAGTATCACGTACGGGATGATGCCTCTGATGCCCATCTCTTCGGCTGCCTTGTGCGCGTAAGGCGAAAACCAGTAATGGTCGCAGAATGTGGTCGTGCCGGTCTTGATCATCTCGATGCAGGCTACCTTGGTCGCCCAATAGACGTAGTTCTCGTCGATCTTGGCTTCCATGTCCCAGATAGTGGACAGCCATTCGTGAAAAAGCCGGTCCTCGCAGATGCCTCTCATCAGCGCCATGCCGGCGTGTGTGTGCATGTTGATGAACCCCGGCACCGCGACCTTGCCCGTGCAGTCCTCCATGTCGGCGAAAGCGGCGGACAGAGAATTGGCGGGCGCGATGGTGCGGATCAATCCGTTGGATATGAGTATGTCCCTCGGATTGCCGTCAACCGTGATGTTCCTCAGCAATATCGTGTTGGTTCCTTCCATAGTTGAAAAAGGTCGAATCCTGAAGATCCGACCGAAATCTAAAATTCATCATTATCTGACTCCACAGCCGCCCTTTGCGGGATCTCTCCGTCGAAACACTGGTTCTTGATGTAGTTGATCACATCGTCAAGACCTTCCTTGAATTTCTCGAAATCCTCCTTGTAAAGGAATATCTTGTGCTTGTCATAGCTGAAATTTCCGTCCCTGTCCTGTCTGCGTTTGCTTTCGGTGATGGTGAGATAGAAATCACTGTTGTCCTTGGTTGACTTCACGTCAAAGAAGTATGTACGCTTTCCTGCGCGGACCGGCTTGGAGAAAACATCGTCCGCACCGCGGTCCTGGGCATATGCCCTATCGAAATCCTCTTTGTACATAATGCTTGTTTTTTGTGCTTTTCATTAGCAAAATTATAATTTTTTATCGATTCTCTATTATCTTTGCATAAAATTTTCGTTGAAATTATGCTTAATAGAAGAATCCTCAGAATCAAGGCTTTCAAAGTTCTGTACAGCTATGCTGAAAATCAGTCCATGACGCTCAAGGAAGCCGAGGCCGAGCTCGAGATGTCCTGCCAGGCCACAAGAGATCTCTATCTCTATATGCTTTCATTGGTCACACCTCTTACCAAAGAAGCATCAGACCGCATCGAAGCGGCCAGGGCGAAGTTCAATCCGACGGAAGAAGAAAAGAATCCTAACCTCAAGTTTGTCTCCAACGGCATATCACGCCTCCTCTCGGAGGATCCTGATTTCACCAAGCTCATATCCAGGAAGAAGTTCAGCTGGGATCAGAACGACGTGTTCCTCCGCAATCTTTACGAGACCGTCAGGGAACGTGACTACTTCAAGAAGTACATGGCTTCCGGTGAGTCTTCCCTCAAGGAGGATGCGGCTCTTTTCGTCAAGATTTTCGAAGAGGAGCTTGTGGACAACCCTGATCTCGAAGTCATCCTCGAAGACATGTCCATTTTCTGGATCGATGACCTTGCGTATGCCCTGACATATTGCTGCAAGACTCTCAATTCACTTGCACAGGGACAGAGATGGGAGCTTCCTCCTCTGTACCAGAGCGAGATCCTTCGCAAGGAGAACCCTTCTGTCGAGAGCGACAAGGAGTTTGTCACAAAGCTCCTCAGGTGCGCGTTCACCGGCTACAACCGCTATTACGACATGATCGCCGAGGCTGTGCCGAAGTGGGACAAGGACCGTCTTTTCGTCATCGACTCCGTGCTTGTCATCACCGGACTGGCGGAGGCTGAGAATTTCCCTGAGATACCGAACAAGATATCCGTCAACGAGTACGTGGAAATCTCCAAGTTCTACAGTACCCCGAAGAGCCGTTCGTTCGTCAACGGTCTCCTCGACAACCTTATCAAGACGAAATTATCCTTATCTTTGTAATAACCAATAATTATCAATATGAATACAATCGCAACAATTCTTCTTCAGGCACAGCCTGCCGCACCTGCCCAGGGTGGACAGGGAGGCTTCTGGCTTATGATCATCCTCATGTTCGTCGTTATGTGGCTCTTCATGATCCGTCCGCAGCGCAAGCAGCAGAAGGAGCTCGAGCAGTTCCGTGCGGCTCTCAAGAAAGGTGACAAGATCATCACTGCCGGCGGTATCTACGGCACCATCGACGAAGTGAAGGAGAAATATGTTGTCATCAAGGTCGATGGCGAGACCAAACTCAGGATCGACAAGAATTCTATCGTCAAGGACCCTAGCTCCGCTCAGTAGCGGTGTTGCAAGATGCTGAGGCAGCGGTACGAGAATCTGCTGGAAAAGCTGAACCTGAACAGGAGGGATGTGGCACTTTTCTTCACATCTCTTCTTTTGGCTATCGGCATATGGCTGCTGTACAATCTCAGCCTCAGCTATTCTGCAACGCTCAGCGCAAGGGTTTATGTCCGCAGCGACCTGCCCGGTCGTTTCGAACGCTCGTCTGATGCCGCCCTGCTGGAGGCGAGGTGCCGTACATCCGGCTATCAGCTCTTGAATTCCGGCAGGAAAACGAGGAAGACCCCGGTGACGGTGTTTGTGCCGAAGGAGCTGCTGCACAACAAAGGCAACAATGTGTACAGCATTTCGGCGAATGAACTCAGTGGATATGTCGGCGAGGTATTCGGCGCCGATGTCCGGCTCGAGTCGTTCCTTTCTCCTTCGTACGACTTCACATTTGCTGTAGAGAACCACAAGAAGGTGCCTGTCGTAGCAGTGTCCATGCTTGATTTCAAATCGCAGTACATGCTCAAGTCGCCTATGCAGCTTGTTCCGGACTCTGTCTTCGTCTATGGTGACCCTGTATATCTGGACAATATCGAGAGGGTTTATACCAAGAGCATATCCTTGTCGAAGCTCAAATCCGCAACGAACGGTGTCGTCAAGCTCGATGCTCCGAAGAATGTCAGGATCTCCGATGACGAAGTGGCCTATTCCCTCGATGTGACAAGGTATGTCGAAGTCGAGAAGACGGCCAGGATCGTGCTGAGGAATGCACCTGACGGCAAGAACCTGTCGATTTATCCTTCGACTGCGAAGGTGCTTTTCAGATGTGTGTTCCCTATGCCTGTGGACAAGACCGATGAAGTCGTGTTCTACATCGATTATCGCGATTTTGCAAAATCCCTGAACGGACGTTGCGTCGCGAGGACAGATTTCCTGCCTCAGGGAATCATAGACTACAGGATGGATCCCCAGATATTCGATTGCGTGGAGAATATACGATGAAGACGCTTGTTGTGACCGGAGGGATCGGCAGCGGGAAATCGCTCGTCTGCTCGCATCTGGAGAAGAAAGGGATTCCTGTGTACGATTCGGACAGCAGGACCCGACGGATATATGACCTGTATCCGGAGCTCATCGGTGAAGTCGAACAGGAATTCGGCCGGAGTTTCCGACTTGCGGACGGAGGACTGGACAGGAAGGCACTTGCCGCTGAAGTTTTCTCCGACAGACGCAAGCTGGCCGCACTTGAGGATCTGGTCTATCCATACGTGCTCGACGATTTCCTCAGTTGGCGTGCTTCTTTCGATGAAGATGTGGTGCCGTACGTGGTGTTCGAGTCGGCCGTATTCCTGGAGAAGCCGTTTTTCCACCATATCGCGGACAAGGTTCTTTTCGTCGCTTGTCCCGAGAGTGTCCGGCTGGAAAGGGCGATGGCCAGAGACCGTGCGACGGCGGATGAAATACGTGGAAGGATGGATGCCCAGCATCTCGATCCGGCACTTGCGGACGTTGTGCTTGAAAACGATTCAGACATCAAGACATTATTTGAAAAAACAGACCATGTCGTCGAAACGATATGGGATAATAAAACCAACAAGAAACAATCATGAAAACCAATTTGGCAAAAATCATCACTGTATCAGGCCAGCACGGCCTGTATGAATATGTTGCACAGGCAAGGAACGGCATCATCGCCGAGACTCTTGCCGAGAAGAAGAGAGTGTCCTTCGACGGCCACAGCCGCGTCAACACCCTCGCTGATATCGCAATCTATACTTCAGAGGGCGAGATGAAGCTCCAGGAGGTGTTCCTTGCTCTCAAGGAGGCTCTCGGAGATGCTGCGGCACCGACTTCCAAGTCTTCTTCAGATGAACTCAAGTCTCTTTTCAAGAAGGCCATCCCTGAGTACGACGAGGATCGTTTCTATGTGTCACATATGAAGAAGGTGATCGACTGGTACAACGAGATCGTCTCTTTCGCTTCACTCGATTTCGAGGATCCTGAGGCTGCCCAGGAGGAAGAACAGACAGAAACTGATGAATAGGAAATCTGTACAGATCATAACTCTCGGCTGTTCCAAGAACACCGTCGATACCGAGCATATCCTCTATCAGCTTAGTCCTGAGATGGATGTGTTCCAGGAGGATGATGCTCCGGAATACGTGGATTATCTCCTGCTCAACACCTGCGGCTTCATCGGCGATGCCAAGGAAGAATCCATCCAGGCCATCCTCGAAGCCGCACAACGTAAGGAGAGGGGAGAGGCCGGCAAGCTCATCGTGTTCGGCTGTCTCTCGCAGAGGTATCCTCAGGAGATGCCGGAACTGATCCCGGAGGTGGACATGTGGCTCGGGGCGCGTGATACCGACGAAGTGGTGCGTGCTCTGGGTGTCGTGCCGGCGGAAGACAGAAGGACGGCCCGTGTGCTGTCCGGTACCCGGAAGGGGACTGCTTATCTCAAGATATCCGAGGGCTGTGACCGCAGATGTTCTTATTGCGCTATTCCATACATCAGGGGCGGACATAAGTCCGTCCCGATGGAAAAAATCCTTGACGAGGCCCGTTTTCTCGTGTCCTCCGGCGTCAAGGAACTTGTCCTGATCGCTCAGGACACGACTTATTACGGACTTGACCTGTATCACCGGCGTGCCTTGGGAGACCTTCTCAAAGAGCTTTCCAAGATCGAAGGCGTTGAATGGATAAGGATCCATTACTCATATCCGGCCGATTTCCCGGAGGATGTCCTCGAGCAGATGGCCGTCAATCCGAAGGTCTGTCCTTATCTCGACATCCCTCTCCAGCATATCTCAGATGCGATCCTCGACAAGATGCACAGGCATTGCTCCAAGGCATGGACGGTCGATCTGATAGAAAGGCTCAGGAAGACTGTGCCCGGTGTTGTGCTGCGTACTACGATGATAGTCGGCCATCCTGGTGAAGGGGAGGCCGAGTTCGAGGAGCTGATGGACTTCGTGCGTGAGGCCAGGTTCGAGCGTCTGGGCGCATTCACCTACTCTGAGGAGGAAGGAACATACGGTGCTCGTCATTATGCCGATGACATCCCGGAAGATGTCAAGCAGGACAGGCTCGGCCGGCTCATGGAGCTGCAGAGTGCCATTTCGCTCGATTTCAACAGGTCCCGCGTGGGCACTACCGAACGCGTCCTGGTGGATGGTTTCGGCGATGGAGTGCTGGTTTGCAGGAGCAAATATGAAAGTCCCGAGGTGGATGGCGAGATTCTTGTAAGGTATGATGCGGATGATTTCGGCGGACGGACTCCAGAGGAGCTTTGCGGCGGATTCATCGATGTCCGCATCATCGGTGCGGATGAGTATGACTTAATAGCTGAAGTATAAGATATGAAACGCTTTTTTACATTTTTCGCTTCTGCGATGATGCTTTGTGCCTGCTCGCCTCAGGCATATGTGTTGAATCTCGAAAACCGTCATCCTTCCGCTTCCGGACTGGATCTTGACAACAAGGAGATTGCCATCTTGTACCTCGAGGACGGTTCCAGCCGTGATTCTTTGTTCAACAACTGTTTCGCGGACGGATTCGCTCAGGCTCTGGAAAAGGAATACTTCGATTCCAAGCCAACAGTGGAGGTGTTCAGCTCCATCAAGGACTCCGAGTCCGATTATCTTGCCAAGGATTCTCTCGTGAGCCTGGCGCTCGCGATGGACAAGGATGTGATTTTCGTAGTGGATGCTCCTACGTTCTCTGAAAGCACGACCCCTGGCAAGCTTCAGTGTCTCACTTCCGTTTATGCCTACGACACCATGTATCAGAAAGATACCGTGGTCGTCTATTCTCGCAAGTCCAATGTCAGCGGTCCGGCTGTCCAGGAGTCCATGTTCCCTTCTGATGCCCTCTATCTGGGTATGAATGCTGCCAAGCCGTTCCTTAATGAGTGGAAGGCGGAGCAGTATCCTCTTATCTACATCGAGGGTTTCGGCGGTCTGTGGACAAACGCTCTCGAGTATGCTTCCCAGATGAAGTGGGATGATGCGATCGATGTGTGGCTTCAGCTTGCTGACAACAGGAATGCCATCAACCAGGCCTGCGCCGAATACAACATCGCAGTTGCCTGTCACCTCCAGAGGAAGGATGATCTTGCTCTCGAATGGCTCGACCTCGCTGACAAGACCTACAAGCTCTCGCTCAGCCCGTCTCTCCGCCAGAAAATCAAATCCTGCCAGTAGTTCCGCTCCCGCCGCCGATTCCCGACTGCCTGCGCAGCTGATATACATTACTGCCCGGCTGATGCCGTTCCGCCGCCTTTGCGAGCTCCGGCAGTACCATCCGCTCTTGTAGCGGCGGATAAGGGGGAGGGCCTGGTCTGGCTCCGGCAAAGCTTTTGCGGAACGGTGCAGCCGGGCAGCAGAAAAGCTAGGCCGGGGAATTGAGGCGGGCTGTGGCCTCGAGATCGATTGCGCTGGCGAGCACCGACACAGGATTCATCACCATGAATCCTGTCGTCATCTCTATCTGCCACTTGCACGTCTCACACTCACACACAACCCAATCCGGAGACACAGCCGCAATCTGCGAGAACAACTCGCTGCCGATAAGCTGCGACCTCTCCGAATTCTCCTTCTTGAAACCATAAGTGCCCGCGATGCCGCAACAATTGCTGTCCAGCTGCATCATGTGCATGCCCGGAATCATCCCCATAAGACGCTGGGTGAAAACACTCCACCCCAGCTTCTCCATGTGACAAGGAACATGATAAGCCGTATCTGCACTGAAATCATTCTTGAACACGACCTTCGCTTCACCCCTCTCGAGGATCTCGTAGATGAAACGGACCGCCATCACGATCGAATCCTTGACATCGGAGTTGTCGATACCAAGGATGCCAGGATATTCCTCCCTCATGGTCAGAGTGCAGGTCGATGACGTGGTCAGCACAGGCATGCCTCCACGCACAGCCTTCCTGACCGACTCCATGTTGACACGTGCATTCTTCCTCGCAGAGTCGAACATGCCGCTGCTTATCATCGCAACAGAACAGCACTTCTCATTCTCAAGCAGCTCCACTCCATACCCGAGCGCATTCATCACTGCGACAAGGTCCTTGCCAAGTTGTGGGTTGTTGTAATTGACATAGCATCCATGGAAAAAGCTGACCTTCTTCTTGAACCGCTTCTGGGCGGCAGCGGCCTCCTTCCTGTACCACCTCTCGAAAGTCCGGGAGGCATATTCCGGCATCTTGCGATGCCCGTCGATCTTCATCACGCGGTCCAATGCGTATTTCGCCGGTCCGGTCTTGAGAACTGCGTTGACCACGGGCGCGAAAGGCACCGCCAGCGACCCGGCAAGGTCTGTGCTGGCCAGAAGCGCATCCCTGAACTTCGGCCGCGTCCTGCCGTACTTCTCCCTGGCTGAATGGATGATGTCCGCAATCCTGACTCCGGACGGACAGACGACTTCGCAGCGCTTGCAGTTCAGGCAGAAATTCAGGTTGCTGTCGAAGAACAGGCTGTTCTTGAGCCGCAGACGCTCTCCGTCCGGCCCGCCGTGCTTCGGCCCCGGGTAATCCGGAAGGACCTTCAATACGGGGCAGTATTCCGTGCAGACAGCGCACTTGATGCACTGCTCGAAATTGTTGTCGCTTATGTTATGCTCCTGCATGGTGTTTCTCCTTTATGATTCCGACCACCTTCATTGCAGTCTCGCGGATGGCCGTTTCCGCTCCTTCGCCGACGCTCGTCACGCCCTCGAGCAGCTCTCCTGCCGCGTACAGGTTGCTGATGGTGCGTCCGCTGACCGATGGCCTGGAGCATCCATCAGTCTTTACTCCGAACGAGAGGAATGGCTGAGGATCCGCAAAACTCCTCGAGAACCATTGGGCCCTGTCATCCAAATATGAGGTGTCAAGGCCGAAAAGCGGCTCATAGACGCAGTCCATGTCAGCGACCAGTCCCTTGCCGAGGAATTTGCCGGTCGCGATGATGAAATCGTCCGCTTCCAGGCTGTAATCGCCGAGATTGGCCGTTCTGACCGCTTTGAGGCGGTCTGCTTCGAACTCGCCGCCCGTCACGCAGTCCCCCATGAAGAGATTGCCCCCAAGGCGTTTGTACGCCTCATAGTCAACCTCGAACAAGGAATGGCCGGCGCTGATGACGGCGGTTGTCAGACCTGCCTTCGCCAGCTCGGTGGCGGCCGTCATTCCTGCCGCTCCACCTCCAATTACTATGACATCGAATTTCATGTCAACTGCGTTTTAAATTTCTTTGTAACTCGAAGGTCCACCTACTTTGTATACCCTCTGCATGAACTCCATTTCGCGTAAGGTGTCACCCCAGCCTACAGGAATCATTCCCTTCCAACGCTCTTCCAGGTACTTGCGGGTGATTTCATCCGCTTTCTCCGGAGTCCCTTTGGCCTTGGCCAGGATCCTGGACGCTTTCCTGATGCAGTAAGTGCCCTGGCATGTGCCCATGCCGACCCTTGTCCTTCGTCTGAGGTCTTCCAGCGAGTTGATGTCGAACCTCCTGACCGCGCTTTTGATTTCACCGACGGTTATCTTCTCGCATTCGCATACCAGAAGGCTGTCCGGCATCACGCCGGCCTTGCTTTTATCGATTGTGGCCGGAAGCGGGGTGTCGGCGGTCGTACAGGCTGCGCTGAGCGAAAGTTTGCTGCACACCATGTCAGTGGCTTTCTCCGCCATCAGCCGGTATGTCATCAGCTTGCCGCCCGTGATCGTGATGAAGTCGCGTATGCAGTCGCGCTTCTGGTGATCCAGGCAGACGATTCCGCGGCTGATGCTGCGGCCAGTCGGGTCGTTGTCGGATGCGACAAGCGGACGTACGCCGGCGTATGCCCTGAGTATCCTGGTGCTGGCGAGTGATGGGCACAACTGCGATCCCTCACGCAGAAGGAGGCTGACTTCCTCCGGTGTCACGCGCATGTCGTCACACTCTTCGAATGGGATTTTGGTTGAGGTCGTGCCTATTACGCAGACTGTCTCTCCAGGCACGAGGATGTCGCCGTCGGCCGATTTGCGGCAGCGGTTGATGACCACGTTGTTGACCCGGTGTGCGAAGATCAGCAAAGCTCCCTTGGCCGGGTACATGCCGATCCCGATTCCGGCCATCGCCGCAATCCGCTGTCCCCAGATGCCGGCCGCATTGACCGTCACTCTGGCGCGGTACTCCGCTTCCTCGCCCGAGATGCTGCTCCTGGTCTTGACTCCTGCGACCCTGTCCTGCTCGATGATCAGCCCCGTCACTTCGGTGTAGGTCAGTATTTCTGCGCCGTGCAGGCGTGCGTCGAGTTCGTTGGATGCGCAGAGCTTGAACGGATCGACCGCTCCGTCAGGCACTTTGACTGCTCCTATGAGGGTCGGGTTGACGGACGGCTCGAGCATGCGTGCTTCCTCCGGACTGATCTGCTCGGCAGGAATGCCGGCCTTGCGGCAGGCCGAGATGAACTGCTTCTGGTAGTCGAGACCGAATCCGCTGTCTTCATCTTCCGGCAGGGTGATGAAGATGCCCTGGGTGTCTTCGACGCAGAGCGGGGCAATCTTCCTGAGGATACGGTTCTCCTTGATGCATTCCTCGGCCGATTCTGCATCCTTGACAGCATAGCGCGCGCCGCTGTGCAGCAGGCCGTGGTTACGGCCGGTCGCTCCTGCGGCGATGTCGCTGCGCTCGATCAGCAGGACCTTCAGCCCTCTGAGGGCGCAGTCCCTCGCAGTACCGGCTCCTGTGATGCCGCCTCCGATTATTATGACGTCGAATTCTTTCTGCATAGGCTCAGTTTACTTCTTTCCGATGATATGGGTGAGCACGGCGCTCACGATATAGAGTCCGGCCAGCACCCACGCGATGCCTTCATATCCGATCGGGTTCTGCAGCAGCTTGACGATGAGCGGTCCGACCACTGCGGCGAGTCCTGCACCGAGGTTCAAGACGGAGACCGCGGCGCCTTTGTCAGACTTGACAAGCGAAGGTACCAGTGCGGAGAGCGGCACATAACCGGCCAGCATCACGCACCACAGTATGCCGCAGAGCAGTATGAACCAGAAATTGTTGCAGATCTGAGGGGAGTAGAAGAAGAGAAGCACGGTGACCGCACATCCGACTCCGCCGAACCATGTGACTGTCTTGGACCATCCCAGATGGTCGCCGACAATGCCGAATACGAGGTTGAAGGCGATGTTGAACACGAATATCGAACCCCAGATGGTCGCCCAGTTGCCCTCGGTCACGCCGTACTTGGCCATGTAGAGAGGCATGAAGACGACGAATGCAAACTGCGAGGTGGTGTTGATCACTCTGATGATTCCGCCGATGAGCACCTTCGGCTCGCGTACGATGATGCACAGGCCGCGGAACATTTCCAGGATCTTGTTGCCGTCCTGGGGCTGCTCCTGTTCGGCGAAGGCGTTGGAACTCTCGGATTTGTTGACTATCAGCGCGAATACTGCTCCTATGGTCGCGAACAAAGCGGCCGATGCGAGTGTCGGGATGACGCCGATGGTGTTCTTGGCGAATACGCCATAGTAGGCTCCGAGCACGTTGAGACCTCCTGTGAAGACGAACCAGAACCAGCCCTGTGCTGAGCTGAGACGCGATTTGTCCACCCTGTAGGTGATCCAGACCATGAAGGTATATGCAAATAGCGGATAGCCGAGTCCCTTCAATGCGTAGGTGAGCATCAGGACCGTCGGGTTCATGCCCGCAACGCCCCAGAAGGCGAATCCCAGTACTCCGGCCAGGTAGATGATAAAGCCGGCGAGCATGGTCTTGCGTATGCTGAAGGTCTCCGCTATGACGCCTGAGAGCCATGACGAGATGGCCACCGTAAGGCCATAGACTGAGAAGAGCGATGCGGCGTCGATGCCTTTGCCATACATGTAGGCGCTGAGCCAGGTCTGCTCGATGCCGTCTCCCATCATGAACACCATGACTCCGACAAAGCCCCAGACCAGACTCTGGGGGAGTCCTGCTTTTTCGAGTAGTTTCATTTATTCTTTACTTTGAAATCTGTCATTACATTGATTCTGGATTCACTGCGCTGTTGCTGGATCGAATGCCTGTTCCGGCGATCCGTTCCATCTGTAGAGCGTAGCCCTGCAATAGTTGTTGTCGTTTTCCTTGCCGTTCTGGCTTATATAGTACCATCCGTCGCCCAAAGGACAGAGGCCTGTGCTTCCCCATTTGAAGTTCCATCCGCAAATTCCGGTCGCCTTGTCCTTGAGGCCGGATTCCGAGAGTGTGACCTGATGTACCTTGCCTTTCTGGTAAGGCACACCGGCCAGACGTGCCCGGTGCGGGTTCTGGGACATGTCGATGGAATATAGGGAGTAGTTCGGATACTTCTCCTTCTTGCCTTTGTACACAGCAAGGAACATCTTGTCAGTATATCCGTCATAGGCAAGATTCTGCACGCCCCATGTTGTGTTTCCGGTGAAAACGAAATATTTCTTCACCGGCTTGCTCAGATCGTCCATCTTGTAGCAGAGTATGACGTTGTAGTCATTATCCTCCCTTCCGACGTCGCCGTATATCCCGTATGCGACATACAGCCGTCGTGAGGCTTTCCTATGCTTTCCGAATGCCGGTCCGATTGTTATCCCGTCAATGCCGGAGCATGCGTATCTGTGCTCCAGCACCTTGCCGTCGACAACCACGTTGTCGATGTAGTCATTGACAGCATCCTCGACCCTGATGAGGGTCATGACGCTGTCGGCAGGTACGTCCATACCGGTTATCTTGTCCACGTCTATCACAGCTATGTTGAACGAGGCCTCGGATCTGGAGTATGACTCCTTGCCAAGCTTCTTTGAAATGCCTGTCCCGATGACGTCATCCTTGAATTCCAGTGATGCATAGACCTTCCTTCCGACCGGATCCCATGTCATCGCCCCCAGGTGTCCGTTGATGCCGGTGACGCTGGCGGTGATGTTGCCTTGCAGGTCAGTCTTGAAGAATGCGCTTGTGAAAGAACAATAAAGACATTCCTCCTGCCTGTCAAGCGCGATTCCTTGTACATGGAACCGTTCGCCGTTTACGAGGATGGACTGTGGCAGCTGATGCATGCCGATCATCAGGGACAGAAACAGGAGGATTGTCTTCATGCTTAGAGAACATTTGTCAGGTATCAGTAAATATAATCTATTTTTTCTATATTTGTGCGACGTATAACCGAAAACCTATGCCTTACAGACCTAATTACGCCGTTGATCTGGATGGGATTATTGCATCCAAGGGTGGACATCTTCCATCTTTTGTCGTGAGATGGATGAAGAAATTCCTCCATGTCGATTTCTTGAACGAATACTTCGTGCTAGGGTACGAGGGGGTCGAATTCTGCACCGGAGCTTTGGAAAAACTTGGCATCAAGCTTGATATCCAGGGACTTGAGAATGTCCCGGATGACGGCACACTCTATACTTTTGTCTCCAATCATCCCCTTGGCGGGATTGACGGCGTGGCGCTGGGATCCATAGTGGGCACGAATTTCGGCGGCAAGGTGAGGTATCTCGTCAATGACATATTGATGCACCTCAAGGGGCTGGCTCCGATCTGCGTTCCAGTCAACAAGACCGGCGGACAGTCCAGGAACCTTCCTGCGCTGATTGACGAGGCATTCCATTCGGACAATCATATGATCCTTTTCCCAGCTGGTTTGTGCTCCAGGAAGATCGATGGTGAGATAAAGGATCTGCCTTGGGGCAAAGCCTTCATCAACAAGAGCGTCCAGACAGGCAGGGCAGTGGTCCCTGTCCATTTCATAGCTCAGAATTCGCCTCGTTTCTATCGTGTGGCAAATCTTTGCAAGAAACTCAAGCTGAAGTTCAACGTTGCAATGGTCTTCCTTCCGGACGAGATGTACAAGGCGCGTGGCAACACTTTCAAGGTAGTGTTCGGAAAACCGATACCGCCGGAGACATTCTCTGCGGAGAAGACTCCTTTCGAGTGGGCGCAGTGGGTCCGTGCCCAAGTTTATGAGTTGTAACTGTCTTAAATCATTCCTGATATGGAGAAAATCATCGATCCCGTCGATCTCAGCCTCATCAAGGCGGAGCTGACTCCGGAGCACAAGCTCTGCAACACCAACAAGGCAGGCAATGAAATCTATGTCATAGACAATGTCTCTGCTCCAAACGTCCTCAGGGAGATCGGCAGGCTCAGGGAGATTTCCTTCAGGCAGGCAGGCGGCTCGTCCGGCCTGTCCATGGACATCGATGAGTTCGATACCATGGACCCGCCTTATCGTCAGATAGTTGTCTGGGATCCTGATGCCGAGGCAATCATCGGCGGTTATCGTTTCATTCTTGGAGACGATGTCCGTTTCCGCGAGGATGGCCAGCCTATTCTTGCTACGACCCACATGTTCCATTTCTCCGACAGTTTCATCAAGTATTATCTGCCTCATACCATCGAGCTCGGCAGGTCGTTCGTCACTCCCGAGTATCAGAGCAGCAAGGCCGGTGCAAAGGCTCTTTTTGCGCTTGACAATCTTTGGGACGGCATCGCGGCAATAATCATGAAGCATCCGCACATCATCTACCTTTTCGGCAAGATGACCATGTATCCGCAGTACGACAAACTGGCCAGGGATCTGATCCTTTCTTTCCTCTGGAAGCATTTCCCAGATCCGGATGAACTTGTAAGACCTATAGTCCCTGTCGAACCGGGGGCGGACCGCAGGCTGGTCGGCCTCGTCCTCAAGAATCAGGACTTCAAGGATGACTACAAGAATCTGAAGGAGGCTGTGCGCAGCCTGGGTACCAACATTCCTCCTCTCGTCAATTCTTATATGCAGACTTCACCTACGATGAGGATGCTCGGTACTGCGGTGAATGACGAATTCTCCGATGTCGAAGAAACCGGAATCCTCGTCTGCTTCAACGAGATGTACGATGAGAAGAAGGAAAGGCATATCAAGGCTTTGCTGGCCGAGACTATCCGCAAGGCACGTAAGCGTTTCCCGAATCTTGACCTGGACATCGAGGAGAAGTTGAAGGCTCGCTGGAACCAGAGGCGCGAGCATCAGTTCCATCTGTTCAAGGAGAGAAAGGAAAGCAGGGGAGAGAAGTGAACTACCAAAAAGCTAAAGACTTTTGGGCTTCTGGCTTCGCAGGCGGTTGCCTACCGGAATAGGTCTTACACTGCCTCGACCAGTGTAATCTACGGTTCCCGCCGATGATTTTTGACTCAATACACGAAGTCCTTCATTCAGAATATTGACCGCGGCATTCTTGTCGCGGTCGTGCGTTGTGCCGCACTGCGGGCAGGTCCAACTGCGATT
>JAZQNI010000077.1:0-17998 GCA_045627265.1 Candidatus Cryptobacteroides sp.
GTCTCCTATCACATTGCCGTCCAGATCGATATAGGAATGTTCCACGGTGAGCTCATTCACCGGCTTGTTCGTCGCGAAACTCATCCCGAACGGATAGTATTGGTTCCCCTGCACCACCAGGCCGGATGAGGTCGCGACCGACGGGACCGCCGCGTAGTCATGCACGGCGGCGAGACGCATCCCGTCATATGTCATCCTGAAACTGTCCACGATACCCTTGCTCTCGGAGGTGAGGTCCCCCTCCCTGGACAAAGTTAGCATATTTCCGGAAATGTTATACTCCAGTGGTTTCCGGCTTCACGAGGCCGCACTGCTGGCCCCCGGGGTGCCGGCGGGCTGAAGCCCTCCCAGATCGGCTTTTCCGTTCCGCAAAAGCTTTGCCGGAGCCAGACCAGGCCCCCCCCCTTCCTGGGCCCCTCCCTCTAGAGCCGAGGGCGGCTAGTCTGTCTCCGGCAGACTTTTGTCTCCACTTCAGCCGGTCTGCAATTCAGCAACGAAAGCTTGCGGCTGGCTGAAACCCTCGCTCCATGCGGCTGCACAGTTGGTCTCAAGGAGGCCGGCGGGCTAAAGCCCTGCTGCTCGGGCCGCAGGCATCAAAATGCCTGCTGTAAACACCCTCGCGACCTCGCTGACGCTCGGGAATGCTCCTTTCGACCACTGCTTCGCCGCTGTTGCACTGTCACCACCTCCGAGGGTTAAGGACATTGTACGACAATTGCAAGCAGTTACCCTTCATGGAATCAGAAAGAAATCAAAAAAACCTGCCTCAAACAAAGCGAGACAGGGATAAGTAGATCAAAAGATTAAGATAAACATTTTATAATTCTGACTTTTTTCTTTCAGAATAAGGCAATGTGTCAGCCTTAAACGTCACTCGCAGTCTTTCCACGATATAGTTCGATGACTATTGTAAAAAAAAATTTATGATACGGTTAATTGTGGTACAAAATATCAGAATGATGCCATTTTTTAAGCAAGATGGAATCTGGTTGTGTAATATCGCAGGGCTCTTTATATACGCTGAAGTTTATGCTTTGGATAAAAATGGTTCCGGTTTCATAGTTGCCTCTTTTATTAGAAGAAAGTAGCCTTATATAATATTTATATAACCAATCTGCCCTCCGAATCAAATCATCCGACGTTATTTCAGGGTAGTCTCTTTTTAGCAATTCCGAAGTATTTAATGTTTCCTTAGTGTAAAATTCAGATTCTTCGGAATTGAAAATCCTGAATCCTATTTCTTTTTGCTTTTTGAAAATAATGATTGTACTTCGTTGGGAACTATCACGGCTATAGTATATATTATAATAACCGTTATCCGGATGCCATGATACAAGCCATCCTTCCCAGTAGCCATTGTCAAAGTGAAGATTCTCCTTTACGAAATCTTCTTCAGAAATGTAATGATTCCCTGACGAGCATGCCATGATGGCAAACGCACATATTAATACCGTGAATATCTTATTCATTTTCTTTTGTGTTCTTCTGCCCAATGATACCCGATCCTTATTGAACGTTGGTCATCTGATGAATCAAAATGCCATTTTGGTTTTTCGTTTCTCATATTATTCAAATGAGATCCCAAAATTGCATTTGGGAATAATGGAACCCCCAAAGATTTTGCTCCTGCTCCCCACAAAAAATTTCCGTAATTACGACCATCATGGGCAACTACGCCATCCGCTTTAGTATTCGTTACATAATACATTGTTCCAGGTTCAACCTCAATATTATTTCTTCCGTTACCAGAAAAGTCCATATTATCTTTCCCGCTCAGATTACTTGCATTACTTTCGTTAAGAAGATAAAAAGAACCTGTAATAAAGCCATGATTTGCTTGATCATAGACTCCAGCTTTGTCTAACATCTTTTGCAATATCTTCGTCTTTTGCCATACAAATCTTACTGCCTTCACCTATTTGGTTCGGATAATTTACGTCATCAACTAATGCTATTTTCAGTTGTTGGAGATTGCCGTCATTATCGGTTCTATTCCATAATATCTGATGGCTTTCGTTAGTTTTGACAACTTTTTCAAAGTTTCCGTTGTTGTCAAAGATATAGTTATCCCTCCCATCCGGATCCACTTTATTCACCGGATCATTACCACAATATGCGTACGGGGAGATGGATGGGTACTTCGCTGCGAGGGGGTCGGTGGTGGTGAAGCGGCAGAGGGCAGGGTCGTACTGGCGGGCGAGGAAGTCGTAGGTGCCGGTCGAGTTGTAGAGTTCCTTGCCGCCGAAGCGGTACGGCTGCCCGGCCAGCAGCAACGCCGCCTGAGGGATCAGACCTCCTTCTCCACCGGACAGGGCACCTCCGCCAGGGTTGAAGCCGCCGGTATCTCCGTCTCCTATCACATTGCCGTCCAGATCGATATAGGAATGTTCCACGGTGAGCTCATTCACCGGCTTGTTCGTCGCGAAACTCATCCCGAACGGATAGTATTGGTTCCCCTGCACCACCAATCCGTCGGAGGTCGCGACCGACGGGACCGCCGCGTAGTCATGCACGGCGGCGAGACGCATCCCGTCATATGTCATCCTGAGACTGTCCACGATGCCCTTGCTCTCGGAGGTGAGGTCCCCCTCCCTGGACAAAGTTAGCATATTTCCGGAAATGTTATACTCCAGTTCTTTCAATGAAGACCCGACGAGAATTGATGAATTTTTGACAATATTACTTTGCCTTTCCCCAACATTATCTAACTTTTCCTGAGCAACAGTCACTTTATCAAGTCTAGATTGTCTTGGATTGGTACCTCTAGCTACACGTTCAGCATGATCTAGCGCCCTCTTTGCCTGTTTGTACTCTTGGCTTGATTGGCAAAGTGTTTTAACCTTTATTCCAGCACTAGTTCCAATCCCGGATATGGCAGCGTCTACAGCAACTTCTTTCCAAGAAACAGACTCCTCTGTTACGCTTTGATCAATAGCGCTTTGAGCCGCGCCAAGTACTGATTCTTCACTAACAGTCAATACAGCTTTCATAGTTTTTCCTAAGCTTGCAAATAATTGCCTGTGGCCGATAGTGGAGACAAAAGTTTGCCGGAACGTGAATCCGGACTAAAGGGCTTTGTCTTCGAGGACGTGGGCCTTGTAGCCAAGTTTTCTGATGGAATTGGCGAGTTTGAGCGTGTCTGTCTTGGCGGCGTTGTACACGATGGTCACACTGTGGTCTGAAAGTTCGGCCTTCAGGTCCTCGACGCCTTTCTCAAAGGATACGTTCTCTGTCACTTTCTTGACGCAGTTCTTGCAGTCGATGGTGGCTTCGTACTTTACCTGGCGGAGGATCTTCTTAGGTTTTGCTGACAGGTTGGCTGAGCAAAGGAGTGCCAATACGGCAAATAATGCGATGATCTTTTTCATATTTATCTGTTTTTTTGTTATTCTACTTTTATTTCTGGCCGGGCAGGTAATCCCACCCAGGAAGGGCCAGGCCCCCGGCTATAGTTTTTCTGTTTTCCAGATGGTCAGGCGGACGCCGGCATAGAGCTTGAGACCCATCACAGGGCCCCAGACACAGCTGGCGTCGAAATCCGGGCTGAACGGGTTCTCCGCGCCGATGATAGGACACGGCTGGCGGTAGTTGGTCAGGTTTTCGCCTCCGACATATACATCGAAGCCCTTGAACCGCCGCGTAACCTGCGCATACAGGAGCGGGAACACAGGGGTATAGCCGTCGGCATATATCTTCTCGCCATCGACCTCGATATCGCGCATGAAATCCCAAACGCGACAAGGGCCGTTCACAGAGGCCGTGAAATCGAACAGCCATCTGTTCATCCTGGCGGCATACTGCGCATTGAAGACGCCCTTGTAGCGGCTGGTCATCGGCTTGATGTCATCCGACTGGCCGCGGAGCGTCTGCCGGGCATCTGTATAGCGGCCGGTCAGGGTAAGGGTAAGCCCCTTCATCGGCTCGGTGGAGAAATCCAGCTGGAAGTTGTTAGTATATGAATAATTGCGGCCGACAAGAGAGCCGAGCTCGTAGAAACAGATCATATCGCCGGTCAAAGGGCGGCCGGCGGCTGTTCCTATCACGGCGTACTGATGGTCATACAGCATCTGTCTGGTGAACTGCGTTCCGAAATAATCGAGGCTGAGATAGGTCTTGCCACTCTCGTCGAAAGGCAGATACCAGGTCGCATTGGCGCCGAATGTCCACGAATCCTCGAGAGGATGGGACATGAGGTCGCCGGAAACTGGCTTGCCCGTGGACAGGATGCCGAAATTGTCGACAAGAGGGGTGCTGTACCTTATTCCACGGCCGCCGTTCGCACGGAAGACCCACTGGTCGGAAGGTGCATATTTGAGGGTGAGGCGCGGCGAGACGCGGACGCCCGAAGTATTGTACCAGTCGGCGCGCAGGCCCAGGATAGAAGAGAAGACGTCCCCGGAGTGGAAAGTGTATTCCCCGAACGCGCCGAAGTCATTGAGCGTCACGGTGCTCGGATTGCCGCAAAAAGTCTCCTCGTACGCGTCCATCATGTCGCTCAGGCCGAGCGTGAAATGATGGGCATCGTCGGACTGGTTCTGGTACAGGAGGTTGGCGAAAGCCGAATGCTGGCCGGCATCGTAAGTTCGGAAGAAAGGGCCTGGCATACCTTCCATGCCGTAGGCGGAATTCATGCGCTGGTAGGTATAGTCGGCCACGAGGGCGACATTCTGGGAATTCTCCTCATTGACCGGCACGCCTACCTTGACGTATGAGTTGATGGAGCGGTTCAGGATGTCCGCCTGCCATGGGTTGTCCAGCCCGGACTCCTGCCCGCCGAGGCGGCTGTCCTGCAGCGCGCGTACGCCGAAACGCACCTGCACACCGTCCTGGCCGAAGTAAAGCCAGCGGTTGGAAAGATTGAGCTGCAGCTGACGCGGGTCATCCATGAAGCCGTCTCCGTTCATGTCCATCGACTTGAAGTTGCCGTCGACATGCGCAAGGACGACCGTGCTCCAGGTGCTCAGGTCATCGAACTGGAGCGCAGAGATCACGTTCAGATCGCATTTGGAGTCATCCATGACCGATGCCTGGACATACAGGGGTTTCTCGTCAGTCGGCTTCCTGTGCTCCATGTTGATCTGGCCGGTCATGGACTCGACTCCGTTGATGACGGAAGTGACGCCCTTGGCTATCTGTATGCTTTCCAGCCACTGGCCAGGGACATAGTTCAGCCCGAACGGAGAAGAAAGACCGCGCATCACGGGACGGTTTTCATCGAGCATCTGGGTATAGATGCCGCTCTGGCCGAGAAGGCGGATCTGGCGGGCACCCGTCACGGCATCGGAATAGCCGACGGTGACGCTGGCCGAATTCTCGAAACTCTCGGCAAGGTTGCAGCAAGCCATCTTGCACAAGCCGGCCGCGCTGATCACCTCGGTACGGATATCCTTGCCTTTGGATAGATAATTGCCATTCTGGCGACCGGTGAAGACAGCAGCCTGGAGGCTGTCCTTGCGTTCGCCATATATTCCTGTCGTATCGACAGACTGAGCCGGAAGTGCCAACGATGCAGACAGCATGGACACAAACACGGCGGATAAGCGTAGTATTGTTTTTCTCATATTTCTCAACATATTGATTCATAACCTGATGTCTTCCTGCGACTTGCAGGACGGCAACAGGCTATACCCTCAAGATGTCGAGTTTGAGCAGATAGGCGCGTGGTGGGGCCTTGACGGGGACTTCATGATGCCGTGGCGCGGACACGGCGGCGCGGGTGGAATTGCTGGACTGCAGCAAGACAGTGCCCAAGAAGAACGGGGTCACGGACAGAGTCTGCTGGTCATCTCCCGTAATGGAGATGCATTCGACGGAGTCGTGGCAGTCTTCTTCAGGAAGGCAGCTTTCCCCCTCTTCGTGGCAGGCTCCGCCATCATGGTGGTGATGGTGGCAGTGGCAATGATGATGGCACTCGACGCCCGGGTGGATGTCCTCGCAGCTGATGCCGGAGAAAAGCGGCTCGATGAAAACACGGTCAGTATCCCCGCACTGATGGATATCGAAACCGAACACCGCCACCAGGTAGATGATGGCGATAATCGGAGCGGTTATCTTGGTCAACAGGGTCTGACGCATGTCCTTGCAAGCATTCTATTCACGCAAATATAACGATTTTCGTGGAAAATGTGTACTTTTGTGCAGTCTAAAGCGAATCGTGATGATAAAATCAATGACTGGTTACGGCAAGGCACAGGCCATCCTCAAAGCAGGAAAAATGACCATCGAGATACGTTCGTTGAACGGAAAGAACGCCGACATCAACGTCAAGACCTCCCTCCTGCCGAAAGACAAGGAGCTCTACATACGCAAGAAGATCGCAGACAGCCTCCAGAGGGGCACAATAGATGTCTTCATCAACTGGGAGCCGAACGTTTCTGAGAACGCGAAGAAGATCAACCAGTCCCTGGCACTCGAATACTACCGCCAGATCAAGGAGCTCGGGGCCGCGATAGGCACCGTGGATATCGAGCAAAACGAGCCGAACTACCTCCTTGCCACCATCCTGCGCATGCCGGAGGTCATCGATTCGGGCAAACAGGAGATCATAGGAGAAGACGAATGGCCTGTCGTGGACGCCGCGTTCGACGAAGCGCTGAAGACCATCAACAACTTCCGCTCGACAGAAGGCGAAGTGCTCTACAATGATGTCACAGGCAGGGTGTCTACCATCCTTGCTATTTACGACGAAGTCGAAAAATATGCTGGCGAGCGCCTGGATGCCGTCAAGGCCAGGGTGGTCAAGGCAGCGGAAGACCTGAAAGTCAAACTGGATCCGGAACGGTTCGAGCAGGAAATGATATTCTACCTTGAAAAACTCGACATCAACGAGGAGAAGGTACGTCTCCGCCAGCACTGCAAATACTTCATGGAAACCATCGACGGAGAGGATTGTCCGGGCAAGAAGCTCGGCTTCATCATCCAGGAGATGGGACGCGAGATCAACACCACCGGAAGCAAAGCGAACCACGCCGCCATCCAGGCATGCGTGGTCCGTATGAAAGACGAGCTCGAGAAGATACGCGAGCAGTCCATGAACATTCTCTAGAAGGAAACTTCAAGCTCCCCTATAGCAAGTCCCCATTGGCCGTCCGTGACCACAGGGATTTCCTTGCCTTCTGCGTCACGGCAGATGGTCATCTCGTCGAGCCATGTATGGGAGTGTCCTCCGACTATCGCATCGACCCCCTTGATCTGTCCGCAAAGCATGACATCCTCCTCATAGCCGATATGGGTGAGCAGGATCACCATGTCGCATTTTGCCTCATTCCTCAGATAAGACGCCCATTTGTTGACTATCGAGGCATTATCCCCGAGTGAAGGCATACGGTCGGCGGTGTTGCGGTCGACCACCGAGCCCAAATCGGTGAGCAGGCCGATTATGCCGATGTTCTTGTGAGCCTTGCGTATTATCGCATACGGAGTTATGTACTTTCCTGCCTCGAAGGGCGAGAAATCATAGTTGGCGCAGACTACCGGGCAGTTCAGATTGGCGACACGGCGGCCAAGTTCCTCGATGCCATTGTCGAATTCGTGATTGCCGAGAGTCACGCAATCATACTTGAGCGCGTTGATCAGATCCACCTCGAGATCCCCGTTCAACAATGTGAAATAGGAGGATCCCTGGCTGAAATCGCCGGCATGGAGGAGCATAACGTTCTTCTCCCCTCTCGCATCGCGGACACTGTCCACGAACGCCGCCCTCTCCACGATGCCGCCATTCCCGTCACGGAGCGGGTCCAGATGGCTGTGGGTATCATTCACGTGAAGGATCACGAGGTCACCTGCCATTGTGCCGCATGAGGCAAATCCAGCCGCAGCCGCAAGCACCAGCGCGGCAACTTTCACCATGTTCAGTTTGAAACTATTCCTTGCCATACGCTATTCCTCCACTGTATCTATTATGGTAACCCTGTCGTCGACCGAATACTCCACCTGCTTGCCGGCAGCAGTCAGGCTGCGGATGTAAGGAATGACAGCATCCTTGACATAAAGATCGGTGATCACAAGATCCTTGGCGTTCTTGGCGATATTTAGGCCGTCACCTCCGTTCAGGAGGAAATTGATGGTCGCGACACCATAGGTCTTGTTGACATCGAGAGGCTCGTCGCCGACGAAAACGCTTTCGAGTTTATGGTCCCGCACAGTCAGCCGAACTCCGCCAACCGCCTGCATATGGGTCTCGGCCAGCCATTTGTAGATGGAGAGGAGATCCGAGCCCTTGAGCTCGACGTAGCAAAGGGAGTTCTTGAACGGGAACATGCCCATGATGTCGTCCACGGTGATGTCGCCCTCCGGCATATCAGCCCTGATACCGCCGAAATTGTAGATTGAGACATCTACATGACGTCCGGTATTCTCCTCCGTGGCCTGCATCAGGAAGTCCACGAACCAGTTGGAAAGCTCACACTGCGGCTTGCGTCTCTTCATTTCGCGCGGAGCATAGCCGATGACCTCCTTGACTTGGGCCATCTCATCCTGGGCGTCGAGCATGAGGCTTGCGGCCGCAGCCACGCTGGAGCCGGCCTTGAACACATGTCCGTCAGGAGCTACGTAGTTGCCCTTGGAATCAAAAGAGCCCAAGGCTTCTTCCGCCTTTCCAGCCTTCGGAATGGTGACTCCGGTCAGACGTCCGTCGATGCTGCTCTTCTTCCAGCTGAACGACTGGGCCTGGAGCCCGGAGAATGCCGTCACGGCCAAGGCCGCGCATAATATCATTCTTTCCAATTTCATCGTCAATCTTGTTTAAACCATTTCCAAAGGTCCTTGAATGTGGATTTCTTGCCGAACATCAGGATGCCGACCTTATAGACCTTGGCAGAGATATATGCACATACGGCGAATGTTGCGACAAGCAGGCCGAGGGACAGGATGATCTGCCATGCCGGCACTCCGAACGGAATGCGGGCGAGCATCACGATAGGAGAAGTGAACGGAATCATCGAGCCCCAGAGCACAAGTTGGCTGTCAGGTGCCTTGAAAGCATAGAATGCGATCAGGAATCCGATCAGAAGCGGAATCGTCACAGGAAGCTGCAGCTGCTGCGTGTCCCCTTCGTTCTCGACCGCCGAACCGATCGCCGCAAAGAGCGAAGCGTAGAGCAGGTATCCGAACACGAAGAAAAGCACGAAACTGATGAGGATGGTCCAAAGAGGCAGGTTGCCCAATGTCCCGACAATCACGGAAAGTTCATCAGACGGTGCAGACTCGGCAGCGAGGTCCAGGGTATCGGTCATCGAACCCATTCCGGAGGATTCCATCATCGAAGTAGTCATAGGATCGGAAGCGAGCGAGGCGAGATCGAGCTTCGGCCCCATGATCTTGCCGAAGCCGAATATGAGCATGGCCCCAAGCACTATCCACAGGGCGAACTGGGTGATGGCCACGAGGGCGACACCGATGATCTTGCCGAACATAAGGTCAGTGGCCTTTACGGAAGAGATGAGCACCTCGACCACGCGGCTGGCCTTCTCCTCGATCACGCTGGACATCACCATCCCGCTGAACAAGGCGATGAACATGTATATGATCATGCCGAGGATCATCGAGACAAACATATAGACTCCTGACTCGGAAACGCTTTCCCGGCCTTTCTCGTCGAGTGTGTATGACCTCATCTTGACGTGGGCCTTGACATCCTTCATGATCGTGCCGAGGTTGTCGATGCCGTAAGACTCGATGCGATAGGCCTCGACAGCATCGTCGATGCGTCCGTTGATGTTCTCGGTCATGTCGACGCCAAGCGGCTTCTCAGAGAATATCTCGGAGCTGACCGTCTTGAGGACTGTATCGAGCGGGGATATGCTCAGAACGGCATCCACGTCGAACTGATGTATGTACGACTTCACGGAATCCACTCCCATCGGAGTGAAATCCATATACTTGATATTCTCCGTGTTCTCAAGATAAGGCATGACTATGCCGGACTGGTCGACGACGGCGATATCCTTGGCGGCTTCCTTGGTATTCAGCATGATCAGGGAAGGAACGACGCACAAGGCGGCAAAAAGCACCGGAACAACGAATGTGATGATGAGGAAGGACTTCTTCTTCACCTTGTTGAGATACTCGCGGCGGATTATTATGCTGATATTTCTCAGATTCATGACTTTCAGGCCTCCTCTCCTTTGACAAGTTTGATGAAAATGTCATTCATCCTCGGCATGAGCTCCTTGTAGGAATTGATGGTCACTCCGCTGTCGATGAACTTCTTAAGCGTCTGCGTCCCATCCTGCTCACGCGGAAGGATCTCCGTGTGGCGTCCGTCCGCATCCGTGTACACCAGCTCGACATTGTTGTTGCCGTGCTGACGGCGTATGTCCTCCACTCCACCGGTGATCACCAGTTTGGACTTGTTGATGAGAGCGATATTGTCGCACAGCTCCTCGACAGATTCCATGTTGTGGGTGGACAGGATGATGGTCGCGCCCTCGTCCCTGAGCCTCAGTATCTCCTTGCGGATGATTTCGGCATTCACCGGATCGAAGCCGGAGAACGGTTCGTCAAGTATAAGGAGCGACGGCTTGTGCACGACAGTGGTGATAAACTGGAGTTTCTGGGCCATTCCCTTGGACAATTCCTCAACTTTCTTGCCCCACCAGTCCTGTATGCCGAAACGGACGAACCAGTTTTTGAGCTCAGCCATCGCGGAAGCAGCGGACATGCCCTTGAGCTGGGCAAGGTACATCGCCTGCTCGCCCACCTTCATCTTGCGGTACAGTCCCCTCTCCTCCGGCATGTAGCCGATCTTCTCGACATCAGCCTGGGTGATCGGATGCCCCTGGAAGATGACTTCTCCCCCATTCGGGATGGTGATGCGGTTGATGATACGTATCATCGTGGTCTTTCCCGCACCGTTAGGTCCGAGCAAGCCGAATATCTTACCTTCGGGAATCTCGAGGGAGACATGGTCGAGGGCGACCTTCTCCCCGAAATTCTTGCAGACTTCTTTACATTCTATCAATGCCATACCTTAATAATTTTTCGCAATATAAGATATTTTTATTGATTTACAATAAATAATTCATTTTATTTATCAAGAGGAGATATCACGACGTCCCATGATTCCTTCTTGATAGGGAAAATATACTTGCCAAGAGGTTTCGGTCCGCAAGACGCTCCGCCGAGACCGAGCTGACGGAGATCGAGGTTCAAGCAGATCTCCTCGCGCGGTTCACGGATAGCGTTGAAGCGGACCTGGCCGTTGCGATGTCTCGCAAATTCGAGGTCCTCCCAATCATAATGCAGTGCCTGCACGAATAGAGGGACATCTCCGGCAAACCTGACGCCACGGCCTTCTGCATCCTTGAAACATACCCAGCGCACGTCTGACTTGTAGCCGTTGTCCTGAGGACGCACATACGGCTCGTACTGCGCGGTGACGGTGGATTCATATCTGCCGATGAAGCTGCCGGTCTTGCGGTCGATGTAGTTCTCCCACGGACCACGGCCGTACCATTCCATGTTTTCGAGAGACTTGTCGAGCATCATCGAGATACCCATTCGAGGAAGAGCCATCGGCATGTGTCCGTATGGATCGACCTCGTTGTGCATGGTCAGAGTGCCGTCAGTGCCGAAAATCCACTTCACGGAATGTGCGAACCCGGCCGACTTGGAGCTTGTGACATCGATGTCCACTGCAACTTCCACCGATCCGTCAGGAAGTTCGGAAGCGTGAAGCTGGCCTGGATGCCAGCGGAGCTGCAGGAGTCCGAATGCAGAGAACGGATGGCTGTCCCAGCCGCTCCTGAGCCACTGGTCATTGTCGACCATGGCGCGCATTATGGTCAGCCTTGGAGCGGCCGAAGCATTGCCGGCGAGTATCTGTCTGCCGTCCACCTCGAGTGAAGCGAGGCTTCCGCTCTTGCGGCAGAACACAGCCTTGATGCGGCCGGAAGTCACGGTGAGCGACTTTTCATCGGAGATGACAGCCGGTCTTACGCTTCCACCGGCCGATGCAGGTGCGGCCGCGGCATTGTTCCAGCAGAGCTGGTCAGAAGCGACAACGTGGCCCCTTCCTGCCCAGACCGTATCGTCTTTCAATGCGAAACTTACGTTCAAGAAGTACTCTTTGCCTGGCTTGATGGTGCAGCTCGGACGAGGGAGCGCGACTTCGACTTTCTGTCCAGGAGCGGTTGCAGGTACGTTCCACGCACCGCTTTCGACCGCAACGCCATCCTCGAGCAGGGCCCATGAAGCATCGAAATGGTCCGTCCCGGTGAACGAGAAGCGGTTCCAGAGCTGCGCCTTGCCGGTAGAAGCATCATCCGATGTCACCACGATCTGGCGGTAGACATGAGCAACCTCGACCAGTTTCGCGGTCACCTGACGGTCCGGGCGGATCACTCCGTTGCAGCAGAACGGCCCGTCATTCGGGGTTTCGTCGTAGTCGCCACCATAGGCATAGATCTGTACCGGCTTGCCGTCCTTGTCATAGCGGCCGGTGTTCTTGAGGAGCGCCTGGTCGACCCAGTCCCAGATGCAGCCGCCAGTGATATAATCGCTTGAATAGACAGCCTCCCAATACTCCTCGAGATTGCCTATTGCATTACCCATTGCGTGTGCATACTCGCACATGAAATAATTTTTCTGTATTGACGCACGTCCTTCAACAACGGAGACCGGTGGATACATCTGGGAATCAAGCTCCATATCCTCGTTGCCACGTTCCCAATGGACAGGGCGGGTTGGATCAAGAGCCTTGACGACATCACGGGCTTTCACGAAATCCGGACCGTGGCCGGTCTCGTTGCCGAGCGACCACATGGTGACTGAAGGATGGTTGCGATAGTTGAGCACATGGTTTTCATTTCGCTCCACGATAGGCTTCTCCCACTCCGGGAACAAGCCAAGGCTTTTCTCCTTATATCCCATGCCATGGCCCTCGACATTCGCTTCGGCGACCACATACAGTCCATATCTGTCACAGAGGTCATACCAGGTGTGATGATCCGGATAGTGGCAGGTACGCACAGTGTTGATGTTGTGGCGCTTCATCAGCAGGATATCCTGGAGCATTTCCTCTTCGCTGACTGTACGGCCGTTCAAAGCCGAATGCTCGTGTCTGTTCACGCCCTTGAGCTTGACTTTCTGGCCGTTGACATAGAACACATTGTCCTTGATCTCGACCTGCTTGATGCCGACTTTGGCGGAACGCACGTCCTGGCCGGATCTGATGACGAGAGTGTATAGATACGGATCCTCCGCGCTCCAGAGATGAGCCTTCCTGATGACGGTCGAGCTCTCCGCTCCGCGGAAGGATGCAACCTTCTTGAATGAGGCATCGTAGAGGTCGGCCGAGACCTTGCCTGCGTCAGATTTGACGCTGAGACTGATCTTGGCGTCCTTGTAGCCGTTGATTAGCTCTGAACGGAAATAGAAATCCTCGATACGCTTCTCCGGCATGGCGATGAGCGTGACATCACGGAATATTCCGGAGAAACGGAACATGTCCTGGTCCTCGAGATATGAGCCGTCACACCACCTGTACACCTCGACAGCCAGAAGATTGGAGCCTTCGTGCAGATACGTAGTGATGTCGAATTCGGACGGAAGCTTCGAATCCTCGGCATAGCCCACCTTCTCGCCGT
Organism: Candidatus Cryptobacteroides sp.; assembly: GCA_045627265.1. GTDB lineage: Bacteria > Bacteroidota > Bacteroidia > Bacteroidales > UBA932 > Cryptobacteroides. The sequence goes on from JAZQNI010000077.1 coordinate 13,587, forward strand.
TGACCCAGACATAATAGGCTGAATAGACACCGTCAAATCTCAGGATGACGTTTCTGCCCTTCCAGTCTGCCGGGATGGTGAACTCGGTACGATATGATGAGACCGGATTGTAATCCGAGGTACCCAGCACATAGTCCTTGATGTAAGGAGGTTCCGCCTTGTGCGGATATCTTACGTTCGTATATCCCGGTGCGCCGAAGCTGCGCGTCTCGACGCAGCTCGGGACATCGATGGTCTCCCACTCGGAATCATCGATGTCAGGCTTGTAGAAATCCTTCACCCTGTTTGCAGGATCGCCGCTCCAGCTGATCTTCCAGTCTCCGTTCAACGACTTGACGTATGGAGTTGCGGGCTCCAGGGCATCGTTCAATGCGTCCGAGGCCTTGGCAAGAGGCATCGAATATGCCCTTGCAGCATTCCTGTTGATACTGTTGACTGCCGGATTCTCAAGTTCTTCCGGGCTCTGTGCAAATGCGGGAAGGCAAATGGCGGCTGCCGCCATGATCGCCAGTCTGCGAGAAAATCTCATATATACAAATTGTCAAATGTTTAATATCTTGGTTACCAGCTCGACGAGAAGCTCCCCCTGGGTGGTCTCCGCGCTGACGTCACCGCCCTTTCCCTTGAAGTCATACTCCTTGAGCAGGGAAATGACCGCCATGCATTTGCGGATGGGATAATTGGCCACAGCCGCATCATACTCCCGGAAGAAATAAGGCGACACTCCAAGCACTTTCGCCTTGATGTCGGCCGAAGGATTGCGGTCCTTGAGCAGAAGAGCTCCATACTTGAGGATGCGGTAGAAATGCATGTACATGGCGCTCACGGCCATCGGCATCGCGAACCTGGCAGTTTCGCCGATGTGGGTGGCAATCTTCACCGCCTTGGCGCCGTTCCGCATCGAGAGTTCCTTGTTGAGCTCGAAAATGCTGAACTGGCGGCTGATGCCGACGTTTCGTTCCACATCGTCCACCTTGACCAGGGTCGTGCCCTCCGGAAGGTTCTTGAGCATCTTGTCAGTCTCTCCGACTATGGTGCAGAGGTCGGTGCCCGCAGATTCGGCCATCAGCTGCGCAGCCGGCGGCTCGATGTTCAAGCCCCTCCCGGCGAAATAGTCCGTGATCCACCGAGCTATCTCATAATCCCTGACAGCCGGGGAATCCACCACCACGCCGACTTTCTGGGCCGTCTTGTAGAACGACTTGCGTTTGTCGACGGAAGCGCGATGCAGCAGAACGACGAATACGGTGCTGTCAAGGGGATTGGCGCAATAGAGAGAGAACTGCTCGATATCTTTCATCAACTGGGCTTCCTTGACCACGACCAGCTGGCGGTCCGCCATCATCGGATAGCGGCGGGCGGCGGAAATGACCGTCGCGGCATCGACGTCCGAGCCGTAGCAGATGGTCTGGTTGAAGTCTTTCTCCCAGTCTTCCAGGCAGTTGTCAACAATCGCCTGACATATCATGTCGGGATAGTATGGTTCGTCACCCATCAGGAGATAAACCGGTTTGAATTGCTTCTCCTTGATCTCCTGAATCAGCGCCCTCGTCTGGGCTTCGATGTTCACTCCTGTCTTTGCCATATATATCCGAGACTCCCCTCAAAATATAAAATCTTTCAAATTTACGTTTTTCCTCGTTTGAATCCTATGGCATTTCAATTTTTTATCTTACTTTTGCAAACACGATTGGAGAGATGCTCGAGTGGCTGAAGAGGCACGCCTGGAAAGCGTGTGACCGTCACAAGCGGTTCAGGAGTTCGAATCTCCTTCTCTCCGCGCTATGCAAAGCAAGAAGGACGCTGCACGGAAGTGCAGCGTTTTTGCGTCTGTACCTGCCGACGTCGAGACCGTGGTCTCGTAAGGAGACAGGCCCAGACGCAAAAAGGGCCTCCCAGGCCCGTCCCTTCGAGCTTTGCTCCCGGAGACCAGGAGATGTGGCGCACGCAGTGCGACAAATCTCCGTCATGGACGGAGAAAAGGACGCCGAAAGGCGGACTAATCTCCGCCGGTCGGAGACTTGGAGAGCGGAAGATCTCCGGTTGAAGACCAGGAGAAAAGGACGCCGCCAGGCGGACTAATCTCCGCCGGTTGAGACTATCCTCCCCTACAGATTCTTCCCTTCTGTCAAATGCTGTCAAGACGCCGCGGTAACTTTGCGGCATGATCGATCCGAAACCACAGAAAACAATCATCCACTACAGTACCGAACGGAATCTGAGGGCAGCAAAGGACGCCCTGAAGGTCTACCGCCACTCACGGCTCATGCGCCACGAAGGTATACGCGACGACATCATCGACGTCATCGTGGACCGCACAATCATGGAACGGCACATTTTCCGGAACCGAGAATTAACACAAGAACCACAGGCACGGAAATGATGTTCAAAAAACATTGTATTCGAGAGTTGAATCGCTGTGTTGCCTATGGCGCAATTGGTCAACCTGCCATTTTGCCGCAAAAACGACTATTCTTGCGACAAATTCATAGATTTACGGGGATTTTGCAGCGCTTGCGACCAATTTTGCTGCATTTTCTAAATAAAACGTTTCAATCGGAATCCTTACGCTACTTATTTTGTTCTACGAAGGTTTATCAATGAGTCTCGCGCTGAATTAAAAAAACCACGTCTGCGGAAGGTCCTCAACAAATAATCATTCTTTTGTGAGCAGCAAAACCAATAGGCGGCTTAGCCTATCTCTTTACCGCGTACGAATCTACATGTTTATTAATGTATTGAACTCTGTTGCTCCCTTATCATATAGAGAAATATGTTTTACATCATATCAACATATTTCCAATTATGAAAGATTTGGACATACTTTCACCTATAAACAACGAAACTCAAATATCAAACATTCCTTCCTGGAGTGGTGATCAGATGCGTGAACCCAGGCTTGAACGCCGGATCATGAACCTGATTTTCTGCCCACGGACAAGAGGGATAAGAAGGCTCGAATAATCAGGCCGTCCGTCTGCCATCGCACAGAACTTTACAATAGCTGCATTATGGATATGGTTCCTGATCTCCTCCGATTTCCATTTCTCTCCGAAGTATTCTTTCAAGAATGCCTCATAGAAAGATCTCATTTTTTTCTGGCCCGCATGGTACAGATGTGACACTGTTTTACCAGGGAGATAATAGCATATGATATGCATTGTGGCTATGTCCAGGAAAGGATCACCATAAGCCAATTCGTTGATACCAATCCAGTTGTCACGTCCTTCGAACGTGATAAGGTTACCGGGGTTCATATCCCCATGAAGGATGGTTGTCGCATCATCTATTGATGAAAGACATTTCTTTACGGATTCCTTGACATCGTCCGGAACATCAGGAAGATTCATAATCTTTACGAGGAGGATTTCCCGCGCATCCGACATCTTTGTGGTATCAGCCTGGATACGATGCAAGTCAAGGGCCTGGCAAGCGAATCTTTTTGCCAGACATTCAACATTGTCCGGTTCTTGAGAGAGTATTCTGGCGAATGAGAGTTTGCTCTTTATGCGCTGTCCGGTGTATCCAAAACGCTCCCCATCCGTCACGAAATCATACACAGCCGGAGATGGAAGCCCCATCTCGAAAAATGACTTCGAGGCCAGATATTCCTTCTCGGTAATTCTGACAGGAATACCTACATTGCTGAGTTTAAGGATTTTATTGCCGTCCAGCTTGTTTATATAACTCGTGCTGGAGCCACCTTCACCATAATACTCCCAGTCTTTCAGATCAATTCTTGTAACTTCCATCGATAATATCTTCCTGTTATATAACTGCAAAATTACAGAATTATTTTGTGGTATTTAAAAAATACATAAAAGTCTTAGCTTAACAGAAAACAATATCACAGAAACTGTTGATTAATTATGAAAATCCTTGGCTATGACTGGAACGTCCGGATGACTCTTGGGGTCTCTGCCGGTATGTATACCACACTTGCAAAGTCGAAAATCCATTCCGGCATGCTGACCGTTTATTTCCTGAAATAAGTTGCAGGATAATTTGCTTTTTTTACACCGAAAGGGTTCGTCATTATGTCTTGTCCTTATTTACACATCCTACTTGTCATATTTGTGGTAGAATGCTGACTGCGTCCCTCTTTATAAGAACAAAAGTGTCGTTGCCACAGCAACGGACAGCTGGCAGATGACATTGGATATCTCGATCACCCAGTGAACCTTCGCATTCTTCAGGTTGGCGAGGATTCCCACCAGGCAGAGGAACACGAAAAGGCTTATCGCAAGGGCATACAGTATTACGGGAACGGTCCTACCCGCCCTTAACGACAGAGTTATCAGGGATGCGTACAGCATAATATATCCGACTGCACCGATCAGCACTGCCGCGGTATTGAACTTCCCGGTCTTTTGCCACAGGAAAAAAATGACGGCAGTGGCACATGAGAGGAT
>JAZQNI010000078.1:0-14880 GCA_045627265.1 Candidatus Cryptobacteroides sp.
CCGTCCGGCAGGGACGTTTTCCCGCTATCTCCTTTCCGGGTATAAAGCGACATTACTTCTTCTTTTCACAAAGTTCGGTGAGAATGCTTTGGGTAGCCTTTGGATGAAGGAAAGCGATATTCATGCCGTCAGCGCCTGCTCTAGGAGCGGCGTCGATGGTACGGATTGACTTTTCACCGCACTCTGCAAGTGCATTGGCGACACCATCCTCAACGGCGTAAGCCATATGGTGGAAACCAGGGCCTCTTGTTTCAAGGAATTTTGCCACGGTGCTGTCCGGGCTTGTAGGCTCGAGAAGCTCGAGTTTTGTGTCACCGACCTTGAGGAAAGCGGTCTTGACTTTCTGGTCTGCGACTTCTTCTGTCTTGTAGCATTCGAAGCCGAGGACGTTCTCATAGAAAGGAAGAGCCTCTTCAATGCTATGAACGGCGATGCCGATGTGTTCGATATGTGAAATTTTCATAATAGTATTGGATTAAATGATTCTTTTATCCGAGGAATCCGAGGAGGATACCTGCTGCCACTGCAGAGCCGATGACACCTGCAACGTTCGGTGCCATAGCATGCATGAGAAGATGGTTGCCCGGGTCGCACTCGAGACCGACAACCTCAGAAACTCGTGCACTGTCAGGCACAGCTGATACACCGGCATTACCGATGAGAGGGTTGAGCTTATGACCTTCCTTGCAGAAGAGGTTCATGAACTTCACGAAGAGCACACCGCAGGTGGTGGCGATTACGAATGAGAGAAGTCCGAGAATGAAGATCTTGACTGAGTTTCCTGTGAGGAATACGTCTGCCTGGGTTGAGGCTCCAACGGTGAGACCGATGAGTGTGGTCACGACGTCGATGAGCGGTCCGCGGGCGGTCTCTGCGAGGCGGCGGGTTACGCCGGACTCCTTGAGAAGGTTACCGAAGAACAGCATACCGAGAAGCGGAAGTCCTGAAGGAACGATGAAGGCTGTGCAGATGAAACCAACGATAGGGAAGATGATCTTCTCTTTCTGGGATACTACGCGTGGGCTTGGCATACGGATCAATCTTTCCTTCTTTGTGGTGAGGAGAAGCATGATAGGCTTCTGGATCACAGGGACGAGGGCCATATAGGAGTATGCCGACACGGCGATGGCACCCATAAGCTCCGGTGCGAGACGGCCGCTGAGGAAGATGGCGGTAGGACCGTCAGCTCCACCGATGATACCGATGGCACCTGCCTCGCTAGGAGTGAAGCCAAGCGCAAGTGCGAGAAGATATGCTCCGAAGATACCGCACTGGGCAGCAGCTCCGATAAGGATCAGTCGCGGCTGGGATATCAATGCGGAGAAGTCCGTCATGGCACCGATTCCAAGGAAGATGAGAGGAGGATACCATCCCTGTCTCACACCCTGATACAATATGTTCAGCACGGAGCCCTGCTCGTAGATACTGACCTGAAGGCCCGGGAAGAGCGGGATGTTAGCCACGATCATACCGAAGCCGATAGGTACCAGCAGAAGAGGCTCCCAGTGCTTGACTATACCCAGCGTGATGAAGATAAGGCCGATGCCTATCATCACCAAGTGCTGCCAGGTACAATTAGCAAATCCGGTGAACTGCCAGAATTGCTGGAGGCTTTCAATAATATTTTCCATTAAGCGATAGTAACTACTTTAGCACCTTCAAGCACTGAATCACCCTTTGCTACGTGAATGGCTGATACTGTACCGTCAAACTCTGAAAGAATTTCGTTCTCCATCTTCATAGCCTCGAGGACAGCGACTTTCTGACCTCTCTTCACTGCCTGGCCTTCCTTGACGTCGATGCTGAGGATGACACCCGGGAGCGGGCTTGTGATAGCCTTTCCGCCTGCAGGGGCTGCTGCCTTAGGAGCTGCCGGAGCTGCTGCAGGGGCTGCTGCCTTAGGAGCTGCTGCAGGAGCAGCAACTGGAGCTGCAACCGGAGCTGCAACCGGAGCGTTTTCGAGCTCTACGCTGTATGAAACACCATTTACTGTAACCTCGGCGTTCTGTCCTGCGATGTTGTTGATGGCTACGTTATACTCGTTGCCATTGATCTTGAATTTATATTCTTTCATGATTATTTTTGTTTTCTGAAGTTTAACACTTTGTTTCCCCATTCGCTCTGGGATGGCTTGATGGTGAGTACGAACGACTCATCGACGCGTGAACTGCAGCTGATGTGCAGGTGAAGCGCGGTGGCGATGGCGGCATAGACCTCGTCGCCTCCGTTCATCTGAAGTGCCATGGCTATGGCTGCGGCTACCTCATCATTCGTCTTCCCGGCAGCTTTCGGTGCAGCTACAGCCTTGACGGCAGCAGCTTTCGCCTTCTTCTCCTCACGGGCTTTCTTGTATTTCCCTGAGAAGATGTTTCCTGAGAAGTTATAAATGAAGTACAGAATGATCAGGCCAAGGAACACTGTAGCTACAGCAATGAGCGTAAGTGTCCATCCGTGCGGGTCAGTCTGCCACAGGGCTTCAGCTTTGGCTGTTATGGTATGACCGTCAGTGTACGGTCTTGCTTCAAGAAGGCTTATCATAATGGCAGATTAGCGTGTTTCTTTGCAGGGACGGTCTGCTGCTTGTTCTTAAGTGATTCGAGAGCGCGGATCACGCGGAAACGTGTGGTAGCAGGCTCGATCACATCCTCGATATAACCCTTCTGGGCTGCCTGATAAGGATTTGCGAAGAGGTCATTGTACTCGGCTGTACGGGCGGCCTTGATCTCGGCTCTCTTGGCACGGTCGGTCTCTTCCTTGAGCTCCTTTGCGTAAAGGACACCTACTGCACCGTCAGCACCCATCACAGCGATGTTGGCTGAAGGCCATGCATAGTTGATGTCACCACGCAGCTGCTTGCAGCTCATGACGATGTGTGCACCACCGTAAGACTTGCGGAGAGTTACTGTAACCTTAGGAACTGTAGCCTCGCCATAAGCGTAGAGAAGCTTTGCTCCGTGGGTGATGATGCCGCCGTACTCCTGCTGTGTGCCGCAGAGGAATCCAGGGACGTCGACGAGAGTCACGAGAGGAATGTTGAATGCGTCGCAGAAGCGGACGAATCTTGCAGCCTTGCGGCTGGCATTGATGTCGAGGACGCCTGCCATGGCCTTAGGCTGGTTGGCGACGACACCTACGCTCTGTCCGTTCATATGAGCGAAGCCGACGATGATGTTCTTTGCGAATGAAGCGTGGACCTCGAAGAAGTCGCCGTCATCGATGATGCTCTTGATGACGGTGTACATGTCATAGGCCTGGTTGATGTTCTCAGGGATGAAAGTGTTGAGGGACTCCTCAACTCTGCCGATAGGGTCGTTGGTAGGGACGACAGGAGCTTCCTCCATGTTGTTCTGAGGGAGGAAGGAGAAGAGCTTCTTGAGGGAAGCGATGGCTTCGTGCTCGTTGTCTGCAGCGAAATGTGCAACGCCGCTCTTGGAAGTGTGGACATATGATCCACCGAGGTCCTCCTGGCTGACGACTTCACCGGTAACGCTCTTTACGACCGATGGTCCTGTGAGGAACATGTAGGAAGTGTCCTTCACCATGAGGGTGAAGTCGGTGAGAGCCGGTGAATAAACGGCGCCACCTGCGCAAGGTCCGAAGATACCGCTGATCTGAGGGATCACACCTGAGCAGAGGATGTTCCTTTCGAAAATGTCGGCGTATCCTGCAAGGGCGTCGATGCCCTCCTGGATACGTGCTCCGCCGGAGTCATTGATACCGATGAATGGTGCTCCACACTGCAGTGCCATGTCCATCACCTTGCAGATTTTCTCGGACATCGTCTTGCTGAGGGAACCACCGCTGACGGTGAATTCCTGAGCGAAAACGTAAACGATACGACCGTCGATCGTACCTCTACCTGTTACGACACCATCTCCGTCGGTATGGGATTTTTCCATACCGAAGTTGGTGCAACGGTGCTGAACGAAGGTGTCGAATTCTTCGAAACTGCCTTCATCGAGCAGAAGAGCCAGACGCTCGCGTGCAGTCAGCTTGCCTTTTTCGTGCTGTGCATCGATTCTTTTCTGACCTCCGCCAAGCTCGGCTTTGGCCCTACGGGCTTTGAGAGAACTGAGTTTGTCTTCCATATCTTATTATAAAACGTTATAATTTATTGTCGGGTCACAATGATTGAAAAAATCATGCAAATATACTTGACTTTGTCAATCCTCAAGTAGTATTTACTATTGTATTTTTCGATAGCGGCTATCGGGTGCTATCGAAATTAGCTTCTGGCATCAAGCCTGACAACGACTTTGTTGAACTCCTCCATGATTTCGGCAGCGCCTCCTGGAACGGAGACCCGGGCGCTGCGTCGGGCGAGGGCTTCCGAAAGCTTCCGCAACTCCTCGTGAGTGTCATATTCCCGTCCGGTCAATTCCTTTAGACTCACCGGATTGGGCAGCTCGGACGGCCAGTCCGTCTGGTTGAGGTCAAGCCCCACTCCTACTATCGAGAATTCTATCGCTCCGCCGTGGATGGTGTTCTCCACGAGTATGCCGCAGATCTTCCTGTCCCCGACCCATATGTCGTTGGGCCACTTGATCCATGGCTCGACGCCTTCTGCGCGAAGGTAATCGCGTATGCCGAGCGCCATTATGGACGTCACGGCGAGAGCGTCGGACGCCTTCAGGCAGCGATGCCGCAGGAGGATGGAGAAAGTGAGGTTCTGTCCCGGAGCAGAATGCCAGGTATGATCGCCCTGGCCGCGTCCCGCAGACTGCATTTCAGCAGCTATTATCGTGAGATCGCCGGACTGGTCCAGACGTCTTCTGAGCTCATTGTTCGTCGAGTCGGTGTCCTTCAGCCAGCATATGTTGCTTTCCATAGTCCCTTTTTTGAAATACACTCTGCAAATTTACAACTTTACTAAGATTTCTGTCAAAAAAACATTATATTTGTGAATGGCAGGACCACGGAAATGGGTGTGGCCCGGTCTTTTCCTCATGGAGCTCAGACAGTTGAAATATTTCGTCAGGACTGCGCAGACTCTGAATTTCTCAGAGGCCGCGCGCAGCCTCTATGTCAGCCAGAGCACTCTTTCGCAGCAGATAAAGTCACTTGAGAATGAGCTCGGGACGATTCTGTTCCAGCGAGACTCACATTCGGCGTCCCTCACTCAAAGCGGGACGATGCTGCTGCCGCTTGCGATCCAGACCCTTCAGGACGCCGAAGCGTGCAAGGCGCAGGTCAATGACCTCAAGGAGATGCTGACGGGAGAGCTCAACATCGGCGTGTCATACTCTTTCAGCCATATCCTCACAGAGACTGTCAGGAGTTTCGTCAAGGAGTATCCCGGCGTGAAACTCAATATCTTCTACAGGAATATGGAGGAGTTGATGGAAGCGCTCCGCCACAGGGAGGTCGATCTGGTCCTGGCTTTCAAGCCGGGCCAGCCATATAACGAAATCGAGTCCAGCAATCTTTTCAGTGACAAGATTTCAGTGATAATGCGCAAGGACCACGCGCTTGCCGGCAGGGAGTCCGTTACTCTTGAAGAGCTCGAGCCCTACCGTCTCGCCATCCCGGCAAAAGGCCTCCAGGCGCGCAACGCCCTCGAGGAGTATATCTGCATCGAGCGCTCCAACCTTAACGTCTGTCTCGAGATCAATGAGGCCAATATACTGCTTGACATTGTCCAGGAGAACAACCTTCTGACCATGCTGTCCAAGGCCTCCATCAGGGGGCGCGACCTTTTGAAAGCTGTGCCTCTCGATCTCCCGGACAACCAGATGCAGGGCTGTGTCCACACTCTCAAACGTGTATTCAACAAGCGGAGCGCAGAGGCTTTCGTGAAGATGCTCCGCGAAGCGAATATTATTCATGAACTTTCAGGCAAATGGCTATAATCAAAGAGCTTAACGGCAAGACTCCCAAAGTGGGTCAGCGGTGTTTCCTGGCGGAGAACGCCGCGTTGATAGGTGATGTCACCATCGGTGACGACTGCAGCATATGGTATGGCACCGTGCTGCGCGGTGACGTCAACCCTATCGTGATCGGCGACAGGGTGAATATCCAGGACGGTGCCGTCCTCCACACTCTCTACAAGCGTTCGGTCGTCGAAATCGGCAATGACGTGTCTGTCGGGCACAATGCGGTGATACATGGCGCCAAAGTCGGCAACGACGTCCTCGTGGGGATGGGAGCGATACTGATGGACAATGCCGTCATCCCTGACAACACCATCATCGGAGCCGGCTCGGTCGTGCTCAGCAATCAGACTCTCGAGCCCGGCGTCTACGCCGGTATTCCGGCAAAGAAGGTCAAGGATGCGTCAGAGGCGGTGGCCGCAGCGGCCCATAAGAACGCGCAGGGATATCTACTCTATAAGGACTGGTATCAAGAATAACAGCTGCTCTTATTGTTGAAGGGATACAGCGTTTTCCGGCTCACATTGCGTTGCATCTGTCGAGATACAGGCTCCGGAGATCCGACCATCTATAATATGGGAAGATATCCGTGGCCACAGGCAGAGCCGCTTCCGATCCGTTGAGAAGGCATTTCACCAGGATATCTTCTTTGTCCTTGCCGCCGTTCCTGCGGTAGAAAACCAATTGAATGTTCGATGCCATGCATGTCTGCCAGTTCTGGTAGCAGTTCTTGACCTCATACGGGTCTTCGGGGTCGAGGTCCGCGCCGGCGATGCCCATCAATACTGTGAGAGGTCCGATGCAGCCGTCATGGCCGAAACGGAGATCCGCCAGGACCGTGTTTTCTCCTGAAATGGCTGCATCCGCTTTCCCGATTATGTCCTCCAGGAGCGGAATCATCTTGTATTGTCCGGAAAACACCCATGAGTATGATCCGAGATTCGAGACTTCCCACCCGGAAACGATATCTTCGTCTGAGATGATGCCCTCCATCAGTCCTTCGTGGCCGATGCTTGGAAGGGAAGTGTACAGGCTGGTCAGTGATGAGGCGATGGAGTTGACGTCACCCGGCAGACCTTCCGTACTGATGAACATCCTCCTGATTATGCTGTCCCTGAGCGATGAATCCGTCTGTTTGAAGGATGACATGTTTTGCTCGTAACGGGGTCTGGCTTCCGGGAATGCACGTAATTTTGGATTATTGCTGTCGTCAGGGACCACTCCGTCAAGAGTGAACCGCGACGACTGCTCGCGTATCCTGAGCTTAGGATTGCACCTTGTCATTTCCAGACAGAAGGCCGACATACTGAGGACGCAACGCCCTGACAGTGAGGATACGGCCATTATGTCCCCTCCTTTGCGGAAGAGCTCTTTGAAACTTGTGTACATCGTGTGCGCGAGACGGGTGTGCTGCTCCCAACCCAGCTGTGTCAACTCGCTGACTCCTGTCGTAAGCTCGTCTTTCACCTCCATGAACCTGTCATGGAATCTCTCTCCGTCCGGCGTCAGGCAATGGTTGGCGGCGGCGGTGGAGAGAAGGGTGTCAAGCTTACGGTACAGGGTGTCGTTCCAAAAATATCTGGAGCCGTGTCTCGCATATTGTGAAATATAGAACGGTCTGTATCCCTTCGGGGCAGGGGAGAGCGTGCTTTCCGCATACCCGTATGGATAATCGTTCCCGTATGCCTTGCGCGGATCGGAGCCGAGCTCGCCAAGTATCCCGTTCTGTGCCGAGGCCGTCAGTGAGCTGCTGATGAAAATGACGGCGATGATGGAGAAAAAGTTCTTCATATTGTTCATTGATGGAATGGAGGAATGATTCTTCTGAAACAAAATTACTGAATTTTACTGTATCGCGGATGATTTCCGTGGAGTTAATACATTTTGATTATCTTTGCGGTAGAACAAAACAGTAACGTATGAAATACAGATCCCTTCTTGCAGGCCTGCTCCTGCTTTCTTCACTCGATGCCGGCGCCGCTGTCATAAAACTCGATTCCAAGGACGGACACAACGGCTCTCAGGTCTGGGAGATGAGCAGGGACGGGGAGACCGGATGGATGCCTGCCATCGTGCCCGGCACAGTGCTCAATTCCCTTGTCTACAACAAGGTCTTTCCGGAGCCCTATTTCGGGATGAACAATAAGATCGAGTCCAACCTCATCCCCGACATCACCGAGGTTGGCCGGGATTTCTATACATATTGGTTCAGGACAGATGTGGAGATACCGTCCAGTTTCGAAGGACAGCAGATATGGCTTCATCCGGAGGGCATCAACTACAGGGCGGAAATATGGTTCAACGGGCATCTCGTGAGCACGATGACCGGAATGTTCCGTGACGACCATATCAACGTCACCGAATTCTCAAAGGTCGGTGACGTCAACAAACTCTCCATCAAGGTTTATCCCGTGGACGAGCCAGGCACCACTATGCCCAAGACGTGGGGCGCCGTGGGCGAATTCCACAACGGAGGCAACGGCAACATCGGTGTCAATACGACGATGCTTATGACTGTCGGCTGGGACTTTACCTTTATGGACGGCATACGCGACCGCAATACAGGTATCTGGAAGAGCATTTCCCTCTATACCACCGGGCCTGTGGCTGTCAGACATCCGTTTGTCAAGTCGCAGTTGGACAAGCCCTTGTACGACGTGGCGCACGAAACCGTTTCCGTGGAAGTGCACAACAGTGATGCGGGGATGCAGCCATACCAAGGTGTCGTGACCGCGGAGATTGTCGGTGAAGGCATCAAGGTACAGAAACCATTCTCCGTGATGCGGGGCGGTTCCGAGACCGTGACCTTCTCTCCTGAGGATTTCCCGGAGCTGACCATCCGCAATCCGCGTCTTTGGTGGCCTGTCAACAAAGGACCCCAGAATCTTTATGACCTCAAGGTCACGGCAGTGGTGGACGGCGTGGTGAGCGACTCGCTCACCACGAAGTTCGGCATACGCGAGATTGTGGCCGACAGGAATACTCCCGACGAGTCTAAGGTCTTCTATGTCAATGGCAGACGCATATTTGTGCGGGGCAACAACTGGATCCCGGAGGCTATGCTCCGCACCGATGATGCCCGTATGGAGACGGAGATGCGCTACACCCGTCAGAGCGGCGTCAATCTTCTCCGTCTCTGGGGAGGAGGCATCGCCGAGTCTGACAGATTCTACGAGCTCTGCGACAAGTACGGAATCATGGTGTGGCAGGAGTTCTGGATGACAGGGGACACCCGTCATCCACACGATGCCGCCGTTTATTTCGCCAATGTCGAATCCACGATGAAGCGCGTGCGCAATCACCCCTGCGTGGCCATCTATGTAGCGTCCAACGAGAGTACTGAGATGCCGGGCATGAGGGATTTCATTATGAACCTTGATGACACGCGCAATTATCAGATGCAGTCGGAGTGTGACGGAGTCCATGACGGAAGCCCTTACAAGCAGGTCAATCCGATGTATCACTATACCAACGAAGCCTCCGACAGGGGCAGCCGTGTGGACGGCTTCAACCCAGAGTACGGCGCACCTTCTCTTCCACTCCCAGAGTCCCTCAGGCTTATGATGGAAGAGAAAGACCTCTGGCCTATCAACCACGATGTATGGAGTTATCTGGACGGCAACGGATTCCATATGATGGGCACCGACTATATCAAGATGGTGGACTGCTACGGAGAGTCTTCTTCGATCGAGGAATTCTGCGGCAAGTCCCAGCTCCTGTCCGCAGTGAATTCCAAGAGCATCTGGGAAGTCTGGAATGAAAACAAGCTCGACTACGGCGACAGGTTCTGCTCCGGACTCCTGTTCTGGTATCACAATTGCGCCAACCCCCAGGTGGCCGGACGCCTCTGGGACTGGTATCTCGAGCCTACTGCATCCCTCTATCACACGATGCATTCGCTCGAGCCCATACATATCCAGTTCAACTATCTCAAGAATACAGTCTCTGTGGTCAATGATTATCTTGAGGAGTTCAAAGGCTTCAAGGCGACAGCCCGGGTGTATGACATCAACAGCCGGAAGCTCTTCGAGAAGAGCGTTACCGTGGACCTTCCCGAGGACGGAGTGGCGAATGACGTGCTCAGAATCGAGTTCCCCGAGGGTATTTCACAGGTCCATTTCGTCAACCTTGTCCTTAAGGATGCCTCGGGCAGAACGGTTTCGACCAACTTCTACTGGAGATCGTCTGACGAGTATGAGGGCAAGCCGAGCGTGACCGGCCCATGCACTTCGGGATTCGAGAGCCTGTATTCGATGAAGAAGGTGGCTCTGCGCACGAAGGTTGCTTCGAGGGTGGAAGAAGGGCGGACGGTCTATACCGTTCAGCTCAAGAACAACAGCGGCCGTATATCGTTCTTCAACCGCATCCAGCTCTACGGAGAGGACGGCAAGCCGGTGAGACCTTCGTTCTATTCGGACAATTTCATCACTCTGATGCCAGGGGAGACAAGGACTGTCACGATCGAGACCGCCGCATCCGTCAATGGCACTGTCAAGGTCGGCTCGGTGCTCAACGTGTTTGACACCGCCCCGGCCGACTGACATCGGGTGGAGCGTTGTTCCGATGCCTTCATTCGCTGCGACCACCGGCCGGGGCTTCTTTATTTTTTTGATAAATCACCGTCAAAAGGTAATAATAAACGACTATAATATGTATATTTACAATTACATATCCGATAATACTAACTAACAACCAAAAAATATGCGCCATCATATGCTATTATGCGCGATTGCGGCCATCGCCATCCCCGCATTTGCCGCCACGGCTCAGGAAAACAGTGTCAAGGACGAGAAAAAACCTACTGTGTACATGGTATCCAACGCCCATTTCGATACCCAGTGGAGATGGACCGTACAGACATCCATCAACGAGTATCTTCACAATACCCTCGTGCAGAATTTCGCTCTGTTCGAGCAGTATCCTGACTACAAGTTCAGTTTCGAGGGAGCCGTCAAGTACAATTGGGCAAAGGAGTACTATCCCGATCTTTACGAAAAGCTTAAGAAGTACATAGCAGAAGGACGCTGGCACATTTCCGGCGCATCATGGGATGCCAATGACCCGAACATGCCTTCAGTGGAGTCCGAAATCAGAAACATCCTGCTCGGCCAGGAGTTCTATCAGAAGGAGTTCGGAGTCCTCTCTACCGATATCATGCTGCCCGACTGCTTCGGATTCGGCTGGCAGCTGCCTTCAGTGGCAGCGCACTGCGGACTTATAGGATTCGGCACACAGAAACTTAACTGGAGATCTGTCCCATTCTATGAGGACGGACGCAAGTTCCCGTTCTATTTCGGAATTTGGCAGGGCATCGACGGGCAGAGGGTCATGGCCGCCCTTGACGGAGGCAGTTATTCCTGGAGTCCTGACGCCCCGGTCACTGATTATGATGATTTCAAGACAAGACTGGCCGCTACGGCAGTCCCTGCAGCATACAGGTATTTCGGAACGGGAGATATCGGCGGCTCCGGTACGCCTACTGGTGTGAGGTTCATCAACGAGGCCATGCACAACCCAGGACCTGCCTACAACGTGAAGTTCGCAGTTACTGATGACATGTTCAAGGATTATCTCTGGGATGACAGGCTGCCTGTTTATGATGGGGAGCTCCTGATGGACAAGCATGCTACGGGCAATTATACGTCCAAGGTGGAGATGAAGATGCTCAACCGCCGCAACGAGCGCATGCTGGGAGCTGCCGAGGGCATATCGTCCATGGCGGACATTTATGGCGGTATCAAGTATCCTGCATATACGATTGACAACGGCTGGAAGAGAATCATCTGGCATCAGTTCCACGATGACCTTACCGGCACAAGTCTGCCTGAGTGCTATCAGTTCTCTTATAACGACGAGTATATCAACCTCCGCCAGATGAACAGTGTGGTGGAGAGCGGAATGCAGTCCATGGCTTCAGTTCTGAACACGGCCGTAAAGGGGACTCCTGTTCTGGTATACAATCATGTGACGGCAGTGAACAAGGACATTGTATCCTTTGAGATGCCGCTAGCAGACTCTTTCCGTTCAGTTGAGGTATATTCTCCACAGGGTAAGAAACTTGCCTCTCAGATCATCGCTCGCGAGAACGGTATGGCGACAGTGATCTTCGCCGGTGCGGACCCGTCTTTGAGCCTTTCCGTCTATGACGTCAGACCTTCCGTCAAGGCGGAAGCACGGAATTCATCACTCAAAGCTTCCAAGAACTCAATTGAGAACAAGATTTATCGCATCACTCTGAACGGCAGCGGAGATATCGCTTCCATCGTTGACAAGAGATACGGCAAGGAACTCGTAAGAAAGGGCGAAAGCTTCGGATACGCCTTCTTCCCTGACAACAAGTCTGACAGCTGGCCGGCATGGGAGATTCTCAAGGAAGTTGTTGACCGCACCCCTGAGGCTATAGACGAGAACGTGAAGGTAAGCGTTGAGGAATGCGGCGCGTTGAGGGCTGTCCTCAGAGTTGACAGGACTTATGCAGGTTCCACTTTCACCCAGAGGATAATCCTTACCGACGGAGCGATTGACGAGCGGATTGATGTTGTAAACACCGTCAACTGGGCTTCCAAGGCATCTTTGCTCAAGGCCAGCTTCCCTGTTGCATTCGATGCTCCTGAGGCGACATACGACCTTGGAATGGGCTATGTCAAGCGCGGTAACAATACTCCTCAGGCATACGAGGTGATCGGCCAGCAGTGGGCGGACATGACCGCTCCGGACAACTCATACGGAGTTACGATAATGAACGACGGCAAGTATGGCTGGGACAAGCCTGATGATCACACTATCCGCCTCACACTCATTCATACTCCTACTGCCAATCGCGATTATGGCGAGCAGGCTACCCAGGATTTCGGCGAGCATACCTTCACCTACTCCATCGTCGGCCATAAGGGTGCGCTCAAACCGGGTGAGACGGACATAATTGCCGATGCGCTCAATCAGGACAAGATCGCATACGCGACCGAAAAGCACGCCGGATCACTCGGAAAGTCCGTTTCTCTGATCTCCAGCACCAATCCTAACCTCCGCGTAAAGGCATTCAAGAAAGCCCAGGACGGAAACGGATACATTGTGCGTGTATACGAACTCTCCGGCAACGGGTCGAAGGGCCAGCTGATGTTCAACAATAATCTGGCGTCAGCAGAGGAAGCCAACGGTATCGAGGCAGTCAAGGGTGCAGCATCGTTTTCCGGGAAGTCTCTCAACGTGGAGTCCGGCAAGTTCGCTCTGAAGACATATCGCGTTCACTTCGACGCTCCTGTTGTGAAGATTGCCAATCCTGAATTTGAAACGGTTGAATTGCCGTTCAATATGGTCGGCATCACAACCGATTCTTTCACTTCACAGGGCCGTCTTGGACGTGATGAGGAGTCATTCGCCGCTGAGATCCTGCCTGAAAGACTCGAGTACAAGGGAGTGCCTTTCGTATTCGGAGAACCTGACTACAAGGATGCAGTCATGTGCACAGGACAGACCGTTTCCGTTCCGGAAGGAACTGACGTTCTGCATGTACTTGCGGCATTCGTACCGGGACGCGGCAATGTTGCTACATCCAAGAAAGCTGCTTTCAACGTAGGAGGAAAAGAGTGGAGCAAGGAAGTTTCCGAGTATTCGGGATTCTACGGTGTTTACGGATGGCCGGGATACTACGGATCCGAACTCAGGACCGATGACGTCGCCTATGTGGGCACACATACCCACAGCTCTACCGAGAGGAACAAGGCATACGTGTTCAGTTATATGTACCTGCTCAGCATCCCTGTCGACGGTGCCGGCGAAGTTACTCTTCCAAACAACCGGAACATCGTATTGTTCTCCGCAACCGCAGAGAAGAAATAATACTGCACCTACTATGATGACAAGAACGGACCCATTGAGAAGATTGAACTCAATTTCAAGGCGCTATCCAGTGGAGACTTGTCATTGATTCGGACGGTTGAGCAGCAGTTGGAGGGCCGAAGGCCCGAGCAGCAGAGCTATGTCCCGCCGGGTATGCGACAGCAGGGGATAATGGGGCAGCGCCCCATGCAATAAGTTTGCTACATCACGATAAAAACACTCGCAGCTGCGGAAGGTCGGCCTTTATATTGACGACCTTCCGCGCTTTTGCCCTGCAAACCACCTCTGCAGGTTCACTGGAGGCAAATAGACAAAAGATATTGAGTCCTCGGAGGCCGTTATATGAGTTCAGAGACTCAGATAAATAGGGATTTAGTCCGTTGTGTCACACTTGGGACAGCAGGCCAACCTAATCAGTATCGCTCCTATTATCATCAGCACAGCTCCCAGCCCTTTGAGCAACAGAGCCTCACCCCAACATCCCCAAAGCCCCTGAGCACCAAAAACGATGCATAAATAGCTCAAGAAATGATAGCCAAAGCGAATATCAGCATTGGGATTCCTATGGAAGGCTGCTTCATTATTCCAGCCTACAATCAACCCTGTAATAAAAAATGAAGCAACACCGACAACAAATTCAATAATGCTCCAACCCTTTGTAATCCCAACGGGTATCAGGGTACAAGATAGAGCCAATGATAAAACCAATGACAATATGTTCCGTTTTTTTCTATCCATATTGATTTCGTCGTTTCTAGTTGGTAAATGGGAAATTAGTCATCGTCCTTGGACTTATTTCTGTTTACCGGATTAAAAAACAGATTGTATAGGCAAGTGGCGCACAAACATAGCTCAAAAGGCTTTCTAGCCCATTCAATATCCATTACCCAATAAAGGACGACAAAGACTATCAATAAAGAGGCAAAGATATAGCCAATGATTTTCTTCCAATTCTTCATAAGCCAAATTGCAATTCCCAGTTAAAATCCAAATATAATTGGAATAATATTTCTAGTTTCTATTTTAAAGCATTTATTTTCAATAAATTACACATTACCTATCATTCTCTCTCTGATACGACAAGCCTCGGTCCCATATTGGGATCGGCATGTAAGAGACTCAAATTAAACCCCGGTAAACAAACTTCCCAAAGCGGACATTCAACGTATCG
>JAZQNI010000079.1:0-9744 GCA_045627265.1 Candidatus Cryptobacteroides sp.
TGGCGCTGCTGGTATGACTTCGGTATGGGTGCACTCGGCGACTGGGGAGCACACCTCTTCGACACCTGCCATGAGTTCCTCGAGCTCGGACTCCCATACGAGGTCGGCATGAAGAAGGCAGAAGGACACAATGACTTCTTCTTCCCTATGTCATCCACCATCAACTTCAAGTTTGCACGCAGAGGCAACAAGCCAGCATGCGAGCTCAACTGGTATGACGGTATCGGCAACTTCCCTGAGCTTCCTGCAGGATACGGTGAGAGCAAAGTTTCAGACGTTCCTACAGTCAACGGCGCCGCTTATGTGCCTACCAAACTCAACCCTGGCAAGGTCATCTACTCTCAGGATCTCATCTTCAAGGGAGGTTCACACTCTTCAGAGCTTGAGATTATCCCTAAGGCACTCCACGAGGAGATGCAGAAGGCCGGCAAGCTTCCTGAGATCGACAGGACCTACCACTTCAACCACTACAGGAACTTCATCAACGCCATCCTCGGCACAGAGAAGGCTCACTCTCCATTCGAGAAGGCCGGCGTGATGTGCCAGGTGATGAACCTCGGTGTCATCGCTCAGAGACTCAACACCACATTCAAGTTCGACAAGGCTTCCGGCGAGATCATCGACAACCCATTCGCAAACGCTCTCCTCACAGGTGTTCCACCACGCAAGGGCTGGGAAGAGTATTATACTCTCTAGTATCATGAAGAAATTTTTCTATGCAGTGGCTCTCGTGCTCGCAGCAGCGGCATGTAAGCCTTCGACAGACTACTATGAGGCTCCTAAGACTCCGAATAAGCTGTCCTGTAAGATGAAGTCTGCCGGTTGGCAGCTCCTTTTCGACGGCAAGACCATGAACGGCTGGCGCAGTGCGAAGCACGAGGGCTTCCCTGAGGAAGGCTGGACCGTCGCTGACGGCATGCTCCAGGTATGGGAGAACGGTGGCGCAGAGTCCACCCACGGCGGCGACCTCATCACAGAGAAGCAGTATGAGAACTTCTGGCTCTCAGTTGACTTCAAGATCACTCCGGGAGCGAACAGCGGCATAAAGTATTTCGTAAGACCGGATCTCTATACCGTGAAAGAGGCTTCTGCCATCGGCTGTGAGTTCCAGATTCTCGACGATGACCTCCACCCGGATGCAAAGCTCGGTACCGCAGGCAACCGCACCCTCGGTTCCCTCTATGACCTCATCACCTCTGACAAGAGCCAGGCTCCTTTCGACAAGGAAGGCTGGAACACTGCATGGGTGAAGGTCAACGGCAACCACGTGGAGCACTGGCTCAACGGCGTCAAGGTCGTCGAGTATGAGCGCAACTGCCAGATGTTCAACTCCCTTGTTGCCTGCAGCAAGTACAAGAACTGGGAGAACTTCGGTAACCACAAGAAGGGCCACATCCTCCTGCAGGAGCATGGCAATGAGGTGTTCTTCAGGAACGTCATCATCAAGGAGCTCCCTGCCACAGAGGAGGTCGAGGCTGTGGTTCCTCAGCTTGACGAGGCTCAGCTCAAAGACGGCTGGACCAGCCTTTTCGACGGTGAGACCTTCAACGGATGGCTCAGCATCGACGGCAGCGCATTCCCTGATAAGGGCTGGGGCATCGAGGACGGAGTACTCGTGGCCAACCCTGTACCGGGTGAGAGAGGCGGCGACATCATGACCGAGAAGGTGTTCAAGAACTTCATGCTGTCCATCGACTTCAAGCTCACGGAAGGCGCGAACGGCGGCATCAAGTATTTCGTCAATCCTGGTGCGTTCGAAAGCCCTTCGATCGGCTGCGAGTTCCAGGTTCTGGACGATTTCAACCATCCTGACGCCAAGCTCGGCATCGCCGGCAACCGCACGACAGGCTCTCTGTACGACCTCATCAAGGCCGACAAGAACCCTGAGGAGTACAATCCTCTCGAGTGGAACAACGCCATCATCATCGTGGACGGCGACCATGTGGAGCATTGGCTCAACGGCAAGCGCGTCGTCGCATACGACCGCAACAGCCAGGAATTCAACGCCCTTGTCAAATACAGCAAGTTCCGCAAGATGGACGGCTTCGGCAACTTCGAGTCCGGCCACATCCAGATTCAGGACCATGTTGACAAGGTTTATTACAAGGACATAAAGATCAAGGAACTTTAATGATCGGAAAAGTTAAAGTTGCGCTGGTCGGCATAGGCGACCGCGGAGCGGAAAACGAAGCGTGCATCTCCGCCACAGGGCTGGCGGAGGTGGTTGCGCTTTGTGATGTCGATCTCGGCGCACCTCATACTCAGGCTGTGCTCGCCAAATATCCTGACGCGAAGAAGTACAAGGACTTCCGTCAGATGTTCGACGAGATGGCCGGAGAAATCGAGGCCGTGTTTGTCACGACCCCGGATTTCTCTCATTTCCCGATTTGTATCCGTGCCATACGCGAAGGCATCCACGTCTATTGCGAGAAACCGCTGACGAGGACCTTCCTCGAGAACGAACTCCTGATGAAGGCCGCCGCCGCCCATCCGCAGGTTGTCACCCAGATGGGCAACCAGGGGCACTCCGGGGGCAATTATTTCCAGTTCAAGCTCTGGCAGGAAGCCGGCATCATCAAGGATGTGACGCGTATCGATGCCTATATGCTGGAAGACAGGCGCTGGTTCCGCTACGACACAGCTATCAGCCGGTTCCCGAAGGGAGAATGTCCTGACACCCTGGACTGGGATGTCTGGCTCGGTTCCGTCGCATATCACGACTATTCTGATGAATTCCACCGTGGCAACTGGCGCAGCTGGTACGATTTCGGAATGGGTGCCCTGGGCGACTGGGGAGCTCATCTGGTCGATACGGCGCACCGCTTCCTGAATCTCGGCCTGCCTTACGAGGTTGAGGTGCTCAAGGCGGAGGGCCACAACGATTATTTCTTCCCGATGGCCACGACCTTGAAGTTCCGCTTCCCGCGCCGCGGCACCATGCCGGCCTGCGACCTCTACTGGTACGACGGCAAGGACAACGGTCCTGAGCTGCCTGAAGGATTCCAGTACGACAAGAAGAAGCCGGGATACATCGCTCCGGGCAAGATAATCTACTCCAAGACTCTCACTTTCCAGGGTGGACATCATGAGCAGAAGCTCAGGATCATCCCTAAGGAGGTCGCCGACGAGATGGCTCCAAGCCTGCCGAAGGTGCCGAAGAGCCCGTCCAACCACTACGAGAACTTCCTCAAGGCCTGCATGGGTGAGGAGGAGGCGCGTTCTCCGTTCGCGGTCGGCGGCGAGCTCTGCGAGCTGTTCAACCTCGGCGTGATCGCCCAGAGGCTCGGCAAGGGCTTCAAGTTCGACCGCGGCACCAAGCAGATATTGGACGACGATTTCGCCAATTCCATGCTCGCCGGAATGCCTCCACGCAAAGGCTGGGAGGACTACTACAAGATTGATTGATGAAAAGACTGCCTGTCGTCATAGCTTTTTTCTGCTCGCTTCTGGCAGTATCCTGCATGAATGAAGACATCGCCCCGACACTGCCGGACGGCGGTGTCTTTCATATTGCCGTAAGCCAGCCGCGGACCAGGACCGCGGTGGATGACGGATTCGCCGTGGGGTGGCAGGACGGGGACAGCATCCGTGTCTCGCATTCCCCGGCGGGTGAAAACGCGCATGTGGACGACGGCCTTTTTGTGTATCATGCCGCGACCGGACTATTCTCCGGCCATCTGGCTGCGCCTCTCGCGACCGGGGCGGAGTATGACTGGAAGGTCGCATATCCGTACGTCGGCCAAGGCGGTGATGAGCTGCCTCTGGAGCACGTCCAGCACGGTTCCGGCCATGACCATCTGGCTGGCGCCGGGATTCCCCTGGAGGGGGAGCTGCTCTCCTGCGATGCTGCGACCATGCCGTCGGTGCAGATGCATCAGCGCATGTCCGCTCTCGAATTGCGCTTGACGGCCAGCAATGTGGAGGCCTTCAAGCCTGTCCGCATCGAGCTTTCACCATGGGCGGGGTCGACCTGCACCTTGGTCGTCAAAGATGCGGAAAAACTGTCCTGGGACCATCCGGGGACATATTACATGCCCGTACCTCCGCTCGACGTGGCCAAGGGGACGAGCATGCTGCTGCGTGTGTACTATTCTTCCCGCAACTGGTACGACAAGGAGCTGGTGTTCAACCGCGACCGCAGTTTCGATGCGGGGGAGATCACGCCCATCGACGTTGCGCTCGAGCCTCGCACAATCGGCCGGGAGGAGCTTTTTTCGGCCGAGAACTGGGATCGTGTGATGAAGGAGCTGGAGCGCTTCTACAATTGCGGCCCGAATTCCGACAGGGCCGCGATCCTGAAATTTGCCGACGGCCTGGTGTCCAGGATGAAGCCGGACGGCTCATGGCCTGACATCGACTACGGCTCCTACCATCAGTCCAACTGGAGCCCTGTGAGCCATTCCGGCAACATGAGGGACATTGCGAGAGCGTATCATCTCACTTACAACGAGAAATATCTGAACGCCTGCCGCAAGGCGCTTGAGTATTGGGACAACCGCAAGCCATGGAGCTTGAACTGGTGGTTCAACGAAATCGGGGCTCCTATGGTATTCGCGCCGACGTTCCTGCTGCTGAAGGAGGGCTTCGACTCCACCGACCTGCAGAGGGCGAACCGCGTCCTGAGCAAGACCCAGCTCGGCATGACGGGCCAGAACAAGGTCTGGGTTGCCGGCATAGTGCTGGAGCGCGGCTTGCTCAACGAGGACTATGACATGGTGATGCGGGCATACGAGGATATTTTTTCCGAGATCAGACTGACCACCGACGAGGGCATACAGCCGGACTATTCTTTCCATCAGCACGGCAGGATAATGCAGACCGGGGTTTATGGTCTGGTGTTCGCGCAGGACATGGCGAAGTGGTATTCCATCTTCAAGGGGACTCCGCTGGCCATAGTCGGCGAGAAGAAGGAGATACTGACCAACTATCTGCTCGAGGGGCAGGACTGGATGGTCTGGAAGGGCTATTATGACTTGAACGGGGTCGGACGTCAGGTAATGGCCGGCAAGGAGCTGGGCAATACCGCGACCGTCATGAACGCCCACTCATACATGGAGATCCCGCTTTCCAACCCGATCGGAGGCAAGTACTATCCTTATTCGGATTTCGGTGCATACAGAAGCAGCCTGGGCTGGTGCGCGTCCATCAGGATGCAGTCCAACCATCTTCAAGGCTTCGAGAACACTTTGAGCGAGAACATGCTCGGCTATTTCTGCTCAGACGGTGTGCTGCTTGTGAGGTGCGATGGGACCGAGTATCTTGAAATCGGCCCTTTGTGGAACTGGAAGCATCTTCCGGGCACCACCACCTACGATGACGGCAAGCCTTTGTGGGGCTGCAACAATCTTCCTCCGTACAACAGGACAGACAAGGTCTTCGGACAGGTTTTTGGCGATGGCTCCGGCGATAAGAAGAAAGACGTCATGGTGGCGGCCATGGATTACAACCGCGACGGGTTGACCGCGCGCAAGGCGTGGTTCTTCTTCGACAAGGGTGTCCTCTGCCTTGGTTCCGGGATCACGATGAACAAGGGTTACAGGGTCACGACGACCGTGGAGCAGAATCTGAAGAATGGTGCCCCGCAGCAGTATGACAACTGGGTCAGGCATCGTGGTGTGACTTATGTCAATCTCGGTGAGGGACAGTTGGAGTATTCGTGCGGTACGCGTACTGGTCGTTGGTCCGATCTCTGCACTGATTATGAGAAGACGCAGGTAACGAAGGATGTGTTCGAGCTGACTCTGGATCATGGTGTGGATCCTTCCGATGCGTCGTATGCCTACGGGCTTTCTCCTTGGGGGTCGTATTCTGTGGCTCTCGGTATTTTCGAGAAGGATGTCATGGTTCTTTCGAACAGCAAGGATTGTCAGTCTGCATCCGTCTACGGTATCACCTACACCATCGACTGGAATTCCTGCACTATCACCGCTTCCGCTGATTGATATCTTCGTATAAGACGCCAAAGCTTATTATGGAGGCGGTAATGTGTGGCGGAGCTGTGGTCGAAGGGCGCATTTCCGAGCGGAGCGAGGGGGAAACTTCTGCGCCCTGAGACCAACTGCGCAGCCACAGCAACCGCCGGTAGATTTTGTAGAAAAACATTACGCGTTTTGTACGTATTGTCGTAGTAAATATGTTAAAAAGGCTATAGATGGAAAAGAAGCTTCGATTGACTGTTGCCCTGGCGGTTTTCGCGTTGTCTTTGTGTTCGGTATGCAATGCGCAGAAGAGCACCGACATGCTGCGCGATGGCGCCGAAGTGCTGCACAACGGCATCGAGCTTCCTGAAGCATGGCCGCCGAGATACACACTCCCGGCCGGTGTCGAGAAGATGCCGTTGCCGTATGTCGAGCACAGACCTGAGGTCATCAGACTCGATGTCGGCCGCCAGCTCTTCGTCGACGATTTCCTGATCCAGAGCACCGACATGCAGCGTGTCAACCACCACGCCCGCATGTACGAAGGCAACCCTATCATCATCGGCGACCGTCCTACCGACTTCAGGATGGACGGCAAGCTCCCGATGGCCGACCCGTTCAGCGGCGGCGTCTGGTACGACGAGCGCGAGGGCCTCTTCAAGGTCTGGTACCGTTCCGGCGAATGGGAGAAATACGGCAGGTCCGGCCTCTATACCGGATACGCAGTCTCCAAGGACGGCAAGCACTGGGAGAAGCCGGAGCTCGATGTCGTGCCTGGCACCAACGTCTGCGACACGATCTCGCACGATTCCCGCGCCGTCTGGATCGACAAGCAGGAGACCGACCCCGCAAAACGCTTCAAGTCCATCTACGTCCGCTGCGGCAAGGACCACGAAAAATACGACATACGCTATTCGGCCGACGGCATCCACTGGGGAGAGACCGTTGCCATGTCCGGCCGCGTATGCGACAGATCCACAGTCAATTACAATCCGTTCCGCAAGAAATGGATCGCCAGTATCAGGGTGTTCGCACCTATGCTTCCTAGCATCCGCTGCCGCGCATACGTGGAGGACAACGACCTCGAGAACCTCGTCCATCGCGTGCACTGGTTCCAGAACGAACTCGACTATGTCAGAGACAGCCTGCTGAAAGATTACACCTCCATCGATCCGGACATCGTATATTGGTTCGGCATCGACCCTGACGAAAAGCGCCATCCGGATCCGACCATCGGCCCGGACTGCCTTCCAGCCGTGTACAATTTCGACGCCACGGCATACGAGAGCGTGATGCTGGGCGAATATTCAGTCTGGCGCGGACCGGAGAACAATATCTGCAACGAGCGCGGCATACAGAAACTTACCGAGTTCTGCCTCGGCTACAGCCGCGACGGCTTCCATTACGCACGACCGGACATGGAGCCTGTGATGGAGAGCGTCCAGGAGCCGGGAGCGTGGAACTATGGCAACATGCAGCCGGCGATCGGCAATCCTGTCATCGTCGGCGACTCGCTCTACCTCTACTGCGGCGGCCACAAGCTCAACGACGTGATGTGGGACGGCTGGACTTCCACCGGCCTCGGCATACTCCGCCGCGACGGTTTCGTCTCCATGAAGGCGGAAGGCGAAGGCTTCATCGAGACCCCGGCAGTCAGCTTCGAAGGCAGATATCTTTTCGTCAACGCAGCGGCCGGCCGCCTCGCGGTCGAAGTCCTCGGCGAGGACGGAAAGCCGCTCAAGGGTTATTCCAAGGACGAATGCCAGGCGCTCGCAGATGCTGACGGCACCCGCATGATGGTATGCTGGAAGCATCACAAGCATCTCGGCCGGCTCGCCGGCAGGGCCGTCCGCTTCAAGTTCTACGTCACCGACGGAGAACTGTATTCATTCTGGGTTTCCCCATGGAAGACCGGCGAGAGCTGCGGCTTCCTCGGCGGCGGCGGTCCGGGCCTCAATCCGCTCGGCATCGACCTTCCGCTTGGACTGAGCGACAAGCAGGCGCAGAAATATCTCGACCGCTTCGTGGCACATCCTATGCCTCAGAATGACGCCGACCGCACTTTCCAGTGCACCAACCCTATGCTCGCCAGGACGTACAAACTTATGGAGGAAGCTCTGGCGGATGGATCCAAGGCCGCAGAATGCCGCAAGAAATACCTTGCCATGGATGGTGTACGCGTGCTTGAGGCGCTCAACCCGGACCTCTGCAGCCGCCTCGCCAGGAAGGAAGCATGGAACAAGGACGAACTCTCCAAGGCGCTCGACTGGTTCTACAGGGTGCCGGGAGGCATCACCCCTCTGGCCGGGGATTACAGCGAGATTTCTGTCGCGCCAGTGCTTGAAATGAAAGACAAGGGCCTCGAGTGGGCCAGAACCACGATAAACACCAAGTTCGGAAAGATCCTCTTCTCCTGGGATACAGGAGGGGAGATTCCGAGGATGTACATAGTCGCCCCCGAAGGCGTCAAGGTCCATACCCCGGAAGGAACGTTCGATGGAGATGGCTGCGGACACAACGTTCCTGACCTCTCCTATCCGTGGTGACAATGAATTGATAATAACATTAAGATTTAACCTGATATGAAGAAATTCAGAATTCTGATGTGCTTCTTGCTCTTGGGTGTGTCGCTGGGATTGAACGCCCAGAGTTTCAACCTTGATCTCAAGAACGTCACCGTGAAAGATGCGATCTCGTCTGTCTCACAGCAGACCGGGTATTCCATCGTAGCGAATTCAGATGTAGTCGATCTCAACAAGAAGATCTCCGTCTCGGCCAGTTCCGCTTCGATCAAGTCCATCGTGGACCAGATCTTCGCCGGTCAGGACATCGAATACACCATTGACGGCAAGTCCGTCAAGGTGTTCAAGAAGGCTCCTCAGGCTGCAAAGACGACCAGCAAGACCCCCGTGCCCTGCAAGGGTGTTGTGGTGGACAGCAACGGCGAGCCCATCATCGGCGCCGCGATAATCGAGGAAAACACCAAGAAAAGCTGCATAACCGACCTTGACGGCAATTTCACGATCGTAGTGAGGCCGGGATCGACACTCAAGGTTTCCAACCTCGGCTACTCTGACCAGGATGTTGCGGCGGCCCCTCAGATGAAGATCGTCATGAAGGACAGTTCCGAGTTCCTGGACGAAGTCGTGGTGGTCGGATACGGTTCGCAGAAGAAGAAGGACCTCACCGGCGCTATCGCCCACGTGGATGTGGTCAAGGCTCAGGCCGAGGCTCCGCGTTCCGTAGGTGACCTCCTCCGAGGCAAGGCTGCGGGTCTCCAGATGTGGCAGGGCACCGACGTGTCCGGTAACATCAACGGAGTGAAGGTCAGAGGCCAGAACAGTATCGGTGCCGGAACTGATGCCATCATCATCCTTGATGGATCACTCTTCCAGGGAATGCTGGGAGATATCAACCCGGCCGATATCCAGAGTATCGACGTCCTCAAGGATGCCGCGGCTTGTGCTGTCTATGGTGCCAACGGTGCCGGCGGTGTCATCCTCATCACCACCAAAAAGGGTGAAGGTGGCAAGCCTAAGGTCAACTTCACCGCCAACGTCGGTGTCGCCCAGAACAACCGCCATCTGGATATTCTCGAAGGTGAGGACTTCCTTAGATATCGTCGGGATATGCTTTGGAGCAAGTTCACCGACAATCAGAGGAAAAACAGACCGGAGATATACAACAGTCCGTATGAACTTCAAAACATATCCTTGCTTGACTGGTACAATTATACGGCCAGTCCGAGAGTGGCCGAAGTCCCTGCGGATGCCGATCTGACCTCTCTCTGGCTCAACAGGCTCGGCCTCAAGGCCCGTGAGATCGA
>JAZQNI010000080.1:0-16356 GCA_045627265.1 Candidatus Cryptobacteroides sp.
GAATCCTTCACTTCTATGGATGTGATTTTGTCCACATAAGGGGCTAACTCACTGTAGAGCATTTCCACCAGTTCCAATTCCTTCCCGTCCATCAACTCTTTTTGGATAATCCTCGCCTCGTCCTTCGCTGCGACTATCTTCGTGCTCAGGGAATCCACGCAACTTGTTGCCTTCTTGTTTTTGTCGACATCAGAGTTGTTGCTGTTCGAATTCCGGCTGCCACCGCCACCGCCGCCACCTGTATAGTTAGACGATCCGTAATCTCCTGCGTATCTGATCAAGTCCGATGCCTCGGAACCGCGGGAAGAACCTGGATTTGACGTACCTCCGCCACAACCTTCATCTGAATTATCCCTTCTTCCAACACATACACTGGGATCCAGATCGTCAAGACAAAGATAATCATCATCTTCCAGTTTCCTCATACGGTCCATGGCTTTTGTCTGGACCACGCCCTCTTCCGGAAAGAAAACGTACATCCAATGTCGCTGCCCCGACACCCTTTCACCCGGCATTGAGGCAGAATCGTATGCCACCAGATCGTCGACCTGTCCGCCGTCATATCTGAATCCGCTTACGAACGTGCCGTCAAGTTCGGAGAACAGGATTGCACCGCTGAAATCTGACAACCCCTCGATAAAGGAATAACCGGCATTCTGCCCTTCGGAATCGTAGTCGGCCGACGGAATCATCGTTATCACGAACATGCTGTGCTCCTCCGTGTCCGGGTGAAACCAGTCCACCAGGGAAACCTTGGCTACAGACAGGCTGTCTTCAAGAAAAGCATCCGGCCTGTACGACACCATATTGATTTCGTCCTCCGAGCAGCACTCCTTGAAAGGTATCTCTGTCAGTATGTATTCTCCGATATCGAGAATCTTGGTTTCGTCACGGGAAAGCAGCGACTCCAACGGTTCAAACGGTGAAGAGGACTTGGTCGCGACTGCTCCACCAAAATTCGCAAACAGCCTGCTGCCCCTCGAGGACGCATCAATGCCGCTGAGATCCGGGACAGCGCAATCAACCCGACATCCAACTTGTTCCTCCACGCCGGCAGATTCAATCCTGAGGCAACTCGAAAGAAATGCGGCCGTCAACAGCAGTACTAGACGGCCAGAAGTTTTTCGTTTGGCTACATCAAAAATAGCAAAACAGTAGCGGAAAACCAAAAACAAACGGGACAGTCAGCCCGAAATGCCGTTGCCCGGCAAACAGGATTGGAAAGAATATGGCCATTTATTGCCGAAAAGCGATCGATCGGGAAAGAAAAAGGCGATTTGTTTCCGGAATTGAAGGCCGAAGGAGCAATCGGGAAACAATTCGACGTTTTGTTGTCGGGCTGAGGCAAATCCGGAAAGATTCTGCCGATATTTTTCCAAGATGGTCGTCAGAAGCTCAATCCGGAAAGAATCCGAACTTTTATTGCCGAGAAGTGACCAATCGGGAAAGGAAACAGCAATTTGTTTCCGAAAAAATATCCAAGTGGAAAATTAAAGGTTACAGACTATGTGCAGACATAATTGCCAACGCTGTACAAGAGCGGAGCATGAAATCATGTTCGCGGCCCGGCTGATGTGGAGACAAAAGTTTGCCGGAGACAAGCGCTCCTCAGAGCGCCGGCTGAGAGCGGGACGGAGCAGAGCAATGCAATGCATTGCATTGCATTGCAATGTAGAGACAGTTAAGCAGCTAGATCGATGAAACTCTGCGATGTCGGTGGTCGCGAGTGTGTTTACAGCAGGCATTTTGATGCCTTCGGCTCGAGCAGCAGGGCATTAGCCCGCCGGTGAGCCGCAGGGGGTAGCCGCGATAGCGGCGGGTAAGGGGGACAGAGTCCCCCTGAAAAGGGAGGGCCTGGTCTGGCTACGGCAAAGCTTTTGCGGAACGGGAAAGCCGGGCCGCAAAAGCCATGTTAGAGTTCGAGAAGCAGGGCTTGTGGCCCGCCGGAACTGACAGCACCTGACCGCCGCAAACACCGCCGCAAACACCGCCGCCGGTCGGAACAGAACTTGGCTCTTGATACAAAGAAGAGGTCGACCTGAAAGGCCGACCTCGCTATTATATGTCAGGTACGCAACCGTACCCACATGCTCTGGATTAAAGCTGAGGACCAGCGGCTACGAGAGCCTTTCCAGCCTCATTGGACTCGTACTTCTTGAAGTTCTTGATGAACCTTCCGGCGAGATCCTTTGCCTTCTCCTCCCACTCGCAAGCGCACTTGTATGTGTCGCGAGGATCAAGGATACCTGTGTCAACTCCCTTGAGCTCGGTAGGAACCTCGAAGTTGAAGTAAGGGATCTGCTTGGTAGGAGCCTTGTCGATAGAACCGTCGAGGATAGCGTCGATGATACCGCGGGTGTCGCGGATGGAGATACGCTTGCCTGTACCATTCCAGCCGGTGTTGACGAGATATGCCTTTGCACCGCTCTGCTCCATTCTCTTGACGAGCTCTTCAGCATACTTGGTAGGATGAAGCTCGAGGAATGCCTGTCCGAAGCAAGCAGAGAAGGTAGGAGTAGGCTCGGTGATACCGCGCTCTGTACCTGCAAGCTTGGCAGTGAAACCTGAGAGGAAGTAGTACTTGGTCTGCTCAGGAGTGAGGATTGATACTGGAGGAAGAACTCCGAATGCATCTGCAGAGAGGAAGATGACCTGCTTTGCTGCAGGACCTGCGCTGAGCGGACGGACGATGTTCTTGATATGGTAGATAGGGTAGCTGACGCGGGTGTTCTCGGTGACACTCTTGTCGTTGAAGTCGATGGTGCCGTCTTCTGCGACTGTTACGTTCTCGAGGAGGGCGTCGCGGTGGATTGCATTGTAGATGTCCGGCTCAGACTCCTTGTCGAGCTTGATGACCTTTGCATAGCAGCCGCCTTCGAAGTTGAATACTCCGTGGTCGTCCCAGCCGTGCTCGTCATCACCGATGAGCTTGCGCTTAGGGTCGGTTGAGAGGGTGGTCTTACCGGTACCTGAGAGGCCGAAGAAGATGGCGGTGTTCTCGCCGTTCATGTCGGTGTTGGCTGAGCAGTGCATTGCTGCGATGCCCTTGAGAGGGAGGAAGTAGTTCATCATGGAGAACATACCCTTCTTCATCTCACCGCCGTACCATGTATTGAGGATGACCTGCTCCTTGCTCGTGACGTTGAAAGCGACGCAGGTGCTGCTGCGGAGACCGAGCTCCTGATATTTCTCGACAGTGGCCTTTGAAGCTGCATAAACAACGAAATCAGGCTCCTGGTCGAACTCTTTCTGGTTCTTCGGACGGATGAACATGTTGGTCACGAAGTGTGCCTGCCAAGCGACCTCCATGATGAAGCGGACCTTCATCCTGGTGTCCTCGTTGGTACCGCAGAAACCATCGACAACATAAAGCTTCTTGCCTGAAAGCTGCTCGAGAGCGAGCTTCTTGACCTCAGCCCATACAGCCTCTGACATAGGGTGGTTGTCGTTGTGGTACTCCTCGCTGTCCCACCATACGGTGTTCTTTGAGTTCTCGTCCATGACAATGTACTTGTCCTTAGGAGAACGTCCGGTGTAGATGCCGGTCATTACGTTGAGGGCGCCGAGCTCAGTCTCCTGTGCCTTCTCGTAACCGGTAAGTTCAGGTTTTGTTTCTTCGTTGAACAGCACCTCGTAAGTAGGATTGTAGACAATCTCCTTGACGTCGTTGATGCCGTATTTCTTTAAACAGATCTGTGACATATTGTTAAAAAATTATAAGTGATTTCAAATCCGACCCCAAATTTACTCATTTTTATTGATAGCGCAAAGAAATAGAGTTACTTTTGTAACATGACGAAGATCGAGGTTCTTGAGAAATACTGGGGGTATACTTCCTTCCGGCCGATGCAGGAGAATATAATCGATGCTGCACTGGCCGGCCGCGATGTGCTCGCCTTGATGCCGACCGGCGGAGGCAAGTCCATCTGCTTCCAGCTGCCGGCTCTGATGAATGACGGCCTGGCACTCGTGATCACGCCTCTGATCGCCCTGATGAAAGACCAGGTGCAGAACCTTAACGATCGCGGTATCAAGGCTCTGGCAATCCACGCCGGCATGTCCAGACACGAAGTCGACCTTGCCTTGAACAATGCGGCGTACGGCGATTTCAAGTTCCTCTACATTTCGCCGGAAAGGCTCAACACGGCGCTTTTCCGCTCATATTCGGATGTGCTGCCGATAAGCTACATCGTAGTCGATGAAGCGCACTGCATTTCGCAGTGGGGGTACGATTTCCGGCCGGATTACCTCCGCATCGGCGAATTCCGCAAGGTCGTGGATGCTCCGGTGATCGCCCTGACCGCGACCGCTACTCCGACAGTGGCCAGGGATATCATGGACAGGCTCGGATTTGCAGAGCCGCTGGTGTACAAGAGCGGCTTCGAGCGGCCGAACCTTTCCTACATCGTCCGCAAGGTGGATGACAAGCTCGGACAGCTGCTGAATATCTGCAAGTCGGTGCCGGGCACTGGAATCGTTTACATGCGCAACCGCGCGAAATGCGAACAGATCGCCGACTTCCTCAAGTCGAACGGGATATCTGCGTCCTACTACCATGCCGGGCTTGAGGCTCTGACAAGGAGTGAGCGGCAGGCGGCCTGGAAAGACGGCCGCATCAGCGTGATGGTGTGCACGAACGCGTTTGGAATGGGCATCGACAAGGGTGATGTGCGTTTCGTCGTGCATATGGACCTGCCGGATAGTCCGGAGGCGTACTTCCAGGAGGCCGGCCGAGGAGGCCGCGACGGCAGGCGTTCGTACGCGGTGCTTCTGTGGAACGACATCGACATCCGCAGGATCGACCAGATCGCGAAGACGTCCTTCCCGTCGTTGGAATATATAGAAGACATCTATCACAAGATCCATCAGTTCTTCCAGATTCCTTACGAGGCCGGGGAGGGCAGACAGCTCAAGTTCGACCTGGATGAATTCTGCCGTACATACAAGCTGCAGCGGGCCAACGTGCACCACGCGATCAAGTATCTGGAGCGTGAGGATCACCTGACCTATTCTGAGGATATAGACATCAACACCAGGGTCAAGATCGCCATGTCCCGCAATGAACTTTATGACGTCGATCTGCCGGATCCGAAGATGTCCGTGATGCTCGAGCTTCTGATGAGGAACTATACTGGCGTGTTCTCTTTCCCTGTGACTCTCGACGAGAACTGGGCGGCATCGCGCTGCGGTGTCTCAGTATCGGCTTTGCGCCAGCTTCTGTACAGGATGTCCCTGGAACATGTGATAAACTATGTGCCATCAGACCATGCCAGCGTCATCTATCTGCATCATCCGAGACTCCGCCCGGGCAATGTGCGTCTCTCTCCGGACCGCTACAAGATGCTGAAGGATGCCTGGTCCGAACGCAGCGCCGCAATCGTCTCCTATGCTTCGGATACGGAAACATGCCGGTCCAGGATGCTGCTGGCATATTTCGGCGAGACAGAGAGCCGGGACTGCGGCACTTGTGACGTTTGCCGTGCCAGATCGTCCGGTAGCATGGAAACAGCGGAAACCAGAAGCCGGAATGCCATTCTTTCGTTTGTGCGCAGCCGTGGCGGACGGTACAGCGTCGATGAGTTCAACTCATTCGTGTCCGATCCCGCCAACGGACTGGACCGCAGTGCCGTGGCCCTTCTGCGTTCAATGATAGACGGCGGGGAAGTGCCCCCGCCGTCCAGATGATTCCCTGTCCTAGTCCTTGAGGAAAACCTCTATCACCGGAATCTCGACATCCGGTTTGAGCACCGGAAGACTGAAACTGTCTTTGCTGAACTTGATTTCCGATCCGTCGTGCAGGAACTGTGCGTATTCGACCTTGTCCGCGAAATCGAATCTGAGGCTGCCCATAGGGTAGTCGATCAGATGGATGTACAGACGCCTGGTCTCCGGATTGTAGGTGAGCAAGGTCCGTTCCGGCGCATTGAATCCCTCCGGTGCGGCCGTACAACCGTAGATCGACCTGCTGTTCGCATGCATCCATTTGCCGAGTCCCTCGAGACGCTCCTGTGCCCTGTAGTCGAATTCTCCGCGGGAGGTTGGACCGACGTTGAGGAGGAGGTTGCCTTCCTTGCTGACTGTCTCGATCAAGAGTTCGAGGAGCTGAGGCATGCTCTTCCATGAGGTCTCGTCACGATGGTAGCCCCATGAACCGGAGAAGGTCTGGCAGGTCTCCCAGGTGGCTTTCTCGCCGTTCCAGGTCGGGCAGGAAGCGACTTTTGTCTGCTCAGGAGTCATTATGTCCCATCCTCCCCAGATATCCTTGAGGTCGAGTCTGTCATCCACTATGATGTTCGGCTGAAGTGATTTCGCATGCTTGAGGAGACCTTCTGAATCCCAGTCATCACGTCCCTTTCCATCCTTCCAGGAGAAGTCGAACCAGATGATGTCGATCTGGCCGTAGTTGGTGAGGAGTTCGGTCACCTGGTCCTTCATGTACTGGCGGTATCTTTCCATGTCACGGCCCTCATTGAAAGCATCTGCCTTGGCCTTGTCGGCGAGAAGGTCGCGCTGCGGGTGGCAGTTGTCGAGAGTGTAGTCCGGGTGGTGCCAGTCGAGGAGCGAATAGTAGAAACCGATCTTGATGCCCTCAGCCCTGAAAGCGTCCACGAATTCCCTGATCAGGTCTCGTCCTGCCGGGGTGTTGGTGCATTTGTAGTCGGTGTACTGCGAGTCCCACATGCAGAAGCCTTCATGGTGCTTGGTGGTGATGACAACGTATTTCATTCCGGCCGCCTTGGCCATCTTCGCCCATTCCGCCGGGTTGTAGAGGTCCGGATCGAAGTGGTCGAAGTATTTCTGATATTCCTCATTCGTCATCTTTTCGGCGTTCTTCACCCATTCATGGCGGGCCGGCATTGAATACAGACCCCAGTGGATGAACATTCCGAAGCGGGCGTCAGTCCACCATTTCATCCTTTCAAGTTTCTGCGCTGCTGTTTCGGCCGAAGGCAATTGGAATTCCGGTACAGCAGGAGCAGCTTCCGCTGCCTTTTTCTTGGATTTCTGTGCGTCTGCCGGTGGACAGAGAAGCGTTGCCGCTACGATGCCTGTGATGATGGCCGCGATCAGTCTGTGATTCTTCATGTTCATTTTCTGTATTAGGTTGTTTCTTGTTTTTCTTCGCAATTTCTGTCTAGAACAGATATCCGAGGTTGATGTAGAAAGCTCCGGTTCCGTCCTGGTTGTACAGAGGGCTGTTCTTCATGAAATGAGTGATTGGAGTGCCGTATTCCGCGGCTATGATGAAGTTCTCGTTCATGATGAAGCGGAAGCCGCTTCCGACAGTGATGTGCGGTGTGTCCTTGGCTTGTCCCTTGGACATGTATTCTTCATAAGTGCCACGGAAGCTTTCATTGCCCTTGAATGACATGTCCCTGCCTCTGGTGACCATCGTTCCGTCAGAGAACGCACTGAGTCCCAGGCCTATGTTCTGGTTGAATGCTGTGAACTGGAGGAATCTCCAACGGAATTCCGCGGTGTATGTGGCCATGTCGAGTCCGAATACCCTGTCCCTCATGATTCCTCTGACAGTGCGGTATCCGCCCATTCCGTCCTTATCGCAGTCATGACCCATGACTGTGATATAAGGCAGGATGTAGTAAGGTGCATTGTCGCCGAGTGTGCCTTCATAGTTGAGCCTGTAGGCGAAAGTGAGCCTGTCGCGATCGACGATAGGGAAGTACTGCCTCAGGGTGACGGCATAGCGGTAGAACGGATTGGTCGTCCCGAGCCACTTCGGCGCGGCCATGATATGGCCTTCCGCCCAGATACCCCTGGTCGGTGCTCCTTCCTTGTCGCGTGTGTCGAACTCAAGTCCTGCGCGTATGCTGCTGACATATCCGCCTTCGGCTTCATCATCGGAGATGAGCCCCCAGTTGCGGTAATGGTCGTACAGTGTCGATGTCTTCGGGAAGGCTTCTTCTTCTGTCTTGCCTTTGTTGATGTTGTCGTAGTCGATCTTCCCTTCCTTCATGTATAGGCCGTGGTATCCAACCTTCCATTTCAGATGGTCGGTGATCGAACCGGCGAAATCGCTCTTGATGATGATCTGCTTGCGGTCGACGCGATAGAAAGGCTCGTAGAGGAATGACGTGCCTTCTTTTCCTGCCTGGATGAATTCGTGCTCGAAGTAGGACTGGTATCCGTTGAATCCGTAGAAGTCAAAGGCCTTGTCGAGGTTGGCTGAGATGGTACTGCTCCAACGCACTCCTGGGATGAGCTCCTTGTCATCGTACTGGATCTGGAGCAGCTTGGATCCCTTTGTGAAGAAAGAAGCCTCGAGATACAGTTTGGAGTCGTAGTTCGGATAGTTGTGACCGTCTCCGTAGTTGAAGATGTTGAGGATGGCTCCGTACTGGAGCCCTTTGTCTGCGTCATACGCGATGACTGGAAGAGGACCGAAATTGAGACCGGTCTTGACAATTTCCTGGGCTGTGGCGGACATGCCGCACATGACGACAGCCAGCGAGAGGATGATCTTTTTCATAAAAATATCCTTATGGTTAGGTTTATTTCTTGATGCAGGAGACTAGCTCCTCATATTCCTCCTTCAAGTCCTGATGCCCGGAAAGCAGCCTGATGTCTGAGAGCAGCACGCGGAGATATTCCTGGAATTCGTAGTGCGTGCTATGTGAGAAAAGGGCGACGACGAATGCCGGAAGCGCCCACTTGAACGGCAGCAGGCAGAACGCCGCGACCGCCCAGACTATGGTGATGAATGGCAGGATGGCGAACTTGACGCAGAATCTTGCGGTGTTCGCGAATGCCGGGTCCTTGATTGATTTGCAGATGAATGACGACGCTATCCACATCGGCGAACTGACTATGGTGCAGAACAGGCAGACGGGCAGCACGATCAGTGCTATAAGCAGTTTGAGAAGCGTTCTCAACAAAGGCCGTCTGTGCCCCAGGGACTTTATCGAGATCTTTTGTTCCTTGCGGTGCTGCTCGAAAACGACAGCTTTGTCCATCAACGTGTCGTCCGCTTTCATTGCCGACTCGCTGTCGGAAATCTTGGCCAGAGTCCAGCGTGCTTCGTATCTGTCATCGTCCGGCAGATAGGTGAAGAGCGAACTCAATCTGCTTTTCAACTCATCGAGCAGGGTCCTGTAGACCTCGCTTTCGAGCATCTCCGGGTTGGCCTTCAGGAATTCTGTGACATTGATCGCCTCGCCGTAGCTGACTTTGACCGAGGTGCGGAAACGGAAATAGTCTCCATATTCGATGCCCATCGGGACGATGTAGACGGGCTTCTTTTCTCCGAATTTGTCGTTCGCCAGCAACGCCGTGCGTATGATGCCCTTCCTGAGCGGCAGCAGCGAATGGCGCGTCCTGTGCGTTCCTTCGCAGAACATGCAGTATTTCACGCCGTTTTCCAGACTTTCCACCGCTTCCGCCATGGTCTCGCGGTTCTTGGCAACTTGACGGATGTTGTCCCTGAGCCTCGGGATCGGGAGGATCTTGAGGAAACGGAGCAATCTGGCGGCCAGAGGTTTCTTGAAGATATCGGCTCTTGCGCCGAATACTACGGGCTCTTTGTGGCATTGGAGGACCACCAGGGCGTCCATCAAGGTGTTGCAATGGTTCGGAGCGAGCATGACGGCGCCGTCATCGGGGATGTTGGACTCCCCGGTCACGGTGACGCTGTGGAAACTGGTCTGCACCAGATGATCCACAAAAGGCCTCAGGAATGAATACCAGGCGTCACGCTCGTAGATCTTGCTCATCCTTCGATACGCTTGGTGTGGAAGTTGAAGAATGCCGATACTGACAGGCCGGAGATTATGTGCCAGATGCCCCACCATGCGGTAATTACCAGCATTCCTCCGTGAGGAGGGAAGCCGGCGAAGAGCGAGGTGCCGAGGAGCAGCACGAGACCGAGGCCGGAGTTCTGGATTCCCGTCTCGATGGTGAGCGTCCTGCGGTCACGGTAAGGGAGCTTGAACGCCGATGCCGTGAGGAAACCTGTGGACAGGGCCAGGAGGTTGTGAACCAGCACGACAACGAAGATGTATTTGATGCATTTGAGGAATGCGTCGATATTACCTGCGAATGAGAGTACCACCATCGCGATGAAGAAGAGGATGGAGACCCACTGGAACGGCTTTTTGAGCGCATCTGCGACCTTCGGGAGGAAGTGCGAGCAGAGTATGCCGAGGCAGAGCGGAATCCCGAGCAGTATGAATATGGTCTTGAATACGTCGAACAGAGGGATCACCAGGGTCGGGACTTCTCCTGCGATGTTGGCCGTATGGAGGTAGAGGTTGCCCCAGATGTAGAAATTGGCCGGAGTGAGCAGCACTGCGAGCGCCGTGCTGATCGCTGTCAGGGAGACTGAAAGTTCGATGTTGGCCTTCGAGAGGGAGGACATGAAATTGGAGATGTTTCCTCCAGGGCAGGCGGCCACGAGTATCATTCCCAGTCCCATCATCGGTGATATCCAAGGGTTCATCAGTACGGCAAGACAGAATGTCAGCGCCGGCAGGAGGATCAGCTGGCAGAGCATTCCGACCAGTACCGATTTCGGCTGCTTGAATACTTCCACGAAGGTATGTGGCTTGATTCCAAGTGCGACGCCGAACATGACGAACGCAAGGACTATGTTTATGGTGTTCATGCCGCCGGCATTCAACGTGACGTTGATGCTGTCTATCGCGGCTGCGGTTTCAGGTGTCATAGGTTTCGGTCTTGTTTGTGAAAAGTTGTCAAATGTAACAATATTTTTCTATAGTGCAAATTCCCCGCTTATCTGAGAGTCAGTCCGTCATAGGCGGCATGCACGTGCGGAGGCAGCATCTTGCTGAATTCTTCGTGGACGGGGAGAAGGTGGGAGATGTGCGTGATGTATGATTCTTTTGCTCCCACGCGCTCGAAGAAATCGAGCGCCTCCTGGAGGGAGAAATGAGAGTGATGCGGGGCGATCTTCACGCAGTTGGCCGTGATCGCGTCGAGCCCCTGCAGCTTCTCGAATTCGCATTCTTCAATCTGCTTCATGTCCGTGACATAGGCAATGTTGCCGAATCTGTAGCCGAGTACGGACAGTTTCTTCTCCTTATGGTGCCATCCCTGGATAGGGATCACCTCGACCGGAGGAATGGTCTCGCCATGCTCCGGCTCTATGCTGTGGTAGCCGAATCCGGATTCCCAGACCAGCTTGTTCTCCGATTCGTTGGAATGGACGAGGAACGGGTCGCGGCCGATTTCGTGGACATGCCATTCCGGTGCTCCCGGATACTTGACTTCATCGAACGCGTAGCTGTACTCCTTTTTCAGCGAGTTCACCACATACGGCTGGCAGTAGATGTTCATCGCCTTGGCTTCCAACAGGTTGAACGAACGCACGTCGTCCAGCCCTCCTGTGTGGTCCTTGTGGTTGTGGGTGAGCAGTATCGCATCCAGATGGCGCACTCCCGCCCGGAGCATCTGATATCTGAAGTCCGGACCACAGTCCACCAATATCGTGAGGCCGCCGTACCTTACCAGTGCCGATGCCCTGAGTCTCTTGTCCCTCGGGTCGGCGGATCGGCAGACAGGGCAGTCACATCCTATCATCGGGACGCCTTGGGAAGTCCCTGTGCCCAGAAAAGTCAGTTCTGCATTCATCATAATAGTTTGCAAAAATAACCATTTTTATCAGTATATTTGTATGATATGATTTACCACATGATTCTTATATGAGAAAAATAGTTTTTTTCGCTTTCTCGCTGCTCTTTGCATTACCTTCCATGGCCCAGACTTCGCTTGAGGAGATCAAGGCGGATCCGCTTAAGGCCGGTGGCTATTATTATACATACCAGGGGCCTCAAAAAGCCCAGACTCGTGCTCCTCGCGGATATAAAGCCTTCTATGTCAGCCATTTCGGCAGGCACGGCTCGCGTTGGCATACGGGCAAGGAAGCGTACACCATCCCTCTCAAGGCATTGCAGGCCGGGGACTCGGCCGGGGTGCTCACTCCTCTTGGAAAGGATGTGCTGACCAGGATGGACACCATCTGGGCGGATGCCAAAGGGCGTATCGGCTCCTTGACGCCGCTGGGTGTCAGCCAGCATCGCGGCATAGCGGAGCGCATGGTCCGCTCGTTTCCGAAGGCATTCGGTCGTGGCGCCAAGGTCGAGGCTTCTTCGACCCAGTCGGAGCGCGTCATACTGAGCATGTGTGCGTTCTGCGACCGCATGGAGGAGCTCCGGCCGCATCTGATGATTCCCAAGACCGCCGACAGCCGGGACGGAAGGCATCTCAGCAAGAGAAGCCGTGCTTTCTACAAGTTCGAGGACCGCATGTTCGAACAGCCGGACTATCCGCATCTTTACAGGGGATCCATCGGACCGGACCGCCTCCTCTGTTCTCTTTTCGCCGATACCACGGTCCTGGCCGGTTTCGACAAGCAGCAGGTCTATGAGCATTTCTTCGAAGTTGCGATGATCCTCCAGGATTCGATGCCGGAAATGTCGCTTTGCGACATCTTCACCGTCGAAGAGCTTTTCGACATCTGGCAGATGCGCAATTCGGACTTCTATGTCCGTTTCGGATCAGCACCGTCAGCCGGAGATACAGTCGCCAATTCTGCGGCGTACACTATCGAGCACATAATCGACAAGGCGGACGAATACATCGGGAACGGCTGGAAGGGCGCAACGCTGCGCTTCTCCCACGATTCGTTCCTCACGCCTCTCGCGACTGCCCTCGAACTTGACGGGTGCCGCGGCAAGGAGACCGATCCGAGCCAGTATTACAAGGCCTGGGCCAACTTCAACATCACGCCTATGGCAGGCAACATCCAGGTTGTTTTCTACAAGAACAGGAAATCGGACATTCTGGTCAAGTTCATGCTGAATGAAAACGAAGTAGGCATACCGGTGGCGACGGACAGGTATCCGTACTATCACTGGGCTGATGTCCGGGCATATTACTACGACAAGTATTTGAAAGAAATAAAAAAATAATCTGAAGATATGGACAGAAGAGAATTCATAAAAGACAGTTTCGTCCTGGTAGCGGGCGGAGCAGTTGTCAGCTCGCCTCTCATGGGTGCACCTTTGACTGCATCCACCGCAGCCGGACTGGTCGAGAAGATCAACACTCCCGACGGCTTGTATAAGGTTTTCACCGACCCTGACGGCAAATACCGTCCGTTCGTGCGCTGGTGGTGGAACGGGGACAAGGTCGAGGCCGAGGAGCTTGTGCGCGAGCTCCATCTCCTGAAAGAAGCAGGAATCGGCGGCGTCGAGATCAACCCGATCGCATTCCCGAGCAGGGCGGACGACATGGGCAAGAAATCGCTCGTGTGGCTTTCCGATGAATGGATTTCGATGCTCCAGGTCGTGTTCGACGAAGCCAAGAAGATCGGCATCACCTGCGACCTCATCATCGGCTCCGGCTGGCCGTTCGGCTCTGAGACGCTTCCTCGCGACGAGCGTGCATCCGTCATGCTGACGTATGCATTCCCCGTCGAGGGAGGGTCATTGTTCGAGATGTCCAAGTTCAACCTGTACAAGAACGTGGATCCAGGCGTGACCATCACCAATCCTCGCCGTACTTGCGAACTCATCTCGATGAAGTTGTCACCGGACCCGGTGGACGACTTGAGCCAGGTGGTCGATGTGACCGACAAGTTCGTGGATGATGTCATCACCTTGGATATCCCCGAAGGCAAGCATGTACTTTATGCGCTGATCAAGTTCGACTCTTTCGCGGAGGTCATCAACGGCGCTCCGGGAGCCGCGGGATCGATACTGAACCATATGGATGCCAAGGCGGTGCGCAAGTACCTCGACAACATGGCCGACAAGATCGAAGCCAAGACCGGTCCGCTCTCCGGCCACCTGCGTGCGTTCTTCGTGGACAGCATGGAGCTCGAGGGCAACAACTGGACAAGCGATTTCGCGGAGGAGTTCAAGCGCCGCCGCGGATATGACCTCATGCCTTGGTTCCCGTTCACGATGTTCAAGGTCGGCCGTCTCGGAGACGTGGAGAGTTTCGAGTACGGCGCCAAGAAAGGCGAGAAATTCCAGGAGCAGGTCAACAGGGTGCGTTTCGACTTCGAGCTCACCAAGGCTGAACTCCTGCACGAACGCTATACCGCCACCTTCCTGCAGTGGTGCAAGGAGAAGGGCGTAAAATCTCGCGCACAGGCCTATGGGCGAGGCTTCTTCCCTCTTGAAAGCTCACTCGGATATGATCTCCCGGAAGGTGAGTCCTGGACCACCAACTGGCTCCGTCACCGCATCGGCGAGGAGATGGGGGATGAAGACTACCGCCGCGGCAGGGGATACACCATGATCGACAAATACGTGTCATCGGCCGCACACCTTACCGGCAAGAGAGTCGTGAGCGCTGAGGAAATGACCAATACATACAAGGTTTTCACCACTTCGCTCGAATTCCTCAAGGTCGGCTCGGACATGAGCGCCATCTCCGGCATCACCCATTCCGTATGGCATGGATTCAATTATTCAC
The DNA here is from genome assembly GCA_045627265.1 of Candidatus Cryptobacteroides sp. Lineage (GTDB taxonomy): Bacteria > Bacteroidota > Bacteroidia > Bacteroidales > UBA932 > Cryptobacteroides. The sequence goes on from JAZQNI010000080.1 coordinate 14,458, forward strand.
CTGCCGATGCTCCGTTCCCTGGATGGGTGCAGTACGGCTCCTACTACAACGAAAAGAATACGTGGTGGCCATATTTCAAGTATCTCAACGACTATCGCGCGAGGATGGCCAGCCAGCTGCAGAACGCCGACATGGTGACCGACATTGCTCTGCTCCCTGCCAATTATGACATGTGGACCGAGATGGGAGTGCAGACCGAGCCGTTCCCTGTCAAGCTGAATGTTCCATACACCTCCCTCATCTGGGAGGCAATCCACAAGACCGGCGGCGGTGCGGACTACGTCTCCGAAATCATACTGAAGGACGCTACCGTGAGCAAGGGTAAACTCTGCTACGGTCCGAAGAAATACGGCACCATCTTCCTCGTCGAGGTGGCAGGAACCACCGTCGAGACGCTTGAGAAGCTCGATCAGTTCGTTTCGACCGGCGGACGCGTTTTCTGCATCGGCAAGTATCCTGAGAAGTCGCTCGGCTTCCTCGATTACGAGAGCAGGGACGCACAGATCCGCTCCATGGTCGATAAGCTGAAAGCCAATCCGAACTTCATCCTCCTCGAGAAACCGGCCGACGGCAGGTATCTCGAATGGTATCAGGATGTCATGGAAAAGTACAGCCTTCCACATGCCATCACCATCAGCAATCCTGACCGATTCCTCCTCCAGAACCACTATCTGACTGACGACAAGTCGGACATGTTCCTTTTTGTCAACGCGCATCTCACCGAGTCCCGCGACACGGATGTCGAATTCCCGGCTTCCATCTGCAGAGGCAAGAACTGCTGGTTCTACGATTCCTCCACCGGAAAGCGATACAAGATGCCGGTCGATGGTGGCAGGCTCCACCTGCATCTCGGTCCTGCCGAGACCTTCCTGCTCGTGTTCAACAAGCAGAGGACAGGCGAAGAATGGAATCCTGTGCCTGTCAGCGGCAACGGTACCAGAGAGCTGGAAGACTGGAAGCTGACCCTTCACCAGCCACAGGAGAACTGGACAAAAGAGCATGAACTCAAGACTCTTGTCGACCTGAAGGATACGGAATTCCAGAACTTCATGGGCGATATCGTCTATCGTACGACTGTGACCCTCAGCGGCAACCATAAGCCGAAGTACATCAACCTCGGCAAGGTCTGCGACATCTGCGAACTCAAGGTGAACGGCCACGACTGTGGCGTCAAGTGGTTCGGCAGCAGGGTATATGACATCTCATCTCTGCTTGTCGATGGTGAGAACACCATCGAAGTCAAGGTTGTCACTCTTATGGGCAACTACCTTCAGACTCTCAAGGACAACTCTGTCGCCCAGCGTTTCGTCCTCAGGAGAAATCAACCGTTGGTATCACTCGGACTTATCGGTCCTGTCAAACTCTACAGATAATGAAGAATTTCTTTTGCTGCTGCATTGCAGCCGTCGTTTTCGCAGTCTGCGCCGGTGCCAAGGATTATTATGCCACGGATTTCGGTGCCAAGGCTGACGGAACCACCCTCAATTCAGCTAATATCCAGGCAGCCATCGATTTCGCAAGTGCGAATGGAGGCGGCAGGATCATATTCACCCCTGGCAACTATGTCACGGGCACAATCTATGTCAAATCCGGCGTGACGCTGCACCTCGAACCTGGTGCGACCCTGCTCGGGTCGACCAATCCCTGGGACTACGTCAAGGATCCGTACCTTCAGTGGACGGCCATGATTTTCTCCATCAAGCAGAAGGACGTCGGCATCACCGGCGGCGGAACCATCAATGGAAGGGGCTTCACGACCGCCAACCATATGGTCGAGTACATCCACCGCGGCCTTTTCGAGGACCCGATGAAGCTGGACCGGCCGAATGAGGTCAACCGTCCGGAAAACATCTATTTCCGCGAGTGCGAGAACGTGACCATCACCGGCATCACGCTCAA
>JAZQNI010000081.1:0-78881 GCA_045627265.1 Candidatus Cryptobacteroides sp.
GCGTGCCGTTGAAGTCCGTTCTGATATGCGGACTCGTGAAGAGATAGCAATGGTTTTGGAAAAACTAAAGGCCGAGCGTTGATGCTCGGCCTAAGGGTCTGATACCACGGCTTGAAGTTATCGCGCCTTTTTGGGTTATCATAGAGATGCTGGCTTGAAGTTATCGCGCCTTGTTAGCTATCTCATTGCAAATATAGCAACTTTCTGTAATTCAACAAAAATAGGTCGTGACTCATCGCCTCGACCTTTTGGTTCCCCTGATTTTTGAAATATTGACCTCTGGGAAAGGTTTCGTCAGATCGTCAATTCTTTTTGTTTTAGAGTTCTCCTAAGGCTTTCATTATTGACTCCAAAGGAAGCGTTGCGTCAAAGTATATCTTCGGCTCTTGATAATACTTGCTTGTTTCAGATAACTCAAACACATCGCAAGTTCCTTCAAGGCTCTGTGTACCATACTCCCATAAATCCAGATAGTATCGCATAAAGGCATACTCGTCACTAACCTTGGTGATATAGAAAGGATTTTCTTTCGTGCCATATCCAGTGTAAGCGATGGTGTTGAAAATCCGCATTACGATATTATAAAATATCTGACCTTCTGCAATAGTATGACTGGTATCGCCTTTCTCGTTCATCTCACTGATAGCCATAGCAGAAGTATACAATGCCTGGATGTTCAGAGGGTTAATTTGAATAGCATCTTGTGCTTTTTCAAAAGATTCATAATATTGACCGTTGTTGTAAAGCTTCGTCATATCCCTTACTATAGAATCTTCTTCATTGTTAGAAAGAAGTGCTTGTCCATAGAAGGCGATAATTCTGTCATTGTACGTTAGAGTACTATCCAATTTTGTTGCCGTAAGCCTTTCAACAAGGCTTTTTACTAATTCTGGTTCATCACTTACGACTTTTTTGAGCTCTTTCCAATCGACGGGCAGTATTACCCTTTGAGCATAGGCTATTGTTCCACTTAATAGAGCAAGCAATGTGATGATAAAGAATTTAGTTTTCATAATAATGATGTATAATTTGCTTTGAACGATAAAGTTACTAAAATACCTTTACAAATTATGCAAATATAGATTTCGGTTGCTTCCTTTTGCTACGGAAGGACAGTGGAACGTAGCAAAATCAATGAATTACAGACAAATTGCTACGTTTGAGGCTCTGAGTGTAGCAATTAGGAATTGATAAAGAAAAAGGCTTCACCAATTTCTTGATGAAGCCTTGCTCCCCCTCGGGGACTTGAACCCAGGACCCCCTGATTAACAGTCAGGTGCTCTAACCAACTGAGCTAAGGAGGAATGTTTCCCTTTTGTTTGGGACCACAAAGTTAGTACAAAAATGTAATAATGCAAAAATTATTGTAAAAAATGTTAACTTTGAAGAAATAAACAATCGGAGGGCTCAGATGGACATAGATCTTTTGGCAAAAATGGTCAAGGACCTCATTCTGGAGAATGATGAGGTCACGCTTCCAGGCGTCGGCACATTCGTGGCGGAGATGATTCCTGCCACCTTCTCGGACAAGGGTTTCACCATCAATCCTCCGTACCGCAAACTGTCGTTCAGACAAAGGGAAGGGTCGTCGGATCTGCTTGTGGACCTGTATGCCCGTTCCAACTCGATGGACAAGGACAAGGCCGCCAAACTGCTTGGCGATTTCCTGAAGGAGATGAAAGAGGTCCTCAAGACCAGGAAGTTCATCATTTTCCCGGAACTGGGGAAGCTCAGGGCCACCAAGGAGAACCTGTTCTTCTTCGTCCCGGATGAAGATCTGAACATCTACCCTGAGGGATACGGCCTTGAATCGGTTTCGCTCAAGAGCCACGAGGAGATAGGCGAGATCACGGATCTCGGCGCTACGGTCGAGGCTGTGGCGGAATTGTCCGCTCATCAGGCCCAGCCGGCCGAACCGGCATCGGCCGAAGTCGCTCCTGAGTCACCGGCACCGGCCGGAGAAGCATCTGCCGCCCGCCACAGGAAGAAGCTTCCGGCTTGGTTGAAGGTCCTGATTGCCGTCATCGTTGCCGCAGCCGTACTCCTGGCCGCTCTGGCGATACTCGGCCGCGTGGCGCCTCAGTTTGTGGACAAATTCCTCTATACCCAAGAAGAACTTGACATCCTGTACCGCTAGGATGCCGGTTGAACAGACGAACTTATGATCGAATTGCTATATCCGATGCAGATTGCACGTGTCCTGCGCGATGCGGAAGGGACACGTGCAGAAGAAATGCTTCCCGTGCTGGACGAAAACGGCCAGGTGGTCGCACAGATGTCGCGCTCGTACGCCCATGGCGGTGCCAAGCGCATCCACCCCGTCGTGCATCTTCATCTGGTGGACCGGATGGGGCGTGTGTGCCTGCAGAAACGCTCTATGAGCAAGAAACTGCTGTCTGGCCGCTGGGATACAGCTGTGGGCGGACATGTCTCCTACGGCGAGACGATAGATGAAACTCTTTACCGCGAGGCAACCGAGGAACTCGGCCTGACGGATTTCAATCCCGTGCTGCTGGACACATATATCTACGAATCGGACATCGAACGCGAGATGATCTTTGTCTTCGCGGCAGTCGGAAACCATCAGCTCCCGTATGCCAACGACGAGGTGGACGAGCTCAAGTATTGGACAGAAGAGGAAATCTCCGCCGCGAGGGGCAGATCCATACTTACACCTAATTTCGAAAGCGAATACGACCGCATACACGACGCATTGTTCGCACTCCTCTGATGATGAAAGAATCTCCGATCACCAAGTTCTTCTCCGACCAGCTGTCAGTGTGGCCGTTGGCTGCAAACAACTTCCGCGCCCTGAAGAATGCCAGGATACGCGAGCTGGAAGTCAACGGATTCAAGGTCAAGGTCCAGTGCAATCCGGAGCGCATCAAGTCCTCGCTTGCAGGAGAAGCCGAAAGCTGGCAGGAACCAGGCGGCTGCTTCCTCTGCCGCGAACATCGGCCGGCTGAGCAGTTCCATCTCGATTTTGACGGTCGCAAGGGCCGCAGATACCATATTCAGGTCAATCCTTATCCAATATTTCCGTGTCATCTGGTGATTGCCCGGGACAAGCATGTGGACCAGTCCATCTGGCATAGATATGTGGACATGTTGGACCTCGCGCGCAAGTTTTCCGACTTCACCTTCTTCTACAACGGGCCGATGTGCGGGGCCTCCAAGCCTGACCACATGCATTTCCAGGCCTGCCCGAAAGGACTTCTCCCGCTTGTCGAGGAGGTCGACAGCGCGATGCGGACCGCGTCCGGCACGTTGGAATACCTGACCAACGTGCAGGAAGCCAGGCTCTTCCATTTCCGCTCGTATGCGAGAGGCGTCTTCGCCCTGCGCGCCACGACATCCAAGTCGATGGCCAAGCTGTTTTACCGGCTGTTGGATTGCGCCCCGATGCGCGAAGGCGAAAAGGAGCCGCGCTTCAATGTGTTCACCTGGTTCGAATCGGGCGAATACCGCTCCCTGGTGGTGCTGAGAGATGAATTGCGCTCGCGCCACTTCTATGCGGAAGGGGAGGAACACTTCACCATGAGCATAGGATGCGCCGACATGGCCGGCTTCTTCATAGTGCCTGTCGTCGCCGAATTCGAGCGGATTTCGGCCGGAGTCCTGAGCGAGATCGTCGATGCGGTCACAGTCTCGGAAGAGGCCGAAGCGCAAGTGATATGGCGCCTCACACGCACCCAGAGCCTGATCGAGGTCGGCATAATGTCGGCCGACGAAATCTTGTTCGAGATAATTTCAGATGGCGCAGGACTTCAGAAAGTGACGTTCGACGGCGGCCGCATAAACTACAACGGTGCGCTCTATGACGAGCTGTATTTCGACGCCGTGACCCCGTCGTCCCTGTTCGCCGAACCGTCATTCATACTATACGGGGTCACGATAGGCGTGGACTTCCACTGGGAGCGGAAGCAGGCCCAGAAATTCGCCGGCTCACTGAAATTCATCGCAGAGAACGGGAAGGTGACGGCCATCAACCGCATCGGAGTGGAGGATTACCTTCTCAGCGTCATCTCATCCGAGATGAACGGCGCCGCGTCTGTCGGCTTCCTCAAGGCTCATGCGGTGATCTCCCGTTCGTGGGTGATGTCTTTGATGCAGAGACGCCGGGACGGTCAAGCGAACGCGGCCGACGTGCGTGGGGAGAGTGGAGACGGCGTGATGATAAGGTGGTTCGACCATGATGACCACAGATTGTTCGATGTGTGCGCCGACGACCATTGTCAGCGATACCAGGGACTTGGAGGGTCTGTCTCGGCCAATGCCCGCAAGGCGGTCGATGAGACCTGGGGCGAAGTGCTCACGTATGACGGCCAGATATGCGATGCGCGTTTCTCGAAGTGCTGCGGCGGGGTCACGGAAAAGTTCTCGACCTGCTGGGAAGACAAGGACCTGCCGTACCTCGTATCGGCTCCGGACGCATCCGAGGAGGGCGGAGATCCGTTCTGCCATACTTCGGACAAACAGATACTGGCGCAGGTGCTCAATGGCTATGACCTTGAGACCGAGGACTTCTACAGATGGACGGCGCGATATGGCAGGACCGAGTTGTCCGAGCTTTTCCGCCGCCGTTCAGGTCTGGATGTCGGCGAGATCGAGAGGCTCGTTCCCGTCGAACGGGGTGGCTCCGGCCGCATCTGCCGCTTGAGGGTCGAGGGGAGCGTGAACACGGTCACCATAGGCAAGGAACTGCTGATCAGGCGTTTCCTGAGCCCTTCACATCTCAAGAGCTCTGCTTTCGAAGTCGAGTATGACGGGGATGACATCGTGCTTCACGGCAAGGGTTGGGGACATGGTGTCGGACTGTGTCAGATAGGCGCGGCTGTGATGTCCGTGCGAGGATATGATTACAAACAGATCCTGGAGCATTATTATCCTGGATCCAGACTTGAACGCAGATGAGAAACGATAAACCTTGGCTGTGGGTGCCTACGCTATATTTCGCGGAGGGCCTGCCGTACTTCATAGTCACGACCATCTCCCTTATCCTTTTCAAGGATCTGGGGATGGAGAACGGACGCCTGGCCCTGCTGACCAGCTTGATCAGCCTGCCTTGGATGGTCAAACCTCTCTGGAGTCCGTTTGTGGACATATTCCGGAGCAAGCGCTGGTGGATTGTGACCATGCAGGCCTTGATGGCCGCCTCGGTCGCGCTTCTTGCCATCACCCTTCCGAAGACATCCCCGTTCACAATCACCCTCATTCTTTTCGTGATAGCAGGTTTCGCATCCGCGACCCACGACATCTCAGCTGACGGATACTACATGATTGCCCTCGATGAGAAGCGCCAGTCGGCCTTCGTGGGCATCAGGAATACTTTCTATCGCATTGCGATGGTGTTCGGACAGGGTGTGCTGGTGGTGCTGGCCGGGCTCCTCGAGCATCGTTGCGGGGACGTTTCGCGTGCATGGAGCATCACTCTGATAGTCGCCGCGGCCCTGCTTGCCGCCGCGAGCCTGTACCATTCGCTGGTACTGCCGAGACCGGCCGGGGATGCTACCGCCGGCCACAAGGATGCCGCCCAGGTCCTGGGCGAATTCGCGAAGGCCTTTGGCTCGTTCTTCACCAAACCGGGCGTCTGGCTGGCAATCGCGTTCATGCTTCTGTACAGGCTGCCAGAGGCTTTTTCCGTCAAGATGCTTTATCCGTTCTTCAGCGACGCCAGGGAAATCGGCGGTCTGGGGCTGGACAAAGCGGCGTTCGGCTTGGTCTATGGTACAGCGGGCGTGATCGCCTTGCTCGCAGGAGGAATACTCGGCGGACTGGACATTTCGCGCAGGGGACTGCGTAAATGCTTGATCCCCATGGCGTTGAGCCTTGCCCTGCCATGTGCCGTATATCTTTACCTCGCGCTCGCCCAGCCTTCGTCGATCTGGACAGTGGGCGCATGTGTGGTGTTCGACCAGTTCGGCTACGGCTACGGCTTCACCGCGTACACGGTCTATATGATGAAACTTGCCGAGGGACCTCTCAAGACCTCGCATTATGCAATATGCACCGGGTTCATGTCCTTGTCGATGCTGCTTCCTGGTGCTGTGGCCGGGTATTTACAGGAAATGCTCGGGTATGTCGGATTTTTCATAATGGTGATGATATGCTGTATCGCAACTTTATCCGTTACATTCTTTGCGCGTCGGCGCTTGTCCTGAGCATCGGACTGGCGGCGCAGGTGAAACCTGGCATCGAAGTCCTCCGCGACCGCGGTTTCGAAGGACTGCAGGGCAAACGGGTCGCCCTGCTGACCAATCCGAGCGGGGTCGACCATGAACTCCGCTCGACCATCGATATCATGTTTTCTGCCCCTGAGGTGAATCTGGTGCGGCTTTTCGGCCCGGAGCACGGAGTCCGCGGTACCGATTATGCCGGGGATCCTACGGCCGACAGCGTGGATGAGGCGACGGGACTCAAGGTGTATTCGCTGTATGGGCAGTATCGTCAGCCGACTGATGAGATGCTTGAAGGCATCGACGTGGTGGTCTATGACATCCAGGATGTAGGCTCGCGGTCTTATACCTTCATCAGCTCGCTCGGATTGATGATGCGCTCATGCGCCAAGCTCGGCATCGAGGTGATGGTGCTGGACCGGCCGAATCCGCTCGGGGGATTGAAGGTCGAGGGAGCTTTCGTGCAGCCTGGACATTTTTCTTTCGTCGGTCAGTACCGCATACCATACATTTATGGACTTACAGTCGGCGAACTGGCCCGCATGATCAACGAAGAAGGACTGAACAGGGGGCAGAAAGGCAATCTGGAGCCACTGAAATGCAAACTCTCCGTCATCCCGATGGAGGGGTGGACACGTGAAATGACCTTCGTGGATACCGGACTCCCGTGGGTGAATCCTTCCCCTCAGATACCATACCCTCAGACGGCGATCTGTTATCCTGCCGCCGGAATGATAGGGGAATGCCCGAACTTCCTCAACATCGGCGTCGGCTACACCCTTCCGTTTGCCATGTTCGGTGCCAGCTGGGTCGATGCTGACAAACTCAAAGCCAGACTCGACAGCTACCATATCCCCGGGGTCGCATTCCGCACGGTCCATTACAAACCGTTCTTCGGCGGTGCGGCCGGCAAGCTGCTTCACGGCGTGCAATATTACTTCACGGACTATGAGGCGGCCCGCCTGACCTTGATCCAGTTCTATGTAGCCCAGGCCGTCAAGGAGCTCTATCCGTCGGTGGATCCTTTCGCAAAAGGTGATTATGCGATGTTCGACAAGGTTTGTGGTACGGATTATGTAAGGACAGAGTTCAAGAAGCGCTACAAAGTATCTGACATACTTGGTTATTGGACCAAAGATGTGGTCGAATTCAGGGAATTGTCAAAAAAATATTACATTTACGACTGAATACGGAAACAATAATTCTTCAGATATGAAAAACGTCATGAAAAAAATGCTTGCGGTAGCCGCCGCTCTCGCGATGGTATTCACCGCCGATGCGCTCTACGCGCAGAATACAAGCCGCAGCTCCACCTCCGGTTCTTCCAGGAATTCAGCTGCAACCCAGACCAGCCAGTCCCGCAACACCAGCAGCCCGGCTACGGGCAGCAGGTCTAATGCGGCCACTTCCGGCAACACGACTTCCAGCCGCAGCTCCGGCAGTGTGACAGCTTCACAGCCGAGCACCAGCCGTAGCTCAAGCACCAGTTCAAGCACCGCCAGCCAGTCCCGCAACACCGGCAGCTCGACTACGGGCAGCAGGTCTTCCGCGACCGCTTCCGGCAGCACCAGCTCAAGCCGCAACTCAAGCACGGCTAACTCACAGCCGAGCACCAGCCGCAGCGCAGGCACCAGCACCAGCTCTGCCAGCCAGTCACGCAGCACAAGCAGCGGCGGCACAAGTACTGCTTCCTCACGCAAGAATGCGTCAACCACAAGTACCGCTTCCACCAGCCGCTCGTCATCTTCCACTGCAAAGGGCTTGTCTTCATATTCAAATGAAGCGACAGTGACATCTGTCAGCTCACGTACGGGCTCCAATGTCTCTGGAATGAACAATGTCAAGGTTGTGGACCACACCATCAACCGCATCCCTCCTCGCACCCGTGAGACCATCATCGTCTACAACAAGCCTGCGACTTTCTTCGCACCGGGAGCCCACTACTTCGGATACCGTATCAAGAAGCTTCCTCCTAGGCCTAGGATGATCGTCTATTGCGGAAGGACATATTACTACTACAACAACGTATATTATCGTCCTTGGGGCTCATATTACGTCGTCAGCCGTCCTCCGTTCGGTGTATGCATCGACATCGCCCTTCGTGAGGCCCATATGGCAAGCATCAGGTTCGCATACTACCACAATGTCTACAGGACCTTCGACATCCTTGACGACAACTACAGGAAGATCAACGAGCAGAACCTGATCATCGCCCAGAACAATGCCACCATCGCTGCGCAGAATGCGGCAATGGCACTCAATTCAGAGCATGCGTTGTCTTCTTACGAGCTCGCAAGACAGCTCGGTCTCGTCCAGTCTTTTGCGAACGCTTCCATCGAGTACTTCTATGAGGATGGCGTCTTCTACACCATCAACAAGAAGAACCAGTATGAGGTCATCGTACCTCCTGCAGGCGCCCTTGTGGCTGAACTTCCTGATGACTACGAGATCATCGTCCTCAACGGCATCGAGTACTACCAGGTCGATGATACAGTCTATCGTCTGACCCTTGTGGACGGCACACCTTGCCTCGAGGTCCTCGGTCAGCTGACCGGAGCCCTTGCTCAGCAGCACTACATCTACAAGTAACATTTCTTCAGGTTTCTGGCCTAGGGCCCGGAATTGCATAAAAAGAGAGGGTGACTTCCAAGTCTGGGAGCCATCCCTTTTTTTTGCAATCCGAATCTTGGCCCGTCAGACAAAGGAGACATACTGCTACCGGAGTCGTGCCAGCCCCGGCTAGGGGACGGGACCGCGAAGCGGGAGGGGTCGCCGGTAGCAGTATGTCTCCTTTGCAGGGCCATGACAGTATAAAACGGAGTCGTGCCAGCCCCGGCTAGGGGACGGGACCGCGCCCAACAATCCCTTCTGTCACAGCGCAACCTTGTGAAGCAGGACGGAAACTTTTGCAGCAGCCGCTAAAGTATGAGCTGGAATGTGCGGAGCAGAGCGTCAGACGGACCGGAAGACAGCAGCTCGACATGACCGGAAACGCCATCAGATGCAGCAGAATGGCTGATTCCCTCCTCATTCATGACCTCGATGAGATGCCGCACGACAGCCGGCGCAGGGTCGATCAACTTGACGCCGGGACCGGCCACCTTGCCGATTACCTGAGACAGGAACGGATAATGCGTGCATCCGAGCACGATGATGTCGGCGTCGGCATCCAGAAGCGGCTGGACGCTGCTCCTGACGGTCGATTCGGCCTCGGGACCTTCGATGTTGCCGCTTTCGACCAGCTCCACGAAACCTTTTCCGACGTTCTCCAGGATTCTGACATCGCCCTCGAAACGCTCCTTTGCGTCAAGATATTTCGCGCCGGACAAAGTCCCGGCGGTGGCGAGAACTCCCACAACTCCGCTCCTGGTCTCGCTGGCTGCCGGCTTGATGGCCGGCTCCATTCCGATGAAGCGGATATGGTCCCAACGCCCCCGCGTGAGCATCTTCACCCTTTCGGAAGGCTCGGAATACTCTTCCCTCAGGGCGGCTATTGCGGCAGCCGTGGCCGTGTTGCATGCGACTACTATGATGTCGGCCCCCTTGTACAAGAGGAAATCGCTGATCTCCCTGGCTCTGTCCAGAATGAATTCAGGATCTTTCTCTCCGTACGGGCAGTAAGCATTGTCGGCAAAGTAGATGCAGTCATCTCCAGGGAGCATCTTCCTGACCTCCCTGTAGACGGAAAGACCGCCTACTCCCGAATCGAATATTCCTATCTTCGCCATTGATGCAAAATTAATAAAAATTGCGTAATTTTGTCTGATTAGACAAATAACGTACAATGATCAGTCAGGAGCAGATTAAGGAACTAAAGGAGAGAGTGTCGACATTGCAGAAATGCTTGTTCATCGACGACAAACGCAATGAGGTCGCGGAGAAGGAAAAGCAGTCCCAGGCGGCTGATTTCTGGAACGACCCCAAGGCGGCCGAACTGTTCCTGAAGGAGATGAACGGGGTCAAGGCATGGGTGGTCTCCTACGACAAGGCAGAGGCCGCGGTCGATGACCTGGACGTATTGTTCGATTTCGCCAAGGAGTCCCTGGATGCCGCCGGAGAAGGCGTCGAGGAGACTGACGAGAGCCGCGAACTCGACCAGTCATATGCGGATGCCGTCGCCCTCATCGAGGACTTGGAACTGAAGAACATGCTCGGCGGAGAAGGAGACAATCTCGGTGCCGTGCTCACCATCAATTCTGGCGCCGGCGGCACGGAAGCGAACGACTGGTCGGCCATGCTCATGCGCATGTACACACGCTGGGGCGAACGCAACGGCTACAAGATGACCGTCACGGAGCTTCAGGAAGGTGATGAGGCCGGCATCAAGTCCACCACCATCGAGGTCGAAGGCGACTATGCCTACGGCTATCTCAAGGCGGAAAGCGGAGTCCACCGTCTGGTGCGCATCTCGCCGTTCAACGCCCAGGGCAAACGCCAGACCACATTCTCATCCGTGTTCGTATATCCGCTCGTCGATGATACGATCAACATCGAGATCAAGGATGCCGACCTGGAATGGGACACATTCCGCAGCGGCGGACATGGCGGCCAGAACGTGAACAAGGTCGAGACCGGCGTGCGCGTCAAGCACATCCCTACAGGAATCGTGGTCGAGAATACGGAGACACGTACCCAGATAGGCAACAAGGAGAACGCCCTCCGCATCCTCAAATCGAGGCTCTATGACATGGAGCTCAAGAAACGTCAGGAGAAACAGGCGGAGCTTGAGGGACAGAAACGCAAGATCGAATGGGGCTCCCAGATCCGCTCCTATGTCCTGCATCCGTACCACATGGTCAACGACTTGCGCACCGGTTACAAGACCGGTGACACGCAGGGCGTGCTCGACGGAGACCTCAATGCATTCATGAAAGAATATCTAATGAACAATTGATACTATGGCAGAGTTTAAGTATGCACCGATGTTTCAGCTCGGTCCGGACGAGACTGAATACTATAAGATTCCGGGATCAGAGCAGTATGTCAAGGTAAGCGATTTCGAGGGCACTCCTGTCCTCAAGATCGAGAAAGAGGCGCTCACCGTCATGGCGAACACCGCTTTCCGTGACGTCAGCTTCCTCCTCCGCCGCTCTCATAACGAGCAGGTGGCCAAGATACTGGCCGACCCTGAGGCTTCTGAGAATGACAAATATGTCGCTCTTACCTTCCTCCGCAACGCGGAAGTGGCCGCAAAGGGCAAGCTCCCTCTGTGCCAGGATACTGGTACGGCCATCATCCATGGCGAGAAGGGACAGCAGGTCTGGACCGGATTCGACGACAAGGAGGCTCTCAGCCTCGGAGTTTACAAGACTTACACCGAAGAGAACCTGCGCTACAGCCAGAATGCTCCTCTGGACATGTACAAGGAAGTCAACACCAAGTGCAACCTTCCTGCCCAGATCGACATCGATGCCGAAGAAGGAATGGAATACCGTTTCCTCTGTGTGACCAAGGGCGGCGGTTCTGCCAACAAGACATATCTCTATCAGGAGACCAAGGCGAGGATACAGAATCCTGGCACACTCGTGCCTTTCCTCGTCGAGAAGATGAGGAGCCTCGGTACAGCGGCATGCCCTCCATACCATATCGCATTCGTGATCGGCGGTACGTCAGCTGAGAAGAACCTTCTCACGGTCAAGCTTGCCAGCACGCACTACTATGACACGCTCCCTACTTCCGGGGACGAGACCGGACGCGCATTCCGCGACATCGAGCTGGAGAAGCAGCTCCTCGAGGAAGCTCACAAGATTGGCCTCGGAGCTCAGTTCGGCGGCAAGTACATGGCCCACGACGTGCGCGTGGTACGTCTCCCTCGTCACGGCGCCAGCTGCCCTATCGGATTGGGCGTCAGCTGCTCTGCTGACCGCAACATCAAGGCCAAGATCAACGCGGACGGTATCTGGATCGAGAAGATGGACGACAAGCCATACGCGCTCATCCCAGAAGAACTCCGCCAGGCAGGCGAAGGCGATGCGGTCAAGATCGACCTCAACCAGCCGATGGCCGATGTCTGCAAGATACTCAGCCAGTATCCTGTCAGCACCCGCCTGAGCCTCAACGGCACCATCATAGTCGGCCGTGACATCGCTCACGCCAAGCTCAAGGCCCGCCTCGATGCGGGCGAAGACCTTCCTCAGTACTTCAAGGACCATCCGGTATATTATGCCGGTCCGGCCAAGACCCCTGCAGGAATGCCTTGCGGATCCATGGGCCCTACCACTGCCAACCGCATGGACCCATACGTCGACGAGTTCCAGGATCACGGCGGATCGATGATCATGCTCGCGAAGGGCAATCGTACGCAGCAGGTGACCGACGCATGCAAGAAGCACGGCGGATTCTATCTCGGATCCATCGGAGGCCCTGCGGCCATCCTTGCCCAGAACAACATCAAGAGCATCGAGTGCGTCGAGTACCCTGAGCTCGGCATGGAGGCCATCTGGAAGATTGACGTCGTTGATTTCCCTGCATTTATCCTCGTGGATGACAAGGGCAATGATTTCTTCAAGAAAATAGGACTTTAAGACCATATGGCGAAAAGGGTCAGCCTGCCGCTGAAGATCGTATTATATGTACTTGGAACGTTATTGGGGCTTGTCATTCTTGCTCTGGTGGCGTTCCAGGTCATTCTGCATACTTCCGCGCTGGAGAAGATCGCCTGCAAGGTCGCTGCGTCATACGTGGACGGCGACGTGAGCATAGGCGACCTGGACCTTTCGCTGGTCAAGAACTACCCTGACGTGACCGTGTCCCTAGAGGACCTGCTGGTCACATATCCTCACGACCGCTTCGACGGTGTAGCCGGACCGGAGGACGAAGGACGAGGGGAGTCCGCGGACACCCTGGCTTCCATCGGCCGTCTCTTGCTTACCGTGGACGCCCGCAGTTTCCTGGACCGCCATGAGATCGACGTGAAGGAGGCGGCCCTGGTCGAGCCGCGCGCATTCCTGCACAAGTACGACTCGCTCCTGGCCAACTGGCAGGTGATACGGCTTCCGGAGAAGGACAGCACAAAGGTGGAAAAGGAGTCCGCGATTTCCGGGTATTCGGTCGAAAAACTGCAGATCGACCGCCCTCGCGTGGTGTTCGTGGATGCAGTTTCGCCTCTTGCCGCCACTCTCGCATTCTCCGACCTCGAACTGAAAGGGGAGTGCAGGCCCGGTTCCGACAGCATCTATGTGGATGCCGGTCTCGGTTTGACAGAGCTTTCAGCGGGTGACCTGATCCCGACTTTGGGCGCGACTTTTGTGCCAACGCTGTCAGCTCTCCAGACCGACGCGCTGGTGTCGCTCGATGCCGAGGTGGACGGTTGGATCCATCTGGATTCGATGTCCGACCTGCCGCCAGTCAGGTTGTCGTTGGATATCCCGGAGTCGCTTTTTACACTCGCCGGCTATGTCCGCGGGGCGAGGCTGAGTTTGTCGGCTGATGCCGAGAATACGGACGCAAATGTCAAGAACGTCGATGTCAATGACTTGAAAGTCAACATGGACGGGCTCTACCTGGCCGCCTCGGGAGCGGCTGATGACCTTCTCGGAAAGGACCCTCTGCTCCAGTTGGAGGCCTGCGCTAAGGCGGACCTCGGCCGCATTCTGGAGTATCTGCCGAAGTCGCTCCAGAAGCTATTCGTTGCCAGCGGCAACGTTGACCTGGATGTAGCAGGCTCGATCAAGAAGTCCCAACTCGGGTTGTACAGCTGCTCGGATGCCGATATTTCGGCCACGCTGATCGGCGACGTCCTGCTCGTCAAGGACGAAAAAGATGGCATAGAATGCTATCTGGAGCATCCTGACATCAAGCTTTCCACCATGCGCAGTGCGGTGGACTCCAGCGACAGCGCGCTTGGACTCAGAGCCCTGGTCGACAGTGTGGACTTCGACCTTGGAGAGTCGCTCTGCGCCAAGGGCCGCAACTTGATGATATTTGCTCAGAACGCATCCAAGTCCATAAACGACAGTTTGATGTGGCATCCATTCGCCGGGAAGGTGACTGCCGATCAGCTTTCGCTCAAATCCGGTGACTCGCTGCGGGTCTGGGTGCGTAATTCTGAGAACCGCTTCACGGTCACTCCGTACCTTGAGAACGGCCGCAATTTCCCGAATCTGCGCCTGGACAGCGACAATGCCGGCGTACTTTTCAAGAACTCATCCGCTTTTGCGGCAGCGTCGGATGCGTCTTTCAGTGCCGCCGCGCGCATGATGCCGAAAAGGCAGCGTCCGGTGCGTGATTCGCTGCAGCGACGTCAGTTCGTGCGCCGCGAACTCAGCGACAGCCTGGTTGTCCCTGAATTCCTCAGGGAACGTGATTTCCGCGCGTCTGACATCCGCATCGATGTCGGCCAGTCTGTCAAGGACCTTCTGAGGACCTGGAATCCGGCTGGAGATATCGCTGTAGGCAAGGGCTTCTTCGTCAGCCCGGCATTCCCGCTGCGGACCCGATTTGCGGATGTCGCCGGTTCCTTCCAGGAAGATGAATTGAAAATCAAGAACATTAAGGTGACATCCGGTACCTCGGATGTGTCGGCGAGCGCTGATGTCAAGGGACTGAAGAGGATGCTCACCAGGGGCTTCGGCTATGTGGACATGGATCTGAGGCTGAAGTCCGATCGCTTGAATGTCAATGAGATACTGGCCGCTTTTGTAGGAGGAAAGAAGGACTCAGCAGATCTCGGGACGATTGATGTCGAGGATGGAGCTGATGCTCTGGCGGCCGAAAATCTCATCGTCGTCGATTCTCTGGATTCGGCCGGATTGCCGGAGTCTTATTCGCTTTTTGTGCTTCCGGCCAATGTGAACGCTGACGTGCATGTCGATGCTGCTTCTGTCAATTATGCCGATATTGACGTGCGCAGCTTCCATTCGGACATCTCGATGCGTGAGAGATGTCTGCAGATGCTTGACACCAGGGCCACGACCGACATGGGGTCGTTCGGCCTGGACGCCTTCTACTCGACCAAGACAAAGCAGGACATCACCGTCGGATTCAACCTCAAGCTGAATGACGTCACTGCGGACAGGGTTATCGAGATGATTCCGGCCGTGGACGAGTATATCCCTATGCTCAAGTCCTTCAAGGGCAATCTGAATTGCGAGATGGCGGCCGCTTCGCAGCTGGACACCAACATCAACTTCCTCGCGCCGACCATCAACGGTATGTTCAAGATCGGCGGCACAGGGCTGGTGCTCGAGGATATCGGAAGCCTCGAGAAGATCACCAAGGTGCTGATGTTCAAGGATAAGACCACCGGCAGGATCGATGATATGACCATCTCCGGCGTCATCGCGGACAGCATGCTCGAGGTGTTCCCGTTCATCCTCTCCGTCGACCGTTATACCCTGGCTCTCCAGGGCATACAGAATTTCAACAAATCGTTCGACTATCATGCCAGCATCATCAAGTCCCCGCTCCCGCTCAAGGTCGGAGTCAAGATTTATGGCAGCGATTTCGACAACTGGAAGTACAGGATCGGCCGGGCGAAGTACCGTTCGACCAAGGTTCCTGTGTTCAACGACGCAGTCGACAACATGCAGGGCAATCTGGTGTCTTCCATCAAGAACATCTTCTCCAAGGGTGTCGAGAAGGCTCTCGCAGAGGCTCGTGAGTCCAAGTCCGAAATCGACAGGCGTAAGAAGGACCTTGATTACAATGCTGATGATGAGGTGCTCGACTACGATGAGCAGATGCAGCTTGAGCAGGTGCTCATAGAGCGCGAGATCGAAGACGAGTCAGCCGCTCTGGCTGAGGAAATCGACAGGCTGATCGAACAAATGATGTAGCCTTTTGCGGTAATTCCCGTTTTTTATCTATCTTTGCATCGGTGATGGCTTCTGCCGTCACGCAATGCGGGTGTGTTGTAATTGGTAGCCAAGCCAGACTTAGGATCTGGTGCCTCGCGCGTATGGGTTCGAGTCCCTTCACCCGCACGATTAAAAAAGACAGCGTAACCGCTGTCTTTTTGCTTTTCACTCGAAATTTTGAAGATAAAACCGAATACCTTCCCAGGCTAGGTCGCCTTCTATATCGTATTCAATACCACCCTTTGGATAGGTCCCGCTTTCAATGACTCTGTCCAAATAATCTGCTGCTAATTCAGGATTGTTAACCTGCCATACTGCCTCACATTGACCATTGCAGATTATCTTTCCGACATAAACTCCATTAGGGCTTTCAGTGCCCGCCTTCAATCCAACGTTGATAGCATCAATGAAGTCAGAGCTATCTTCCCTATCTTCCTTCAGAGGAAAATTGTTCTCATCACAGTTTAAGTAGCCAATCTGAACCTTGCAAGTCCAACAAAAAATGGCCTTCTGAATATCGGTAAGGTTTAGAAGAGCATCATTACGAACCACTATTGCATAATGTGAGTCACATAATGTCTGAAATATGCTCAACTCCTCTCCTGGAATCTCGATTGTATACTCTTTATCAGTCATCGTTTATTTCTTTGTGTACCTTTTACAAAGATATAAATAAATCAGTTAGACCCTTACCACACTACGCATCACGTTCTATTAGCCAACTCACAAACGATTCTATCCTTTTAAATTCCCTTAGAATGGTTCGATATCTGTCAACCTGCCCGCACTGGACGCAGCCAGGCCATTCGGCCTGGCTTTTTTGCGTCCGTGCGGGTGAAGGGACCGCCCTCTATGCCTAGGGGCTCTGCCCCTATAATACCCCGCGCCCTTTGGCCTTATGTCTGCTCCGCAGACCGGCGTCGGGCGTGTCGCTGATGCGGCCATCAGCCCTTCGGGCCTCAAAATACAAAATGTCTACAAGAAAACGCTGCAATACTTTACTTTTATGTAAAGTTTGTTTATGTTTGACGTATGAAAAAGAATACGACATTGGAAATGGAAGAAGGAGCATTGGAAAGGTTCTTCAGGCCAGAAGGTTCAATGAAAGATAATGTCTGTGCATTGCCGATTGAAAGCGGGAAGCTGCGTCTGTATTGTCTCAGACTTTCGGACCGGATTCTCATTATCGGCAATGGTGGAATCAAAGAGAGCAGGACATATCAGGAGGATAAAACTTTGCTGGGTTATGTGATGGATCTTCAAAAGTTCGATTCGCTCTTGAAGCAGTACATAGAAAAAGGGTGGTTGTCAGTAGAAGAAAAAGAAATCAGCGGTGCTGATGAAATGGTGTTCAGTATATGATTAACAGTAAGATATTCCAAGATCAGCTAGAAAAGGTCACACCTGAGATAAGGAAGGAGATGGATTGGTCAGCTGATATTGTCAAGCGCATAGAGCAAATCCTTAAAGAGAAGGGGATGACCCAAAGGGAACTTGCATCAAAGATAGGATGTAACGAGACCCAGATAGTACGTTGGACTCGTGGTTTCCCAAATTACACTCTTTCAACTCTCGCCAAGCTGTCAGTAGCATTGGGTGAAGACCTGATATGCACGAACCCGGTTCTCCTCGCTGTAAGTGGCTATCATCCCGAGACTAAGACAGCGCCACAATATCTTTCAGATATAGATTCTCTATCTTACGGCAGTTCGAAGAATCCTGACAAAACTTCCAGATAGGTTCGACATTCTTCAATGAACCCGTGTGCCTGACTCGAAATCTACAGGGCGGCGTTGATAGCGTAAACGTAGCCCGGGGAAAAGTCGAGCCCGGACTCGAGTTTCTTTGCTTTGGTCTGATTCCAAGGGCTGTACCACTGTGTTCCTGAATACTCTTTATCAGTATAGTAAACAGTGAGAACATCACCGGTCTCGAGAGTGCCGTCTACGAGGACGGGAATGTAGTAGTAGAATGATCCCTCCTTTGAAAGCTGTGTTATTCCATTCCAATTATCAGAATAGAAGGCATCCGGGACAATCTTTCCCGTCCATGTTGATGACGTGGCAGCAATGGTGCCGGAAGATGCGAACACCTTCGGAGTGCCGGATGAGGAGTGTGCCGCGATTCCTAACTTCTGGATGTATCTGGCATATACGCCATATTCATATGGGTATGCGCCGCTGATCCCAAGCCTTACTACAGAAATCTTGCGCTGCATGGTTACATAGGCGGTGGTACCGCTGATTGTCACATCGCCGATCATGATATCGTAATCCTTGATGGTGCTGATGTCCTGAGAAGGTGAATGTGCCGGGCAATTGACAGAAATCGAAGCGGAACCTACGGCAACTCCTGAGAATCTCTGCGCAGCCCCTGCTACAGCCACGCCGTTACGTGTGAGGGCAGGATAAAGGCAAATCACCTTGTCGCCGGCATTGCCTGTCCATGTGCCGGTGAACTCGGCCTTTTCACGACCGGCTTCACCTGTGGAGCAGAACTCATCGACGGCGCTTATTCCTGACTCGCCGATGGACACAAGGGTGATGTACTCAGTGGCTTCCCATGAAGTGGCGATGGTTCCTGCCTGGCTCCCGGCAGAATATGCATACGAGGTCTTTGTGGATGCCGGGGCGGCTACTTTGGCCGAAACGGTCAGTTTGACTCCTTTATCTGGCGCCTCTGGACCATCCTTCTGGCAGGACATGAACGTTACAAGCGATGCAGCCAAAAATATTGCGGTTCTTTTCATTGTTCAATAGGGATTGATGGGTTAAAAATCAAACTTCCAGCCTTCGTCCCAATCCGGAACTTCGCCAGACTGGCAAAGGACATTCCGACAGTCCATGAGGGTGATGTCTGCTTTCGGGGGAATGTAATCGGTACATTCAAGGGTCGTGTTGTTTTTCATATATTCTGAATGATAGTACTTGCCGAATGGGATACTGGATACTAATTTCAAAATAAAGATACAACCTGCTGCGGCAGAATGTAAAAAGCACTCTCCCGATTGTAAAATAATGTCTGGATGGCGTTATCCTTTCTTGACTTCCTGCTGCTCCTTCAGCCATGCAGAAGGGGACTTGCCTTGTATTCTTGAGAAAGCTTTGTAGAAAGCGTTGCCGTCGAGATAGCCGGAAAGGACAGCTATTTCGGACAATTGATGTTTCCCTTCCTGCATCAGGGAAATGGCATAGCCGATTCTGTACGAATGCACGAATTCGGAAAATGATTTGCCACTGTTCCTGTTTATGCAGTTGGACACATAGGTCCTGTTCGACCCGACTTCGGACAGAAGGTCCGTAATCTTGAGGTCAGGTTTGAGGAAAAGTTGCTTCTTTTCCATGGTTTCGCAGATGGAAGAGAACAGCATGTCCTGCTGCGGCTGGTTCTCGTTCTTCTTTCTTTCATCCTGGGACGCATTTACAGCTATGTCAGAGGCCATGTCCTCGGCACCGTAACGGCATTGGTGCCCCCAGTAGAAAATGCAGAACAGCAATGCGGAAAAAGCGGAAGACGGTATGGCCAGCAGTATCTTCCCAATGAAGAATTCCTTGCCTATCATATTGGCGGCAGTAGACCCTGCCGCAGTGACAATCAGAAGAATCAACAACGTCATCAGCGCAGGCAAGGCTCTCTCTTCTGTTTCAGCATAGAAATTCGCGACCTTGCGCTTGTATCGTGAGATGTCAAGTATTCCGAACACTCCGGTCAGGATAACTTCCAGTGCAAATACTGCTGACACGACTCCCTTTATCACGGAAAGACTTGCGCCGGAAACCATCGTGACTCCCGACGCGATACCTGCCATCAATGCCGGAATCAGGATCAACGGGAGCAGTTTTGCCGGCCCTTCCAATCGGGTCAGCGAACTGATGTAGATATAAAATAACGGATAAACCGCCAGATTGCACATGAGATAGAGACATTGCGACCAGACGGGTATATCTATGAGATGACTTGAAAAGCTGAGAGAGTGGCAGAAATACAATACCGTGCAGGCAAGGGAAAAATACCATAAATACCTGCCGGACTTGCGCCTGCGGTTTGAAGCCGTACCCAGGATGATGCTCCAGAAGAGGCACACAAGGAACGGCAGGAGGCAGAACAAATCATAAAAATACTGTCCCATCAGATATCGGCGGAAATGTGGATGCCGGCCTTGTGCCGCTGCGCCAGTTGTGTCTCATAAAGGGACTTGTTGCCTTCCAACGTCACGCCCCAGATCTTTCCGGAAGTGACGTTTTTGCCTTCGCTTATCCATTCGCCCTGAGGTCTCGGACCCAGGGATCCATAACCTATGGTGTGCTCCTCCTTCTTTCCAATGCAGCCGACAGCGTAGTTCTTCGCGGACACCCACGGGCTCTGGACGACGATGCGCTTGTCTGCCTTGCAGTTCCACAGGACGATGTTTGCGCCGGCCCATCCATGCCCGGAGCCCATATAAGCCCGGTCCTGAATGAAGATTTCCTTGTCCGTGGTGACGTTGTCATACAGAGTTCCGGTCGCCCACCTGTGATGAGGACCCGCGTCAGCAAGTGCGTCCGAAGCATCGCAGTATAAGAAAACATTCGGGCCGCAGTCCCTTGCGCCGGTCACGAACTGATGCCTGTCAGATTCGCAGGTGCAATTCTTTACCAGGCACAGCTGGCCCCCCGTGATCTCGAAGGCATATCTTCTGCTTCCTTCCACCTTGGATACAGGCGAATATGAATTGCATCCGGTGACGGTGACATTTTTGGAGCCCTTGTCAAGGCTCACACAGGACAGTCCGAAGAACGAAGAGTCGAAATTGCGGACCCAGCAGTGCTCGGCGCCGGTAATCTTTATTGCCACCCATGCGTGGGCCTCATCTGTATCCGATTTGTACGTGCTCTCGAAGGCTATATCCTCCACTCCGCATTCCGATATCCTGCTCCATGAACTTTTGTAAAGCTTGCCTCCGCCGTATGCCGGATCAAGTGCCATGACGACGGGATTGTCAAGATACACTTTGTTCCCTTCGACCGCCGTGACAGTCCTGTCCCAGTACAGGCTGTACAATGATGTGGTCCATTGGGTGGACGGCGTGCCATCGGTGTCGGCGGGGATTTCGTCCATATGGAGGTCGTGTATCCATTTCTCAGTGGCGGGACGATATATTGAGACGACGTCGCCTTTGGTGAACATGCCCGGGTCTTCCACCTGGACAAACAGCTGTCCTACAGGGGTATAAGGCAATATCGCCGAGCTAGCCCCCAGTGTACGCGACGCAGTCACACCAATGGTGAGGAAATCCTTCTGTTCGGTTCCACGGACCACGATAGTCGTCTTTTTCGCCCCTTCCCCGCGCAGGACAACTCCGGACCTGTTGATGGTCAGTGTCCCGTCACAATAGTATTTCCCGGCCTTGAGGAGCACGGCTCCTTTTTCCGGGGCGGCATCAAGAGCCGCCTGGATCATGGCTGTCGCATCGTTCTCCCCATCCGGTGACAAGGTGGCGCATACGGTGTATGAAGGTATGTCGCTGTCGCCCCAATGATAACCTACCCTGCTGAAATCAGGTATGATGTTGCCCTGGGCATCGCCGTCCGGCATCACGGACAGGCCGGGGGTTGGATCTGGCTTATCGGTTCCGCCGGGGTCTTCTCCACCCTGCTCTTGCTTCTGTTCCGGATTTCCGCCCTCCTTGTCGCAAGACACTATCGGACAGGTAAGAATCAAAAGTGCCATGAGCGGCATGCATAAATTGAATCGTTTCAGTATTTTCATAGCCGGATTGAAGTAATTCTGTTAATCGGTGTAAATATAGCAAATTTCCAGATTCAACATTATGAGATTCAACATTATGAAGGGAATGGAGATGGACGTTGATTTTTGACTATCTTTGTCTTGAATTGGCCGATGGACCGCTCAGATACCAGCTGCGTTCAGGCCGTCACAACATACTCCTCGCTGGCAGGCCCAGAATATGATGTTTGCTGGCAAGTATCTGTATGAGAGTGATATGAACATGCAAGTATTGGGATAATGGCATATGCTATGAATAAAATCTTCCGCAAATCCGTCCTCGCTTGTGCCTTGCTGCTCGCAGCAGCTTGTGGCAATGCTCCGGAGAGTTCCGAGAGCCCGCTGGATTTGGAATTCCATCGACTGGCGGTACGACGCTATGTCTTTTCAAACAATCTGATGCTTTCCGAGTTCGTGCCGTCGGAGGTGGTGGCATTCGAATCTATGCATCCTGCCTTCGTCCCCGGAGAAAAAGTGCCGGTTGCGGGCCGGGATTCATTCCATCCGGTCATCTCTGAAGGCCGTCTCAGGATGGATGGGTCCTGCGGAAAAGGACCGGTGAGCTTCTATGTGGGCGGAGTGAATCCGTATGCGACGTACGAAGTGAGCGTGCATTCGCTCTCCGGAGGTGCAGAAGCCGGATTCGAGCTTGCCCGTCTGGGTCTCGGCGAAAGGGTTCAGCTGACTGCCGCATCTGACGGGAAAGGCCGTCTGCGCGTCGTGTCCCGGGGGAATGTGGTCTGCGAGAAGTGTTACCCATATATCCTTCCTCCCGGGGAATTCATCCTCAGGGCTCAGCTGTACGGCAAGTCGCTGGGCGTTTTCGTGGAAAAGGACGGATGCAGCGAATATGTGGGCCATCTCCTGGAAGAAGACAATTTCGGCGGGGTGCTGGATTTCAGGGACGTCCGCACGGCTCAGGAATCGACCTTCAACGTCATCGGGAATCTGGTCGGCGTGGTCGAGATTTCTTCCGCACGCTCATATCTATCTTCCGGTGTCGGACAGGCCGATATGCGGCTGGTAACTTATGAGGATCTGAGCCCGTATTGGAAGGATGACCGGCTATGGTTTACGTTCAGCTGCCGCGGAATCGGCATCAACCAGTCCGCGCAGGGCGTTATGAGCCTGGATCCTTCCGTTTTCGAGCCCCGGCTGGAAGGGATGATCGTGTATGATCATGACGACGGACTTCTCCGCAACGATTACTCCACGCATCTTTTCTTTGACAGGAAAGCAGAGCTTTGGCGTGCCTGGGCCTGTGATTTCGGAGGCACTGCATTCACTGATGAGAGGTCTGGGACCGGCCTGCTGACAGCCGAATCCTCCCATTGTCCGCTCAAAGGCTTTTCCGTGATGAAGGCTCGCCGTGTCGAGAATGAGCAGATTCCGGGACACAATGAGGACCCGTGCATCTTTTTCGATGGGGAGGTTGGGAAATGGCGCCTGCTGACGAGCGTATTCCTTGACGATACCATCGTCTCGGGGATGTTCGAATCCGACAGCTGGGACGGTCCGTTCGAGAGAATCGCCGGCCCGATCAGCCTCAATTCCACCGGCACCACCATCCAGAAAGTCGGGAACGCGTATTATTGCTTCATGGGTGGAGCCGACGGCAACCTGCGCATTCACTCGTATCCGGAGCTGGAACTTCTCGGGGAGCTGAACCTGGACCTGCAGCCTCATTGGCCTGACCCTGCGGGACGTGTCTGGGCCAACATAGTCCCATTGCCGGAGGGTTATCCTTACCGCTATGTGCTGATGACTATGGACCGTCCGAATTTCCCAGGCATAACCAGCCGCAACTGGAGTTACGGCGCCTGCTATTATTACGGGGCGTTGTAAACCTTCTTGATATCCTCAGGGAGTACCTACAGTTTGAAGTGGTGCGTAGTGTCGTAGTCGCTCCAGTCTCGGATGAACAGTTCCTTCGTGCTCTGGTCATAGACCGCCCTGTACTGCGTGTCCTCGACTGTTACACCGTCATCCCAGAGGAGATCTTTCCAATGGACCTGTGAAAGGCACTCCTGGGCCTCCTCGCGTGTCAGGACACCCTCGCGCTCCTGAAGATATGCCCCGGCGGTCTCATAGCGCCACCAGCTGCGGCTGTGCATATTGCCGACAGACTGGTCAGGAATCTCGGTATAATACTTCGGGCTGAGCAGGTGGTTGGTGACAAGCATGCTGTTCTCGCCTTCGCCCTTGCGGACTACCATCGTCTTCCAGCCGTCCTCCTTGTCGAACTCGATCACCGCGCAGTCGCCGTTGGCGTCAGCCACCATATAATGATAGCCCGAACCGACGGTCACGTCGTGGCAGATGTCGAGCTGCGAAACGAGCTCGAGAGCTTCATCCACGGTGGCACAGCGGTCAAGGAAGAGGCGCATGATCACACTCGTTCCGACTTTGTGCTTACCTGTATTCTGCTGCGAAGGCTGCTTCGGCAGAGCCATGATGGATGTGCACAGACCCTTTTCGTTGATGCCGTCGACAGGAGCATAGACCGATGCGAGGCAGAGGAGCTTCGAGAAGAAAGAGGTCGGGAGCTTGTCGATCTTGTATCCGAAATGCGACATGTCGCTGATGCCGATGGAAGCGTAGCCCTCATCCGGATAGGAGAATGTCACGAGAGTAGGATTCTTGAAATAGTCATAGTTCCTGCCGTAGAAGTAGCCGTCGCCCTCGGCATTCTTGGCCTGGAAACTGGTACAGTTGAATACAGCCATCTCTCCGTCGTCGCCGGCGACCTGCGAACTCTTGATCTGCAGCGGCAATCCCTTGCCGATACGGCCTACGATATAGTTCAGAAGGGCCGGATTGCTGTCGAGGTCCGAAGCGATGACATCGTCAAGGTCGTATGCCGCCTTGTACTGCATCGTGTAGAGATAGTCATTGCCGTCGACTTTCTCGACTGTGGCGATGGATGCGATTTCACGATGCCATATGACAGCTGCCGCAGCAATGATGACCAGGACAAGGAGCAGAAGTGAAAGCCCCAGTCTTTTGAAGAATTTTGATGCTTTCATGTTGTTGATGAAATTGTTTTTCTGCCTGCAAATATAGTAATTCACTGTATATCTTCTTGATATGCATCAGACTTATTGATAATTTTGCTGATGATTCCATGATGATATGAAAGAGTCTTTGCCCAACATGATATCCGCATCTAGGGGCGTCGCGGCACTTGCAATGATGTTCTTCCCTGTTTTCAGCCCTGGGTTCTGGGTGCTTTACTGCTGGGGAGGCATCTCCGACATGATTGACGGCCCGATAGCCAGGAAGATGAATGCCGAAAGCGGACTTGGAGCAAGGATCGACAGCTTGGCGGATCTTGCCCTTGTCATCTGCTCCGCAATCA
This sequence comes from Candidatus Cryptobacteroides sp., assembly GCA_045627265.1. GTDB lineage: Bacteria > Bacteroidota > Bacteroidia > Bacteroidales > UBA932 > Cryptobacteroides. The sequence continues at coordinate 25,098 of JAZQNI010000081.1, forward strand.
AGATTCTTCCGTCAGCGGACTTGCCCGCCTGGGTATGGTTTTGGGCTGCCGCTATCGGATCATCCAAGGTTGTTTGTATCCTCATAGGATCATGCCTGCATCGAAAACTGACCATACCGCATTCCTTGACCAATAAACTGACGGGAATTCTGCTGTTCTGCCTGCCTTTCGCCATTATCCGCCTTGATTTCCTGATCCCGGCAGTAATTGTATGCGTCGCGGCGACATTCAGTCTGGTGGAAGACATTTCTTACTGCCTTCGCACCCGGATGAATGAGGAATAAGCAAAAATGTTATTTTTGCACAAGTTTCAATAAAATGCAAGGTAAGATGAGAAATGGTTTATTGATTGCCGCTGTCGTGGCACTGGTCTCCTGCTGTACGACTGTGCCGAAAACCTTGACCTCTGGTGAGGCGGAATTGATCGATGAATCTCCTGAAGAGATGAGGATTCTTTCCGTTGACAATCCGGAGGACCTACTGGTGTTGAGGACGCCTTCCCGGAATTTCAATCTGTCGGACATCAACAGTGCCGAGTATCAGACTCTGGCGAAGAAACTTGTCAGCACATTGGAGAGCACCGACGGGGGAGTGGGACTTGCCGCCCCGCAGGTTGGAATCAACCGCCGGGTTGTGGCTGTCCAGCGTGTTGATAAGGAAGGAGAGCCCATCGAGGTCTATCCCAACATCCGGATAGAGGAGTTCCGAGGCGGGATGGAGGAAGGGCCGGAAGGCTGCCTGTCCGTTCCGGATCAGAGAGGCAATGTGTTGCGCTACAGGGATATAACCATCGTCTATACCGACATCAACAGCGACAGGATGGACCAGCCTCGCGAAATCAGGGAGGATGTGTCAGGCTTTGCTGCTGTGATCTTCCAGCACGAAGTCGATCACCTGGATGGTGTCATCTATACAGACAAACTGGTCCCTGACGTGTCCTCAGACAAGGATTGAACCCTGCCGCTCATGCTGTCGGCTGTCTCCTCAAGGAACCCGTGTCACCCTCGGCAACGTAAGAGGGGGGACCATGAAGCGAAGCGGAATGGTGGGGTCGAGCGTAGCGAGACGGTTCCTGAGGAGAGCAGCCGACGCTCGGAGACAAAAAAAAAGAAGATGACCTCAAAGTCATAGACTTATTAGTCATCTCTTTCTCGTATGTCGTATTCGAGATTATTTCTTCTTGGTCTTCGCAGGGGCGTAGTAAGGAGTGTTGTAGGTCAAGGTGATGAAACCCTCCTTCTGACCGAGCATGAGCTGGGTGCCGTCATTGTCGACCTGATATACAGGGGCCTCGCCTTCTTTTGATACTCTGTGGTAGATGACATCGAAGATGCTCACTGTATCTTCGAACATCGCCGGACTGCTGCTCTTGGCAGGGATGTTGACGATCAACTGGCCGAGCATACCGGCTTCCTTGACGTCGATATAGTTGATGCTCAGGAAGATGTGAGCTCCGTGGCAATTGCCTTCAAGGCAGTTGAGCTCGTGGTTGTAGGTGTAACCGCGCTTAGCGATCTCCTGGGTAATCTTGGCATAACTGGTGTTGAGGTCGATGCCGTCGAACTCAAAGGCATTGGCGCAAATGGACATCGCCATGAATGCCAGAACGATGAAAAACTTCTTCATATTCGGTCAGAATTATTTGATTTGATCGCAAATATATGAAGAAATCCCCCAGATGGTACATCCGGGGGCAGATTATTTCACTCTTTATCCCAGACTGCCAGGGCGTTGCAGTAATCCGCCATGCGGTCGATGTACGTGCTGCGGGCCGATGCCATCTCTGTCTGGCTCTGAAGCAGCTCGGAGAGCGTGCACAGACCGGCGGAGTATTCTTCCTGTTTCTGAGCTTCGACCAGTTCTGCAAGTTCGACCGCGTCGTCAGCCAGCTGGGCCTGATCCCACGCGCTCGTGAGGTCCATCCATTCCTTGCTGAGCTTGAGCACAAGCTGTTTGCCCAGGTACTCTTTGTCATTCTCAGCTTTCTGGATCTCATAGTTGCATCGTTGGATCTTGCGGGAGGTCTTGCTCCAGTCGGAGATCGGAATCTTGACCATCGCGTACACGGCCCCGTTGGTGCGTGCGTCGCCGAGGATCTGACCGTATCCGACTGAAGCGCCTATGCCGACCTGGGGCAGGCCCTCGCCGACCGCCATCTTCTTCTCGAGTTTCTTGGCATCGACTGCCATCCCGAGGAGCTGGCTTTCTTCCAGCGAAGCGGCCGCCGCAGCCTCGTCCTTGTAGTGTGAGTCCGGTCCCTCCAACGAGCTGAACCTGTCTTCCAGCGCTATCCCGTCAAGTTCCAGGATCTTGTAGTCCAATCCGATCAGGTTGAAAAGGTCCATCTTGGCAAGCCTTTCGCCGCTGCGGAGCTTGGTCATCTGCGACTGCAACTCCTTCGACTTGAGCCGCACCTGCATCAGGTCGCTTTCCTTCGCCAGACCGGCATCGCGTGCGGAGGCGACATCGCGCTCCAGCGATGATACCAGGTCGATGGCCTGTTGCAATGCTTCTTTCTTTTCGCACAATGAGACCGCTGACCAGTATTTGCCGACCACCAGGTCGTCGTTGTCCCGCAGTGCGATCGCGTTCTTGATCTCGGCCGCCTTCACGCCGAGCGTGGCCAGCGAATTGCCGTTCGCAATCCTGCCGCCGGCGAAGATCGGCTGTGCAACGTTGATCGATCCGACGTAGCCCTGGTGCAGCAACGACCATTCCGTGTTGACTCCTGCGAGCCCGCCGGCGGTCTGTGCATAGTACCTGAGGTTGTTGGCGGCATCGCTGCTTCCGAGTACGTCATCGAGCCCGATCTCCAGAAGCGGATGGATGGAGTTGAATCCGTACGCGGATGCGGATACGGTCGGGAACCAGTTCGTCATGGCTTCCTGCTTCGTGGCGCGTGCTATCTTGGAGTCGAGCGCCGCATTGACGACCGCGGGGTTGTGCGAATGCGAGAGTCTGATGCATTCGTCGAGAGAGATGCTCCTGCCCTGGGCGCTGCATAAGGCCGGAATCAGGCAGAGAGCGAGTATCATGGATTTACTTCGTGTCATTGTTCTTGTACATTTGCCAATATGAGACAGGCATTATGAGGACAATCAGGAATATGGAGAGGAGGGTGCCGAAGCAGATGACCACGCCCATCGGCTGCCACAGCATGTCACCTCCGATGACCATAGGCAGGACGCCGAGGGCGGTGGTGCAGGATGTCAGGAAGATAGGGCGCATACGTCTCGCGCCGGCCTTCATGGAGGCCTCCTTGATGCTGAGACCTTCTTTGAAATGAAGTTCCTCCGCGTACTCGAACAGGATTATGCCGTTCCTGACGATGATGCCGACAAGGCTGATCAGTCCGAGCACGGCCGTCAGTCCGAAGTCCAGCCTGAAGACCACGAGCCCCAGCGATGCTCCGAAGAGGCAGAGGGAACTCATGAGCAGAGTCAGACCCGCCAGCCTGGCCTTCTTGAAGTGGAAGAGCAGGAATAGGAACAGAATGCCGACCGCGGCCAGGAAGGTCCAGAAGATTTCAGGGGCGACCGTTGCGTTGGTCTTGGTCAGACCGCCGTATTCGATGGCCGCGCCATCCGGCAGCGTGATGTTCTTGTTGATGTAGCTCCTGATCTTCTTGACAGCGGCTGGTTGGCTCTGGCCGTACTTCATGTCGGCGAATATGCTGATTGTCTCTTCTCCGGCGCGCTTCTCGAGCGTCACTGCAGACCAGTCGGGGGTGATGGTGGCGACCTGTCTGAGAGGAACGCTTACTCCAGGAACCATGGTGGCCACCAGGGTGTTCCCTATGGCCTCGTAGTCCATCTCGTCGCTCACACCCTCGCTGTACAGGTTGACCGGAATCTCGCGGTCACCTTCCCAGCAGGTCTCGATCGGCTCTCCGTTGAAAGTGCCTGCGAGTGAGAGTGAAAGCACCGTCTTGTTGATGCCCAGCCTGGCCGCTTCATCCTCGTCAAGGTCGATGACCACTGACGGCGCGAAATCGTCCGCTGTGCTGTGCACCCATTTCAACTCATCGCTCATCGAGCACATGTGTCTCTTGATTTCCTGTGCGGCAGCGGTGAGCTCGTCGCGGTCCTTGCCCTTGAGTGTGATGACCACAGGGGCGTCGACAGCCTGGTAGTCCATCTGCTTGAAGCGTACCAGGGCGTTCGGGAAGATGTTCTGGTATTTCTTTTCATACTCCAGCAGCAGGTCTTCCGTCGCCTTGTTGGACTTGGTGTTGACTATCATCTGGGATACGGTCTTGCCCGGAAGGATTGGGTTGTATGTCACGCAGAACCGGGGAGCTCCTGTGCCGATGAAGGCAGTCACCGACTCGACCCTGTCGTCGCTCAGAAGCAGCCTCTGGAGTGAGTCCGTGCAATATTTCGTCTGCTGGAGACCGTTGCCGCCTTCGACTTCCGTCTCCACGACGAAGAAGTCCCTGGCCGCCATCGGCATCATCTGGATGTTGAGCTGGAGAAACATGAAAACTCCAAGGCCGACGGTGACCATCGCCGTGATCAAAGTGCCGTGCGGGTGTCTGAAACAGAAATCCTCAGCCTTGCCGTAGATTCTCTCCATTCCGGTGAAGAAAACATTCTGCGCTCTGGAAAGTATGTTCCCTCCGGTGCTCTTCTCGCTTGTGATGAACTTGACCTCGAGAGACGGTACGACCGATACCGCGTATATCAGCGATACGAGGAGGGCTATCACGAACACCCATGGGAAGAGTTTCACAAAGTCGCCCAGATATCCTGAAATCAGATACTTGGCCGGGAAGAACATGGCGCAGATCGCCAGGGTTGCGGCCAGGGTCGGCGGGAACAGCTCCCTGATGCTCAGATTGGCCGATTCCTCCCTTCCGAGCCCGTGGCCGAGTTTGCCCATATATCCGTCCATCGTGATGATCGAGTTGTCCACGATCATGCCCAGCGTTGCGATCAGAGCTCCGAGCGTCACGGTGTTGAGGTCTATGCCGGTGACGTACATTATTCCAATCGAAATCGCGGTGCAGACAGGTACTCCCGATCCTGCGATAAGTGCGGACTTCATAGGGAAGAGCAGCAACATCACCAGGATGACGACGAGCATCGAAATCAGCAGGTCGCGCAGGAACGAATAGATCGAATTGCCTACCACTTTCGGCTGGTCCGAGATGCGGCTGATCTTGACGCTGTCCGGCAGTCCGGCCATCGTTTCTGCGAGGACTTCGTCCATCTCGCGGCCGAACTCGACGATGTTGTTGTCCGGACGCATCTCGACCGAGATGATCAGGCATGCGTGCCCGTTGTAATTGACATAGGAGTCAGGCTCCTTGAACCTGCGCTCGACCTTGGCCACATCCTTGAGTCTCAACACATTGCCGGCAGGGTCGGACAGGATTATGTGTTCTGCGATCTGCCTTTCGGAAGCCGCCGGGTTGTTTACCTTGATGGGCGCTGATGTGTATTTCGTGTCGAATGTCCCTGCAGGAACAGCAAGTGCTGATGACTGGTATGCCAGGAACATCGATGCCGGGTCGATCGCGTATTCGGAGAGCTTCTCCTTATCGACCGTCACCGAGATTTCTTCCTGCTGTTCGCCGATTATGGATGCTTTGGCAAGGTTGGGAAGCCTCCTGAGGTTTTCACATAGCTCGTCGGCATAGTCTTTCAGCTCGGAGTAGCTCTTGTCGTCCGATTCCAGTGCCAGGAGCAGGGACGATACGGAGCTGAAGTCATCCAGGACCGCTACCGCAAGCACTCCGGTCGGCAGCATCGCTTTCTGTGCCTGCAGCTTGAGCTTGATCTTGGACCATACCTGGTCTTTCTTGTTCTGAGGGCAGTTGAGGTCGACATAGATGTAGCACATGCCTTCTCTTGTGACGGAGCGTACCGAGGACCGGTCCACCTCCTTGAATGAGAACAATGTCTCCTCGAGCCTGCCTGTCAGCTGCTCTTCCACCTGGCTGGCTGTCGCTCCGGGATAGATGCCTGCCACCAGCCCTTGTTTCAGTTCGAAGGTCGGGAATTCGTCCTTGTTGATCTTCATCAGCCCTATGGCTCCGATGATGGTGAGGACCAGCACGACGATGTAGACAAGCTTTTTGTTGCTTATCATGAAGTTGACCCAACCCGAAAGTTGTTTAGGCTTTTTCATTTCTCTTCCGCTTTGACTTTCATGCCGGTGGAGACTTTCCTACTGCCTTCCACGATGATCTTGTCGCCTTCAGCGAGGCCTTCTTTGACGATTATCCCGTCTCCGGCATATCCTCCGACGGTGATGTAGGTCTTGGATACTGTGTCCTCAGGGGTGACGCCCCAGATGTATCTTCCGTCCATGTCCGTCATTACGGCGGATGCAGGGATGATCAGATAGCCGCCATTCTCGGATTCGACGTGGACCTTGCAGACCATGCCGGGCATCAGGGAATGCGTGTCGCTGATGCCCTTGATCGTGAAGTCATATGCGTGGGATAGGGATGATGCGGACACGCCCTTCACCGCGACTGATCCTTCCACCGTCTTTTCCAGGGCAGGCACATCGATCGAGGTCCTGGTTCCAAGGGAGATCCTGGCATATTCGCTTTCCGGGACGCTGAAATGTATTTCCACGCTTTCCACGTCCATCAGCTGGACGAGTGGTGCCGCCGCGGCGACATTCTCGCCGGCATGGCAGAACACGTCCCCGACAACGCCAGAGAACGGGGCCTTGACAGAGCAGTCTTCAAGTGCCTGCCTTGCCGACCTCTCGGCGGCCCTGGCCTGCTCCAGTTTGGTGCGGATCTCGACCATCTTAGCCTCGGTGACGCTGCCTGAACCATATACCTTTTCAGCTCTGGCGTAGCCGTCTTCAGCTTGTTCGAGAGTGGATTTTGCGATGTCATAAGCGGCTTTGACGGCTTCTGACCTCACTTTCGCGATCACGGCGCCTTTGCTGACCCGTCTTCCTTTGGTGACGTTGAGTTCCTCTATCGTGCCAGGAAGCTGGCTCAGGACGAGGGAACTCTTCGATGGTTCGACCCTGCCCACATAGCTGGAGGTCGATGTGGCATCCTCCCGCTGGAGCGTCAGGACTTTCACCGGCACAGGGGCGGCTTCCCTGCTTTTATGAAGCAGAGCTTCCTCTTCCGCAATCTTCTCCTTGATCTTCTCCTTGTCGATGCATCCGGAACAAAGGATGCAGAGCGCCGGCGTGATGACGGCCAGCATCATGATCAACTTCTTCATGGCCATGTCAGTTTTGTTGAGCTACGCAGTGCACGTCGCTGGAGATTATTGTCATAGGGATGTCATTGACACTGAAGGCGCCTTGGTAGTCGATGTCGATGACCAGCATGTCATCGTATTTCCGGCCCTGTCCGGAATATTGGACCATTCCTGCACCTATCTTGTCCTTGCCGTCGGTGAGCTGTGCCGCTTTGACAGGGGTTCCTGTGATCGATAAGGTGCTGCCTGAGACCTTCCCGTCAGCTACGTCCGCGTTGCCGAGCAGGTCGTTGAAGGTGATGAGGACTTCTCCGTCAGATCCGTCCGTGTCGATGATGTGGAGCTGCCCCTGCTCAGGATACAGCCCCACCACCACCGGGTCGACGTTGATACCTGCGGCCTTGTATGCCGCGAGTGTCTGGGCGTCAAGCCCGGCCAGCTGTGTCGCCATCAGTGTGACGGTGCCGCTTGTCTTGTACGTGTAGGAACCTGTGAGGGAGCTTGAGGAGTCCTTCGAGCATGCTCCGAGAAGTAGTGCGCTGAGTATCAGCGCAATCGAGATGAGTGTGTTTTTCATATTCCAGTTATCTTACTATCAGATCTATCATTCCTTTGTATGTGTTTTCCATTCCAGTTTTGTCCTTGGATGAGAAGAACTGGATCTCCAATGCCTTGAGTATGTTTATAAGGGTAGTGGAGAACATTTCCGGAGAGATGGTCCGGGGGATGCTTCCTTCATCCAGACCTTTCTTGATGTTTGATTCGAGATATTGCTTCTCCCAGATGTCGAAAGCCTTCCTGGCATCGTTGACTACCTTGGAGACCGGGTTTTCTCCGAACGCGAACTTGCTGGATGCGTATCTGCGGAATGCGCCCTGCTTCTGGAGTGAGTCGAGTCTCGTGCGCAGATAGGCTTTCATGTCATCCATGCGGCTTGCGCCTGAATGGTCGATGACTGCCATCAGGTCGGACTTGACGTCGTCGAATTCCTTCTCCATCACGGATTTGAAGATCTCGTGCTTGTTTTTGAAATGGTAGTATATCGAGGTCTTGCTCTTGCCGTTTTCGCCGGTGATGTCATCCAATGTCGTCTTCTCGAATCCGAGCAGGCTGAAATGCTTCTCCGCCGATGCGATAATACTGTCTCTGACTTCCTGAATGTTTTTCATTTTGCAATTTTTGAACGGATTGTTCTTTTGTTCAAAAAATGTGCCATTCCAAGTGTGTGTCAGTTCGTTAAATCTGATTATATTTGCAGATAGTAACATGGATATATGAGAAAGGCATTCGGTATTTTGGCATTGGCTGTCGTTTTGGCAGCCGGGTGCAAGGCTGACAAGCTTCCGTTCACTGCGCAGGTAGTCTCTTATGATGGCAACCGGATCTCCGGGACCACAGCGTTCTGCGATGGCAGGATCACGCTCGGGGACGGTGCCGTGTGGCAGCTTGATGTCACCAGGAAACGCGTCGTGGATGAGGATTCCGCGGTGGATTACAACCTGGTGTTCACTCTTGCCGAAGGAGAGATGAACTCGGCCGGAGTAGCAGTGCAGTTCATCTTTGACGGCTGGAATACGGACAATTACGTTTTCGCTCCTGCCGCTCTGTACGATGGCAACCGCTTCCATGTGATCTCCGAGAAGTATCCGCCTTTCATATATGATCCGGCCGACCGTCAGGCAGGAATGCCAGTGACGATAACGGATGTGCCGCATCTCAATGAGGATTTCAGCGACGCCAAGGTGGAAATGCTGACGAACAACTGCGCCACTCCGCTGGTGGGATTCTTTGACAAGCATTCTTCCCGTGGCTTTTTCCTCCAGACTGTACAGGACACCGTCCATGGTAACAGCAGCATAATCATCGAGGAGCATCCGTCCGAGAAGCTGTTTTCCATAATGCTAGGGGCGCCAGGGGTGCGCGAATTGCGATACTCGATGTGCGAGAAGGTGCCGAGTGATGACAAGGCGGCCGACTTCAAGGCCGGCGACAGCATCGAGATGAACTTCAGGGTCTATGACTTCAAGGCCGGGGACCTGATGTCCTTTTTCGACAAGTTTCTCGATGTGCGCAAGGCGCTCACCGGACCGACCGTGTATGTGGACCGGGAGCCATTCAGCAGCATTGCGGAAACCATCCTTGCCCATGAGGACAGCGCCAAATGGTATGAAGATGACAAGTTCGGATATGTATGCAACATCCCTCAGGGCGATCTTTGCTTCGGCCATCTGCAGCTCGGCTGGAACGGTGCTCCTGTCTATACGCTGATGCAGCTTGATGCGGCGGGCGATGCCCTGGCCGAACGTACGAGGCGCGCATGCCGCACCTTCGACTCGATCGAGTACATGCAGGGCGCTTCCGGGCTCTTCTATGCTATGAACAGGCGCGGGGAGCTTATCGGCGACAACTTCAAGGAGAGTCTGGTCGAGCGCGATGTGGCGATGATACGCCGTACCGCGATCACCATCTATTACGGGCTTCAAAGCCTCGAGCAGATGCGCGCCAACGGTGACGGAGGACTGATCAAGCCATCCTGGGAGTCCATGATCCGCAAGGCTTGTGACGCACTCGTAACACTCTGGGGACGGTACGGGGAGTTCGGACAGATGATCAAGGCTGACACCGGCGAGATCTACACGCCTAATTCGACCGGAGGTGCGTTGTGCCCGGCCGCGCTGGCGTATGCCTCCAGGTACTTCGATGAGCCTTCATATATGGCGCTTGCGCAGGAATCCGCCCGCTGGTATTTCGACCGGCAGTTGTCCAAGGGGTATTCCGGAGGCGGCCCGGCGGAGATCCTCGAGTGCCCGGACAGCGAGTCCTGCGCCGAACTCATCGAGTCCTACATGGCCCTGTATGAGATGACGCGTGATGCGGAATGGCTGGGATATGCGCGTGCGGCCGCCGCTCTGTTCTCGAGCTGGGTGATTTCGTATGACTATGCGTATCCCGAGACCTGCAGGATGTATGACGCCGACGTGCGCACGACCGGCGCAGTCTGGGCGAGCGTGCAGAACGAACATGGTGCCCCGGGTATCTATGTGATGTCAGGAGACTTCCTCCTTAAGCTTTTCCGCGTGACGGGAGATGGAAGATACCTTGAACTCCTCAAGGATATCATCCACAATGTCGTGCAGTACGTCAACACCGAGGGACATCCTATCCAGTGCGTCGGTGCCGGCATCGGCAACGTGGCCGAGCGTGTGAACATCAGCGACTGGGAAGGTGACGGGGAGATCGGCTGTGTGCACTTCGAGTCCAACCAGGCCTGGGAGAACGTCACCTTGTACTCTGTCACCCAGAATCCAGGCATCTATGTGCAGCCGGACAGCGGAGTGCTGTGCGTGTTCGATCACGTCACCGCGAAGGTCCTGTCCAGCGATGCGGACGGCGTCACTCTCGAGATAGGGAACAATACATATCGTGATGCTTCCGTCAGCGTGCTTTGTGAGACAGCGGCGCATGCCGCGGCGAATTCATTAGGATGGCACGCATACCACAACTGGCCGCATGTCGATGTGGCGGCCGGTGCCAAAGTGACCGTCAAAATCCCCGTAACTGACTGATGGACGGCTCAGGAGCATATTCGCGTACGCGCAAGAGCATCCGCAACAGCATTGTTGCGGTATCCTTGCAGGTGCTGACCCTGCTCATAGGCTTCTGGTCCAGAAAGATATTCCTCGATCACCTCGGCGCCGAGGTGCTGGGGCTCAACACCACGGCTTCCAGCCTGCTCGGCTTCCTCAATCTGGCCGAACTCGGTATCGGTTCTGCGATCGCCGTCACCCTGTACAAGCCTCTGTTCGATGACGACAAGGCTTCCATCCGCGAAATCGTAGCGTTGCAAGGGTGGATGTACAAGATCATCGCCTTCGTGATCATCGTCGCGGCGGCCATCCTTTCTCTGTTCTTCCCTGCCATATTCTCCAAGTCCGAACTTCCTCTCTGGTATGCATATGCTTCGTTCGGAGTGCTGCTTTTCGGTTCGCTCCTGAGTTATTTCTTCAACTATAAGGAAGTTGTCCTGTCGGCGGATCAGAACGAGTACAAGATCCAGTACAGCTTCCGCGTCGTGATGGTGCTGAAGCTCCTTGCGCAGGTGTTTGCGCTCAAGTACTTCTCCAACCCTTATATCTGGTGGCTCGTCTTCGAGGCATTGTTCGCGGTCATCGCGACCATTTCCTTGAACGTGACAATATACAGGAACTATCCTTATTTGAAGGGTAAGGTCGAGTCTCCGTCGCTTCTGAGGCATAAGTACCCTGGCGTGGTCACCAAGGTCAAGCAGATGTTCTTCCACAAGATCGGAAGTTTCGTCCTGACCCAGACCAGCCCGCTCATCTTGTATGCATTCGCTTCCTTGAGCATGGTGGCGTACTATGGCAACTATCTGGTCCTCACCAGCAATCTGGGATTCCTCCTGGCCGCGATGTTCACCGGCCTCGGAGGCAGTGTCGGCAACATGGTCGCGGAAGGAGACAGGAACTTGATCATGAAGGTGTTCCGCGAATTGTTCAGCTCCAGGTTCTGGATCGTGGCGACCTGCTGCATCTGTCTGTGGCATCTGACAGAACCGTTCATAACACTCTGGCTTGGAAGTGAGTATCTGCTGGACAGGACGACCCTGCTGCTGATGATCTCCATCTTCTATGTCGCCAACACCCGTCAGGTGGTCGATACGTTCATCGGTGCGTATGGATTGTTCCGGGATATCTGGGCTCCAGTCGCTGAGTCTGTCCTCAATCTTGGTCTCTCTATCGCTCTAGGTAGTATCTATGGATTGAATGGCATCCTGACAGGCGTCCTGGTCAGCCAGATTGTCATCATACTGCTTTGGAAGCCTTATTTCCTCTTCCGCAGTGGAATGAAAGAGCCTCTTGGCTTGTATGTCGGACTATACCTGAAGCATCTTGCGTTGTTTGCGCTCATAGCCTTCGCTTCAAGGTATCTGGCCAGTTCCGTCGATGTCGGCCATCCTGCCGGTTTCCTTGAGTTCCTTATACGCGCTGCTGTGCTGTTCGCCGGCACGTTGCTCTCCCTTGGAGCTGTCCTTTACTGCGTGGAACCGGGTATGCGCTCATTTTTCGCGCGGCTATTGAATATGCTGAAAATAACTCATCGCGCAAATGATTAAGTTCTCGATAGCTATTCCTGCATATAAACGCAGATTCCTCAAGGAAGCCATAGAGTCATGCCTGGCGCAGACTTATGGCGAATTTGAGCTTGTTATTGTGGATGATGCCTCTCCAGAGGATATTGGCAGTGTCGTGAAGTCGTTCGATGATGCCAGGATAAGATTCTTTCAAAATGAAAAGAACTGCGGGGCAGAGAATGTTGTAGATAACTGGAACATATGCCTGAGTCATTGTACCGGCGATTATGTGATCTGCATGGGTGACGATGACCGCCTCCTGCCAATCTGTCTGGAGGAATATGCCCGTGCCATAGAGGATAATCCAGGTGCGGCCATCCTGCATGGTTGGACTGAAATAATCGATGATGAAGGGAATTTCGTCGAGATAGGGAACAGCCGTATCGGCCGGGAGTCCGCCTGCTCCATGTTGTGGTCAAGATGGCGCGGCAGTTTCGCCCAGTTCATAGGGGACTGGTGCTTCAATGCCGAGGTCCTTCGAAACGCAGGCGGATTCTTCAAATTGCCATATGGTTTGTCTTCCGATGACATCACCGCCCTTATCTGTGCTTCAGGCTCCGGCATTGTCAATGTCCCCGTGCTGTGCTATCAGTATAGGAGGAATGCCTTCACTGTATCGAACAACAGTGACATGCGCGGCTTGATGGAATCATTGCGCATCAGTACGGAATGGTACAGGCATTTCTTGGAAAATGAACCCTCAGATGATCTGGATCGGAAATTCCGTACCAGCCTTTTGTCGCTGCTGCCGTCTATCTATCGTGGGACTGCCAAGGACTTGTTGTCGCGGGACATCGCTTCCTCCCCGTTGCATCTTTTTTACTGGCTCAGGGTCTCTGGAAAGTATGGGCTGCCGCGTTCTCTTGTGCTGAATTCGGCATTCCTGGGCGTCATGAAGTCTTTGAAAAAGAATTCCAGATGATATTATGAGCAAGAGTATCAATATTTTCTACCCACCGGAGAATCCCAATACCGGTGGATGGGTGGTGGAAGACAAGATGTACAAGGTGATGCGTGCAGACGGCCGTCTCAAGATGCATTCCGTGTTGAAATCGAACTTCTTCGCACCCCGATACAAGTATTGGAACCTCTTCGCGATAGCGCAGATACGCAAGCTGGCTAAATACGACATCCTGCTTATCAACAGCGACCTGCTTTGCAACTACATGCGATGGTTTGTCCGGACGTTGAAGTTCTTTTGCCCGAAAAAGATAATCGTCACATCCCACCATCATTTCGAATACCATCTGGATCCTTCGTTCGAGAAGACGGAAAAGTCGATGCTCGGTCTGTGTGACTACATCATTTCGTATAGTGATTATGTCCATGCCGAATTGAGCGCACTCTATCCTGGGGAGAAACTTCTGTTCGCACCTCTGCCGTTCAACGGCAGGGGAGAGGTATTGTCGTCGCACGAAAAGGGGAAGCTGCTTTTCGCCGGTACGGTCGAGCCCCGGAAAGGTCTGGAGTGTCTTATCGATGCTCTGGTGCTGCTGGATGAGGAAGGGGTGGATTTCAGCCTCGATATTGTCGGGAACGATGCCGCATACCCGGATTATGTCCAAGCTCTGCGCGATAGGATTGAATCACATGATCTTGGTGCCAAGGTCAAGATACACGGCCGGGTGGGGGCTGAAGTACTGGAGGCGTTCTACAGCAAGGCATATTGCTTCGCATTCCCTTCGCTGCTGGAAGGCTTCGGCATGGTGATTATGGAGTCGATGGCGCATGGCGTGCCGGTGGTCGCCTTTGACAACAGTGCCATGCCGTACACGATTGTTGATGGACGCAACGGAATGCTTGCCCTGAACAAGGATGTCAGAAGCCTTGCAGCCGGTTTGAAGGCTGTGCTCACCGATGAAGATCTTCATTCGAAGCTGGTGGCTGGGGCGCTTGAGACGGCCCGGAATGCCCCTTCGGACGAGGATTTTGCAGCCGGTGTTACAAAAATCATCGATACCCTTTGCTCTCAAAGTAAGTAAGAGTGTTATTTATTGCTATATTTGCGGAAATGAATCAACCAATATTATCAAATATCATGTCAATCAAGAATTTATGTGGTGTAGTCCTTGTGGCTGCATTGACTCTTGCCCTTGCAGGTTGCTGCGGCAAGACCTGCAAATCCCAGAAGAACGGATGCAACGGCAAATGTGAAGAATGCACAGAATGCTGTGAGGCATCTTGCGACAAGTCAGCCTGCGCTGAGCAGTGCGACAAGAAGTGTGACGGCAAATGTGAGAAGAAGTGCGAAAAACAGTGCGCAGGCAAGTGCTGTGGCCATTTCGCGAAGAAGCTTCCTGTAGGTGTCCAGCTTTACAGTGTACGCACGGACCTCGAAAAGGATTTCTATGGCACTCTCAAGGCCATCAAGGAAATGGGCTATGCCGGAGTCGAGTTCTATGGCGAATACTATGGCAATTCTGTACTCCAGGTCAAGAAATGGTGCACCGAACTCGGTCTCATTCCATTCTCCAACCATGTTCCATTCCAGCAGATGATCGACGATGTCGACAAGGTGATCGCAGACAATACCGTCCTCGGAGTACAGTACCTTGTATTCCCTTACATGGATGAGGCCAGCCGTCCGGGCGTTGATCCTGAGCAGTTCAAGAAGACTGTCGCAAAGATCGGCGAAATCGGTGCCAAGGTTGCTGAGGCTGGTTTCCAGCTCCTCTACCACAACCATGATTTCGAGTTCGTCACACTTGCTGACGGTACCGTAGGATATGACTATATCTTCTCTTCCAACAAGTTCGAGAACCTCAAGCCGGAGCTTGATGTATGCTGGGCCGACTATGCCGGCTTCAATCCTGCAGAGGTGCTTGCAAAGTATGCGGGCAACATCCCTGTAGTACATTGCAAGGACTATTTCCTCGAGGGCAAGCTCAGCTCTGCACCATATGCTCTCATCGGCATCTCTACAGACAACTCCATGAAGGATGAGGGTGGCTGGTTCGAGTATCGTCCTCTCGGAATGGGCAAGGTGAATATCCCTGCTGTCATCAAGACTGCGATCGATGGTGGCGCCCAGTGGCTCTGCGTTGAGCAGGATGAGGCTTGCCAGGGTCTCAACCGTCTCGAGGGTGTAGCCAAGAGCGTCGAGTATCTCCGTGCACTCGATCTTATGTAGGCTTTGGAAAAGTTATTCCTTTACACATTGACTTCCGCAATGCATCGGGAATTGTCGCCTGATGCATCTGCGGAAGATTTCATTATCGACATCGAGCGCAGTCTCGGTGCCAGGTTCGTTTTCCGCGGGGATGATTTCTCTGATTTCGGCAGAAAAGGTCCAAGCTTCATCTATGTCCGCACAGGTGGCACTGAGGGTCTGTTCAAGTCTGTCTTCCCTTCTTTCCCTGCGGATGGGAAAGTGCTGCTCCTGACGTCCGGCAAGAGCAATTCGCTGGCTGCTTCCATGGAGATACTGTCGTATCTTCGTCAGGCAGGCCGGGAAGGGGAGATCCTGCACGGGAGCACCGCTTTCATAGCATCGCGCATCATTTCCTTATCTACGGGCGAAAATGGCGTATCGGCTGAGTCTGATAGCGTGCCGGGCCTGCGCATGCTGGGAGATGATGAGTTGGCTGAGATCAAATCCAGATTGTCCGGGCATAGGCTCGGCGTCATCGGAAAGCCGTCCGACTGGCTGATTTCAAGTGATGTCGATCCATATGTGGCCAAGTCCATGTTGGGCATCGAACTTGTGGATATACCGATCGGCAAGGTTGTCGACAGCGTCAGATCATCTTGCGCCGATCTTCCTTCGTTCAAGGGATCCGAGGCCATATATGATGCTCTGAAATCGATAGTCGCCGAGTATGGACTGGATGCTTTGACTATCAGGTGCTTCGATCTGCTTGATACTTTGCACAACACCGGCTGCCTTGCACTGGCGCGTCTGAATGCCGAGGGTATTCCGGCCAGCTGCGAAGGCGACGTCCCTGCGCTGATCTCGATGTGCATCGCGCGTGCATTCACCGGTTGTTGTGGCTTCCAGTGCAATCTGTCACGGATCGACCAGTCTGCGCAAGAGCTCCTTTTCGCACATTGTACCGTGCCGTTCGACATGCTTGAGAAGTGGTCGTACACCACACATTTCGAATCGGGAATCGGCACTGCGGTCAAGGGGGAGGTGCGTCTCGGCCCTGCGACGATCTTCAAGATCGGCCCGGATCTCCGCACGGCCTTCATTGCTCCCGTGGAAATGGTCCGCAACACCTCCGAAGCTTCATTGTGCCGCACACAGGTGGTAGTGAAGGCTCCAGGGCTGTCCCGCTATTTCCTTACTTCCTCCATCGGCAACCATCATATCCTGGTCCCCGGCCATCTAGAATGAGTCGTCCGGACTGTCTCCAGGCTGGTATTCGAGAAGGTCTCCCGGCTGACAGTCCAGCGCCTTGCAAAGAGCGCCCAGGGTCGAAAACCTGATGGCCTTCGCCTTGCCTGTCTTCAAGATGGACAGGTTCGCCGCCGAAATCCCGATCTTTTCAGCAAGCTCCCCGGAGGACATCTTCCTCCGGGCGAGCATTACATCGACGTTGACGATAATCGGCATGATCGTTATTCTTCTGTTGATTCTTCGGCCTGGGCCTGCTCTTCAGGCTTGCCTTTGAGATATGAAGGTAACTCAAGACCAGCCATCTTGAACAGATCCTGGAGCGGAGGAACCGCACCCATCATGCCGGAGATGAAATTGGAAGTGGCAGTCTTGCCATCCTTGGCGTTACCGCCATCCCATACGGTGACCTTGTCGATCTTGATGCCCTTGACAGCCTCGACCTGGGTCTTGACGAGATCAGGCAGCTTGTCGGTGATGAGCATCGTGATGGCCTGCTGTGCGTCTCCGCCGGCCGCTTCGACGAGTTTGCCGAAACCTTCGGCCTGCTTGGAGAGGATCTCCAGTGTACCACGTGCCTGTGCATCCATCTTTGCGTAGATGGCATCAGCTTCACCCTTCGCTTCGCGACGCAGCTTCTCTGCCTCCGCTTCGGCTGCGATGATGAGCTTTTCCTTCTCGATCTGAGCCGCAACGACGATGTTGGCAGACTGTGTGGCCTTTTCCTTTTCTGCACGGGCAAGTTCGGCGTCACGCTCTGACTTGTATGCCTCCTCGAGGGCCTTTGCTGCCTGAACCTTTTCTGCTGCTACAGCAATACGCTCAGCCTCAGCCGCTTTCTCACGACGCAACGCGTCGGAATTGGCGATGGAAATGCGGGAGTTGTTCTCTCCTTCGACTGCGATGGCATTGGCTTCCGCGGTCTTGATACGGGTGTCCCTGGATGTCTCGGCGATACGGATATCCTTGTCCCTGTCAGCCTCAGCCTTACCGATTTCACCATAACGGTTCTGCTCTGCGACGCTCTTCTTGGCATCGTTGATGGCCTTTGCAGCGGCTTCCTTACCGAGGGCCTCGATGTAGCCGGATTCGTCGCGGATATCGGTGACGTTCACGTTGATGAGCTTCAGACCGATCTTGCGGAGCTCTGCCTCGACGTTGGTGCTGACGTTCGCGAGGAACTTGTCTCGGTCGGAGTTGATCTCCTCGATGTCCATCGTGGCGATGACGAGACGGAGCTGGCCGAAGAGGATATCGGTGGCGATGTTCTGGATGCTGTCGATGGACAAGCCCAGAAGACGTTCTGCAGCGTTGGTCATGTTCTCAGGCTCGGTGGAGATACCCACGGTGAAGCGGCAAGGCACGTCAACGCGGATGTTCTGCTTGGACAGGGCATTGGTGAGATTGCACTCGATGCTGATAGGCTTGAGGTCGAGGAACGCATAGCTCTGGAATACAGGCCAGATGAATGAAGCGCCTCCGTGGATGCATCGTGCGGACGAGATGCCTCCTTCCTTGTTCTTGCCGGTCTTTCCGTAGATGACGAGGATCTTGTCTGAAGGACAGCGCTTGTAGCGTTTGAGTATTGCCGCAAATGTCACGAAGATGACAAATACGATGACGAGAAGCAGATAGAGTTCCATATTGCTTGATTTTTAGATGATTAATGAATTCAGTTCTTCGACGAGCAGGGTGCTCTGGTTGATCACTTCGATGACCTTGACAGGGGTGCCGGTGGCCAGCGTGTCGCTGTCGGTCTGGGCATTGTACTCGCGTACGGAGTTGTTGATGGTGATCTGGACCTTGCCTTCTCCCTTCCTTTCGCCCGGAATGGTGAGATAGACGGTGCCATGGCATCCGACTGCGGACTTGTAGACATCTATGTTGCCGGACTGTTGCATGCCGTACAACCACTTGAACATGTACATCACGAGCGCTACGAGCAGCACTCCCACGATGATGGAGAGCAGGAGCAGGACAGCCGTGGAGTTGATCTTGTCGTGAAGCATCACCGCAGTCCAGCCGAATCCGAGGAAGAAGTTCACGAAGTTGCGGAAAGTGTACAGGTTCATGCCGTCGGTGCCGACTGCCGCATCTGCGCCGCCCATGTCTATGTCGGCATCTACGCTTGCGTCGAAGTCGAAATCGCCTCCGGCATCAGCGCCGATGAAGGTCATGATGGTCTGGATCAGGAATATCAATGTGGCAGTGATGGTAATGCCCCAGAGGATTTTCATTGCGAGGCTGAGTGAAGCCCACCAAGTGATGATCATAATGCTTAATGTTGTTTGGTTTCTGCAAATCTATAAAATTTTTATTGACAAACAATATATTCTTTATGATTTTTTGTAAAAATATCATAATTTGATGTTATGGAAAATGTGACTAAATTAGCAGATGGAATAAAAACGGTAGAGTATGGCATCGATGCAGGACATAGCGGATATGGTGGGAATCTCCAAAGGAGCGGTATCCCTTGTGCTCAGCGGCAAGGCGGGCCGGCGTGTGAGCGAGGAGACCAAGGCAAATGTTTTCAAGGCGGCACGTGCTCTGAACTACAGGGTGAATGAAGTGGCGCGTACCTTGCGCACCGGCCAGTCCCGCATCATCAGCGTGATCGTTACGGACATATCCAACGAATTCTTCGGCAAGATGGTGTTCCATATCCAGGAAGAGGCCAAGAAGCACGGATATCTGGTGCTGACGGCAAACAGCAACGAGAGTGCGGAGGAGTTTGATGGAATCGTGAACATGCTTCTTGGCAAGCAGGTGGACGGCATCATCTCCGTTACGCCTCCGGGAGGTGCTGCTACAATGAAGAGAATAGTGGACCTAGGCATTCCGCTGGTCCAGGTGGACCGTCTGTGCGGCGGACTGGCTGCTGATTACGTCGGAGTTGGCAACTATGGGTCCACATATGATATGATTTGCGGACTTATCAGGGATTCTTTCAAGAAGATCGCAATGGTGAGCCTGGATCTGGATGTCAATCCTGTCCATGAACGCTGTTCGGCGTACAGGGATGCGATGAAGGCGAACGGCCTTGAAAAGAACATACGTGAGGTGTTCATCCATTACGGAGAAACGGAAGGCCGGGATGTGTCGGCAGCTTCCGAGCTTGTCGCCGGGGCGGATTCCGATGTGGACGCGGTGTTCTTTGCTTCCAGGAGGGCTTTTACCCTGACGATGGACAATATCGCCAGGATGGGTTACGGCAGTGTCAAGAGCCGTTGCCTTTCCTGCTTCGACGATGTCAGCTCATATCTGGCCTCGTCGATGGAAATCAGATGTGTCGGCCAGCCGATCAAGGAGATGGCATGCAAGGCTTTCAGCCTCCTGATAGAGCAGCTGAACGGCAAGAAGGATTATGCCCAGTACATTTTCAACGCACAGACAATGACGAACAAGCAATGATCAATATGAAAAGAGCATGCATTCTGGCCGCCATCATCATGGCGCTGCCTTTTTCAGCGGATGGCCGTGGGAAGTCCGGGCTGAAATATGTCGACCCGACGATCGGGGGTGTCGGCGTGCTGCTGCAGCCTACCCGGCCGACCGTGCAGATCCCGAACCAGATCATCAGGTGGTCTCCTTCCAGAGCGGATCTTCTTGACGACATGATCGCTGATTTCCCTCTGACCTTGACCTCGCACAGGCAGCAGTCGGTATTCGGTTTCCTTCCGTTGGCCTCGAGTTGTCTCGATGCTGATGTCTGGACGGCAAAACAGGTCTATGATGATGAACTTACGACCCCGTATGACTACCGTGCCAGGCTTGAGGGCTGCAGCATACGATTCAGCGCGGCCCCCCGGAGCGGCATCATCGATGTCTCTTTCGATGAGCCGGATGGCGGAATCCTACGCTTCCGCATTCTCAACGGAAATGGATCATACGAGCTTGTCGATGACCACACCATTGCGGGGAAGGAGGATTTTTCCGGTATTTCTGCATATACTTATGTCGAGTTCGACAAACCTGTTTCAGACCTTCAGATGAGTCAGGACGGCCTGCAGCTTACAGTCTCCGCTCCGTACGACAGGATCGGACTGCGCTATGGCATCTCCTATATCAGCATCGACCAGGCCAAGGACAATCTAAGCAGGGAAATCCCTGTGCAGGACTTGAAGGCGGTCAGAAAGGATGCTGAATCCGAGTGGAAGAAGACAATCGGCCGTATCAAGGTCAAGGGCGGTACCGAAGACCAGAAGCGGCTGTTCTTCACCTCATATTATCGCTGCTGCGAACGCATGGTGAACACCAGTGAGTATGGACGGTACTACAGTGCATACGACCACCAGGTCCACGAGAGCGACCGCCCGTTCTACAACGACAACTGGATGTGGGATACACATATCTCGCTGGAGCCTCTTCAGACCATTCTCAATCCTGAAATGGAGGAGGACAAGATCCAGTCATATGTCGAGATGTACAAGCAGGGAGGCACCATGCCGTCTTTTGCTGTCATATGGGGGGACTGGCCTGCGATGACCGGCAACTATGCGGCGGTATGGATGGCTGACGCCCGTGCCAAGGGCTTGGAATTCGATCTTGAGACCGCGTACGAGGGCCTTAGAAAGAACTCTCTGGATGCCACCCTGATTCCTTGGCGCAACGGACCGCGCACGGAAATCGATGACTTCTATAATGAACACGGCTACTATCCTGCACTCCATCCGGGTGAGCAGGAGACAGTGTCCATGGTCGAGCCTGTGTGGGAACGCCGTCAGGCCGTATCCATAACCACCGCCTTTTCCTATGCTGACTGGGCCATCGCCCAGCTTGCGAAGGAACTCGGCAAGGAAGAAGACGTGCGTCTCTTCCTCGAAAGGGCGGCGTTCTACCGCAACGTCTATCGTCCGGACAAGGGCCTTTTCTGGCCGAAGGATGCTGCAGGTGAGTGGATAGAAGGAGTGGATCCGAGATATATGGACCGTGCGTACTATACCGAGAACAATGCTTATACCTTCCAGTGGGATGTAAAGCATGACCTCGAGGGCTTGTTCGGATTGATGGGGGGGTGTGAGGAGGCCGAGAAGAAGCTGGATGATCTCTTCCGCATACAGCTCAGCATACCGAAATATCATTTCCTATATATTTTGCCGGATGCAACGGGCATGGTCGGCCAGTTCGCCATGGGCAACGAGCCGAGCTTCCATATTCCGTATCTGTATGACTACCTTGGAGCTCCTTGGAAGACGCAGAAGCGCATGCACCAGCTTGTGGACATGCTTTTCAGCGATACTGTCTCCGGTATTCCGGGGGACGAAGACGGAGGCGGCATGAGCTCGTTCGTCGTATTCTCCATGATGGGATTCTTCCCTGTGACTCCTGGTGTGCCTGTCTATGCCATAGGAAGTCCTTTCTTCGACAAGGTAACCATCGCCCTGCCTAACGGCAGGAAGTTTACGGTCAAGGCCAAGGGGCTTTCGGCCGAGAACAAGTATATCCAGAGCGCACGTCTGCGGGGCAAGTCTCTTGACAGGGCGTGGTTCACCCATGAGGAGTTGATGGAGGGAGGTACCCTCGAGTTCGTCATGGGCACCGAGCCGAACAAGGAATGGGGCGTCGGATGTCCTCCTCCGTCAAGGATAGACTATGGTCACGAAATGCTGAAATAACGTGCCGTATCAGATTATCTCTCCGTTGGCGGCAGCCTTGATCGAATCAGCTTCTCTGCGGAGTTCTGCGATGCTGCAACCGCCGATTATCATCTCATAGTAGTGCAGGACCAGTTTGGCAACGGTGCTGTCTTCGGCCAGACCGCTTACTTCGCGTAGTATCTTTGCGGCATCTCCGGCGTTCTGCTCATAAGTCTCGTTCTCGTCGATGAAGCGTTTGAGGCCGGCTGCCGCACCTACGGTGATGTATGCCGGTGTGATGCCTTCTTCGATGGCGAGGGTGGAAGAACCGATCATCCTGTCGGAAGGAGAGAGTTTGCGGGCCGGGTCACCTCCGACACGGGCGCAGGTGTCTTTCAACGCCGAGTTGGTGAAACGGTGCAGCAGGTCGTCGATGTGCATCATTATGCCCTGGAGAGGGATATTGTAGTGCCTGCTGAGTGCCATGCCGCTCTCCAGCATCGCATTCTGGGCGATGACTCGTATGTCAGCCTTGTCGATGGCCTGCCATATGTAGTCATCTCCGACGAGTCCGCCAAGGTATGCTGTGGTCGCATGACCCATGTTGTGGATGAAGAGCTTTCTCTTTACGAAAAAGTCGAAAGGCTCGAACGGAACCATGCCTTTGATTTCTGGAATGGCTCCCTTGAACGCGGCCTTGTCCACAGGAAGGAAGCCGTATCTCTCCACGCATACGCGGAGCGGTTCGCCGTCTTTCATCTCGTCTGTCTGGACTGGCACCATGCGGCCGATGGATGCTTCTACGAGCCCTACGGATGCATCGAATCTGGCGATTTCCTCATCTGTGAGCTGTTCCTTGATCATCCCTTCCACAATCTTGTTGGCATCGTTGAGGTTCTCGCAGATGATGATGTTGAAAGGAGCATCGGTCATGGACCAGCGTTTGCGCAGGCCGGCCACAATGTTGGGGATGATGAACTTGAGAATCCTGGCACCGACCGCTGTTGCCATGATGTCCGCCTTGGCGATGGCGTCGGCCGCAGCCTCCATATCATTGCCGTTGACGGCAGTTACGTTGGTGATGTCGAGGTCTTCGTTGCCTTCCGCCGAAACGATGCGGACTGGATAGCGGTGCTTGGTCTGAAGTTCCTCCACAACAGCCGGCGCGACATCGATGAATGTCACATCGTATCCCGAACGGCTGAAGAGCATGCCGATAAAGCCGCGGCCGATGTTGCCGCCGCCGTACATTACAGCTTTCATATCTCCTGTTTTATGCGAGTTCCGGGTATTCAGTGCAGAGAAGTGCTTCCGCAGGTACGTCTTCTTCGATTTCAGGGAAGCGTCCAACAGGCTCCCAGAAGCGGTTGTCTGTTGCGTCATCGTTGACCATGGACACTTCGCCGATGAGGCAGCTTCCTCCTTCCGCCCAGAATGTGTGGTATATGTACGGAGTGTAGCATACGCTCTGTCCTTTCTGGATCTTGTATGTCTTGCCTGCCTCGAATTCGGTGATGACTCCGTCAACCTTGAGCTTGACAATGCCTCCTTCGATGAGCTGTTCGGTCTGTGGATCAGCGTTCCAGAGTTTCATGCAGAATTCGCCGTCACCCTCGCGGAAGATGATGTCCTCCATCTTGTTCCAATGGAAATGTGTAGGGGTAACCTGGCCGTCGCGGACCATCATGATCTTCTCGCAGTAAGGCTTGCGGTCAAGCGCAGGGTTGCCGTTGCGGAGGGTGATGAGGGAGAGGCCGACCTTCTCGAAGTCGCCGCTGCCGAAGTCGGTGATGTCCCAGCCCATGCAGTTGTTCTTGATCTCGATGCATTCCTGGCCTTTCCCAGCCCAGTCTGCGGGTGTCCATTCCGCCCATGCCGGAAGCCTGAACTGGAATTTCTTGCACAAATCCTTATTGTATGCGATGATGGCGTTGATTTCTGATCTTTTCATATTGTTGCTATTTAGGGTTCATGAATGATTCTATGGTTTCGAGTGTCGGAGCACCTCCTGTGCTGGTCGTGCTGAAAAGGTTGAAACGGGCGCTTGCCGATGCGAATTTCAGGAGTTTCTCAAGTCCGAAACCTTCGTGGATTGCATAGAGGGCACCTGCGCAGAAAGCGTCTCCTGCTCCGACCGTGGATACGATTTCCTCCTTGGCCGGGCTGAATGAAGGCGCAGAAAGCAGTTCTCCGCTCTTGGATGCTGCGACTCCGCCTTCAGGATAATGGATGACGACGAGTTCCTTCACCCCAGCGTCAAGCAGTTCGCATGCCGCCTTCTTGATTTCGTCTTCGAGGATGGCACCGTCAGCGTCGCGCATAGGTCTGCCGACACAGTTGCCGAGCTCTACCTCGTTTATTATGAGGTAGTCGGTGTATTTCAGACAAGGAAGGATTATCTTGCGGTAGCGGTCGCCTTCCTCGGATACGACATCGACCGAAGTCTTGTAGCCCTTTTTCTGCAAGGCGTCGAGTGCACGTGCGGCCGCGACGCCGTATTCGGCGTCCTCCTTGTCGAGACTGTCGAGAAGGAGAAGGTAGCCGAGGTGGAATATCTTCGCCGGGCAGTCGCAGGATACCACCTGCTCCACTCCGAGTTTCGCGTTGGCGCCACGATAGTGGAAGAATGTGCGGGCCGCACCGCCGCATGTCTCTGTCATCACATCGGTGTAGGATGTTGATTCACCTTCGAGGATTCTGACGTTGGATGCGTCTATGCCATGCTCCTTGCAGGCATCGAGGCACATCTTGCCGTGGTCGTCTGCTCCGATGCATCCTCCGGCGAAGAGCGGGATGCCGCTTTTCAACTTGGCGAGGTCTACAAGCACGTTGTGGGCACATCCGCCCAATCCTTCATCAATCTTGGTGATGGATGTGAGGTTGCCCTTTGTCGGGTATATGTCGATGAATTTGATTGCATCTACGACCCAGTTGCCGACTGAGATGATGCCATTGCGTTCGTTTGCTTCCATGTTCGGGCGATGATGTTATTCCTTGGTGGCCGCCTTGCTGACCGGCTTGTAGATGAGGAGCATGTAGAGCCAGATGAGGAGGATGGCCACTACGGCTGAGGTCTGTGAGTTGAAGATGTCGGTCACGACTCCGAGGATAGGGGTGATCAGGGCACCGCCGGCCAGACCCGTGACGAGCAGGGATGCAACTTCGTTGGACCTTTCAGGAGCATGCTTGAGCGCAAGCGAGAAGATGACTCCGTAGAGGTTCGAATATCCGAGCCCGAACACTGCGACGGCCACGATCATGAGCGTAGGGTTGCTTGTGCAGAGAATCCCAACAAGCCCGAGGATCGCGACGAGCACGCTGACGAGGTAGAATTTCTTTTCGTTGATCTTCATGAGGATGAATCCTCCGCAGAATGCTCCGACCGTACGCGCAAGGAAGTACGCGCTGTTGCCGAGGCCCGCGTTGGCGACATTGAAGTCGCATCGGTCCATCAGGACTTTCGGGAATGTGACGTTCATGCCTACGTCCACACCAACCAGCACCACGATGGCGATGAATGAGAGCAGGATGTAGCTGTCCTTGAGCAGGGAGAATGTGCGGCCGAACGAAACTTTTTCGGCATTTGCTACAGGCTCGCTCTTGATCGGTGCGGACCAGAGCCATATTGTGGCGACGAGGGAGATCACGGCGTAGATAGGGAAGATGAGCTTCCAGCCGAATGCCGTGCCCACGCATGCTGCGGCTATGATAGGGGAGATGAATGAGCAGATCGCCTTGGTGAACTGTCCGAACGAAAGGGTCGGGGTGAGCTTGTCGGCTGATACTACTTCCGTGACCAGAGGATTCAGGCCGACCTGCAGCAGGGTGTTGCCTATGCCGAGGAGGGCGAATGCCGCGAGGTATCCTGCGAACGAGTCCTTGAGGAATACAGGGACGAGCATGGCGAGCATGCTCAGCACGAAGCTGGCGAGGACAACGTTCTTGCGTCCGAATTTGTTCATCATGAATCCTGTCGGTATGCTCAGCAGGAAGAACCAGATGAAGCATGATACGGAAATCAGGCTCGCGAGGGAGTCGCTCATTCCGAGGTCAGCCTTGACGTAGTTTGTGGAGATGCCGACGATATCGACGATTCCCATGATGAAAAAGCCGAACATCACCGGAAGCACGGCTTTGAAGAAGCGGTTATTGTTGCTCATAGTGCTATGATGGTAATCAATTTTTGTAATATACAAATATAGGTTAATAATATCAAATAGTCAACCGGTTGACATTGCGTTTATTTACAGTTTCGGGCGCTGCGTGTCGCGTGTCCGGAGAATTTGTCTATATTTGTCCATATGCGTGTGCTGTTCGACTACCAGGCTTTCCAGAATCAGCGATACGGCGGGGTGTCCCGCTGTTTCGCCCAGCTTGCCGCGAACCTGCCGGAGGATGTGGACTTCGAGATCGCGGTGAAGGAAAGCGACAATGCATATCTCCATGAACTCGGCTTGGTCGAAGGACTCCGGCATGCCAGGTTCAGCCGCTCAACCTTCCTCGGGGGAGTGGACAGCGCCTGGAAAGAGTTCCTCTACAATGCCATGAACTACATGCCGTTCGTGCAGACAACCAAGGTCGCGAACCGCAGATTCGCCGTCTCATGCCTGGAGAAAGGCGGCTTCGACATCTTCCACCCGACCTTCTTCGACAATTATTTCCTGCCGCATCTGCATGGCCGTCCGTTTGTCCTGACCGTACACGACCTGATTGCGGACCGCATGCCGGAATATGACAACCGCAGCGACAGCCAGATTGCCGACCGCAACCGGCTGCTCGATGCCGCGGCGCACATTGTCGCAGTGAGCAGGAACACCGCCGACGACCTTGTCGGGCTGCTCGGCGTCGACCGGAGCAAGATCTCTGTCATCTATCACGCAGGTCCGTCGGTCGATCCTGCCGCTCTCGGCCGGGAGACGCCTGTTGTCGAGGGCAAGTACCTGCTTTTCGTCGGCGCCAGGTCTTCCGCCTACAAGAATTTCGTGCCTTTCGTCAAGTCCGTGAAGCCGCTCCTGGAGAAGTTCGGGCTGAGGATAGTCTGCACCGGGACCCCTTTCACGGCGCAGGAGCAG
This sequence comes from Candidatus Cryptobacteroides sp., assembly GCA_045627265.1. Classification (GTDB taxonomy): domain Bacteria; phylum Bacteroidota; class Bacteroidia; order Bacteroidales; family UBA932; genus Cryptobacteroides. Next base: position 52,418 of record JAZQNI010000081.1, read on the forward strand.
GCGCTCTTTGCCGGGCTGGGCATCGCCGGACGCATGGTGCACGTCCCGGCCAGTTCCGCCCAGCTGTACAACCTGTACCACTTCGCGCAGGCGTTCGTCTTCCCGTCGGCGTACGAGGGATTCGGCATACCGGTTCTGGAGGCATTCGCATGCGGCTGCCCCGTGCTGCTCAACGATGCCAGCTGCTTTCCGGAGATTGCCGGAGATGCGGCCGCATATTTTACGATGGAGAGCTTGACCGAGGTGCTGGATGCTTTCCTGACGGACAGGGATGATGCGGCCGGAGAACTGGTCCGTAAAGGATTCATCCGTCTGCAGGAATTCTCCTGGAAACGATCGGCAGAGCAGCTTGCCTCCGTCTATCGAAGCTGCGTCAGCCGCTGATTTACAATACCTTGTAATGCTTGGCGAGAAATCTTAGCACGGGCTTTGTCACGAATCCCGGCAGATAGCTGCGGAATGCGCGGACCATCTTCTTGTGGCGGATGATCTTCTTGCGCTCGGCTGCTATGTCGATGCCTCGTCCCTCGATGATCGAATACATCTCCTCCGCCGATTCGATGTGGTGCCGGAAAGTGGCGCCGTCGCGCATTTCGACTCTTGCCACCGTCCTGTCGAAATGTTCGAACTTCCTGCCGTCCAGGTACAAGGCCGAAAGTTGTTCGAAATCAGCCGCATACTTGTACTTGAGGTCGAAAGGATGGTCCAGCAGGAGCGTACGGCGGACGAATGTCGCCTGATGCGATATGGCCATCTTGTGGCCGATGTACGCAATCGTGGGGCGTACGGTGAAAGTGCCGTATTCCTGGACCTGCTCGGAATTGCCGTATACCACGTCGGCTTCCGGATGAGAGACGATGAACTCCGCCACGTCGGACAGCACGGACCCGTCCACGAAGATGTCGTCTGCATTGAGGAAGATGACGAAATCCCCGGTCGCGGCCAGGACGCCCTTGTTCATGCCGTCGTAGATGCCCCGGTCTTTTTCGCTTGTGAATACGGCGATCTGGTCGATGTAGCGGCCGATGACCTCCTGGGCTCCGTCCGTGCTCCCTCCGTCGATGATGATGTACTCATAGTTTCCGTAATCCTGGGAGATCACGGATCTGATGGTTTTTTCGATCACGGAAGCTGTGTTGAACGAGGTCGTGACGACAGATATCCTGGGCTTGGTGTTCACCTTGGGCAAAGTTTGGTCTTGGACAAAAGTACTGATTTTATTGTTAATCTGGATGGATTATGCTATGTTTGTTCAATATGCCTAGAATATCAATCATCATTCCTGTATTCAATGCGCGGGACTACATAGTGCCATGCCTGGAGTCGGCTGTCAACCAGTCGCTCGACGATATCGAGATCATATTGGTGGACGACCACGGCACCGATGACAGCATCAAGGTGGCCGGAGAATTCCTCGGCAACTATGCCGGCAGGAAGGCGTGGTCCATCCTTGCCACGTCCACAAACTCCGGTCCGGGAGCTGCCAGGAACCTCGGTCTGGATGCCGCCAGGGGTGAATATGTGGCTTTCCTTGATGCGGATGACTGGATCGAATCTGAATTCTGTGAATCTTTGTACAAGGCCGCTTCCAGGAAGCACGCCGATCTGGCATGGTGCGACCTGATGATGGACAGCCAGAACGGAGGCAAGACCCTTCGGATGAGCAATCCCCATGTCTCTTCCGGCGAATTCACCGAGAAGAAGCATAAGCAGTTCCTCAGCCGCTTCGTGTCCTATTTCACGACCTTCATCTACAGACGTCAGTTCCTGGTGGAAAACGGCTTGCGTTTCCCTTCGACGAGGAATTCGGAAGACAGCTCGTTCCTGACCTGCTGCCTGCTCTCCGCCACCCGTTCCGCATCCGTCGGCCAGCCTATGTATCACTACGTGCAGAGACGGGGATCCTTGTCCACCAGGACTGACAGGTCCAGGTATCTGCAGCGGCTGCACTCCTTCGACGGACTGCTTGGATATGCGCGTGAGAAGGGCCTGTACGATATCTACAAGCATGAAATAGATTTCATATATATCAAGAAGGCATTCCTTATGTCCGTCTCATCCTATGTGGTCGACAACCCTGATGCGGATGCCGCCGTCGTCAAGGAGCTCTGCTCGGCCCTGGTATCCCAGGTGCCTGATTACAAGGAGAACCGCTATCTCGGCAAGTCGCTCAAGGTCAGGGTCATCATGGATATGATCTTCAAGCATCCGAAGACGGCGATGTTCCTGCTCCGCAGGGCTGCCAGGAAGAAATGATGGCCGTATGGAACGGATAAAGATATTCACAAGGTCTTTCGACCTCAAGCTCTACAGTTATTCGCGTGCGCTCTACGAGGGTCTCGGCATACCCGTTGTCAGGCTTACCGACCAGTCGGCCGACGGCTACTTCTTCACCATGCTCAAGGACGAGGAATGTGACATCGCCATCAACATAGATGAAGATGCCTTCCTTGTCGATCCCGATGCCATGATGGAGTTGGTGGACTATGTCGTGGCAAACGGTTATGCCAATGCCGGATGCCCTGACGGTGGTACCGATGCCGTGCCCCGCGGCGGGAATCCCAAGGTCACGAACCCGTTCTTCAATGTGTTCAACCTTGCGATGATACGTCGTAAATTCGACAAGAACCAGCTGCACCGCCGCTTGGATGATTGCGAGCCTTATTACCCGTTCTTCCTTTGGATGGCGGAGAACTTCAAGATCCTCTATCTTCCTGCAGAAAAGCACGCTGACGGCATCACTACGGTGCTGAAGGACCTGCAGGGGAGGACGATATGCGTGCATTCCTGGTTCGCCAGGTTCTACTCCATGCCTTCTTTCATGGTCAAGTTCGCGCAGAAAGACAAGGACAACCAGAAGGGCCGCATAGATTCTCTCATACACGAGGCCTATGCCGCAAGAGGGATGGAACTTCCCGTCTTCGGCTTTTCCGACCGTATTTCATTCGTGCTGAACAAGGTCGTACGCTGGGCCATCAAGGTGCCTCAGCGCATTTCCCGCTGGCCTTACAAGATCAAGCGCAAGTTTCGCCTTTTGCTTTCTTCCAGATAGCGTATCCGATGATGCCGGCCGAGATGAGATACATCAGCGCGATGAATATCAGCGCGATGCTGTCTCCCTTGCGTACGCTGTCAGGGTCGAAGATGAAGTGTATCTGATGCTTGCCTGCAGGCACGTTCATCGCCCTCAGTGTGTAGTCGGCCCTGAAATGACTGGCTTCCTGCCCGTCGATGGTGGCTTTCCAGCCGTATGGATAGTAGATTTCCGAGAATACTGCCACACCGTCCTCGGATGATGAGGTCTCGTAGTCCAGTTCTTTCGGAGTTGAGGAAACCAGGCGTATGTACGAGTCTTCGGGGATGGTACGGGAGCCTTCCTGTACGTTCTGCATGAAGTCCGCGCCGACCACAGCCTCGTGGCTCAGGTCGATTTCCATCAATGCGGCGCATTCCTCGTCTGGAGTAGCCGCCGGCACGATCTTGTCCACAAACCATGCGTTGCCAAGTGCGTATGGATTGATCTGTGGCACAGCCTTTCCCTCTTCATCGTTGGTGATGATGTATTTTGCGTTGAGCATCCCGATGACAGGCAGGTGCATCTTGGACAGGTGCTGGTCGATTAGGTCCTGGTATCTGCGCAGTTTGGCGGCGCTGTATCCTCCGATGGATTTGAGGTAGTATGAGGTGCGCGCATCGCTGAACGGATTGACTGTCAAGTTGAATACGCGGAAATTGTCCTTGTCCGTAAGCAGCGCCTGCTCGTAAGGCAGCATGGCGAACGCCTGGGAGTTGTCCTTTGCTGTCACGAAGTTTGAGTCGTTGAGGTAGCGCTTGTCGACCGGCCACATGTCGCATACGATGAGTGCTCCGACCACCGCGATCATCCAGCCGCGCTTGAGCTTGCCTTTTGCGAAGAGCCAGAGGACTGCGCATGCAGCAGCGATGAAGAGCAGCGAGCGGAAACTGTCGCTTCTGAGCAGAATCTCCCTCTGTTTGACGATTGCGTCGTACGCCCAGCTCGGAAGCTGGTTGGCGAATGACGCATCATAGGTCGATGTGAATGAGCACAGCGCGCCTCCCAGCAACGCGAATACGAGGCAGATGCCTCCGGTGATGGCGGCCGACTGGAATATGCGTTTGCATGCCAGGTCTTTCGGAAGACCGCCTTCCATCAGTTCCTTGATGGCAAGGAAGCCCAGCAGCGGCATCGCGATTTCGGCCACTATCAGTATGGAAGATACCGCCCTGAATTTGCTGTAAAGCGGGAAGAAGTTGAAGAACAACTTGGTGAGCCACATGCAGTTATGTCCGCACGCCAGACCGGTTGAGAGGACTGTCGCGATGAGCAGTGCCCATTTGTACGGTCCCTTGACGATGAACAGGCCGAGGATGAAGAGGAAGCATACTATCGCGCCCATGTAGACGTTGCCGGCAGTGAACGGCTGCTCTCCCCAGTACATAGGTACTCCGGAGCAGAAACTTTCGGCCGAGCGCCTGTCCACCCCCTTGGCGACCAGAGTTCGGTAGAGCTCGGAGTCCTTGCCGACGTTGTAGCTGGATGATCCGCCCATCACTCCCGGGATGAGGAATGATGCCGTCTCGCCGATGCCGTAGCTCCACTGTGTGGCGTACTCCATCGCGAGCCCCTTGCCTGCGTCTTCGCCGCTCTCCTGCGTGAGGTCGCTGTGCCCTCCGCGGATGGTTTCTTTGACGAATTCGGAGTTGGCGAACACGTTGGCGCATCCGGTGCCGAGACCGATGCCGACCGCACCGGCGAATATTGCTGTCGCGATGACGAAGTCCTTGATCTTCCTGCCCTTGATGTGGATGTAGAGTTCGGCGAGCCATAGCAGGCCGATGAGCATGAACATATAGTAGGACATCTGCGGATGCGTGCTGAAGCCGATTGCTGTGAAGATCATCGCCAGGATGACCCCGATGCCGTATTTCTTCTGGAATATCAGGTAGAAGGCCGCCATGACCACGCTCATCAGCGCGATGGTGGATGTCTTGCCGTTGTGTCCGGCCGCGATGATGACTATGAAGTATGACGAAAGCGTGATGGCGAACGATCCCGCGATGCTGAGCCATTTGTCAATCCCGAACGATCGCATCAGGATGAAGAAACAGAAGAAGTAGATGATGAACACCCAGGTGGTGCTGGAATGTCCTTTGTGCAGTATGCGGTCGAAAGGGGTGAGCCATTTGCCGGATTTGTATTCACCGCCTCCAATCTGGAAGTTAGGCATTCCGCTGAACATGGATCCTGTCCACCATGAATGGTCGCCGGTCTGCTCGGTGAATTGGACGGACTCCTGGACCGCCGCCCCGGCGGTGATGTTGTCGCCTGCGAAAAGCACCTTGCCCTGGGTCGCCGGGAAGCAGTAGATGATGGATGCTGCGATGAATATCACAGCTGCGGCAATGTATGCGCCATATTTCTTGAGGAAGCCTTTGCTCTGTTCCATAGTCGTTGATTTATCTTGGCGAAGATAAGAGTTTTTTATATTTTTGTGAAATATAGATTAGTCTGATGCTGAGATTTGATGTCATAGGTGAGGCTTTCAAGAAGAGACCGGTGGAGGTGGCTTCTCCCGGTGCTCCCTCATCTTATTTTGCCGTGAACGTGTTCACCAAGGACAGGATGCGCGAGTATCTTCCGGAGGATGTGTATGCCTGCATGGTGGATGTGATGGATGGGAAGTCCGTGATGGACAGGTCCCTCGCAGACAGTGTCGCCGAAGGGATGAAGAACTGGGCGATGGACAAGGGGGCGACCCATTATACGCATTGGTTCCATCCGCTTACGGACACAACCGCCGAGAAGCATGACTCCTTCGTGGAGTATGACGGCAAGGGTGGTGTGATAGAGAAGTTCTCCGGCAAGATGCTGGCCCAGCAGGAACCGGACGCTTCTTCATTCCCGAGCGGAGGCATCCGTGCGACGTTCGAGGCGCGCGGATACAGTGCTTGGGATCCGACTTCTCCGGCGTTCGTGATGGAGGATACGCTCTGTATACCGACCATATTCATATCATATACGGGTGAGGCTCTCGATTACAAGGCGCCTCTGCTGAAATCGCTCCATGCGGTCGACAAGGCCGCCACGACCGTCGTTTCGCTGCTCGAGCCGGCCGTCACCCGCGTCAAGTCTTTCCTCGGCTGGGAGCAGGAGTATTTCCTCGTGGACGAGGGCCTGTTCGCCGCCAGACCAGACCTGCTGCTCACCGGCCGCACCCTGATGGGGCATAGCTCGGCGAAAGACCAGCAACTGGAGGACCACTATTTCGGCGCCATCCCGGAGAGGGTGGCGGCGTTCATGCAGGAGCTCGAGATCGAGGCGCTCAAGCTTGGCATTCCGGCCAAGACCTGCCACAACGAGGCCGCTCCAAACCAGTTCGAGCTCGCTCCGATATTCGAGGAGACCAACCTGGCCTGCGACCATAATATGCTGCTGATGACCTTGATGAAGAAGGTCGCGAGGAAGCATGGTTTCCGCTGCCTGCTGCATGAGAAGCCGTTCGCCGGCGTCAACGGCTCGGGCAAGCATTGCAATTTCTCTCTTGCCGCGATATTCGATGGCGATGGCACCGAGGAGTCACGCAACCTTTTCGCTCCTGGCAAGTCGCCTGAGCACAACCTTCTCTTCGCTGTGTTCGTCGTCAACACGCTTGCGGCTGTGTACAAGCACAATGCGCTGCTCAAGGCGTCTGTGATGAGCGCTTCCAACGCCCACCGTCTCGGCGGGTTCGAAGCTCCTCCGGCCATCATCTCATCGTTCCTCGGCAAGCAGATTTCCGCATTCCTCGATGAACTCGAGGAGTCATCCGATGAAGATGCGTTGACCCTGGCCGGCAAGAAGGGGCGCAAGATCCTCGACATGCCGCAGATCCCTGAGCTTCTCATTGACAATACCGACCGCAACAGGACGTCGCCGTTCGCTTTTACCGGCAACCGGTTCGAGTTCAGGGCAGTCGGCGCGGAGGCCAACTGCGCCAGCGCGATGATTGCGCTCAACAGCGCCGTTGCTGCACAGCTCACCGATTTCGCGGAAGCGGTCGGAAGGCGGATGTCGGCCGGTGAGGATTGCAGGGATGCAGTTTTCTCCGAGATGCGTGGCCTCATCAAATACTCGAAGCCGGTGCGTTTCGATGGCAACGGCTATAGCGAGGAATGGAAGGCGGAGGCCGCCAGAAGAGGACTTGACTGCGAGAATTCGGCTCCGGAGATATTCAAGGCTTATAATTCTCCTCAGTCCGTGGAGATGTTCGAGAAGGTGTCCGTGATGACCAGGAACGAACTCGCCGCTAGGACGGAGATCAAGTGGGAGATATATACCAAGAAGGTGCAGATCGAGGCGCGTGTGCTTGGTGATCTGGCGATCAACCATATCATCCCAGTGGCCACGAGATACCAGAGCCAGCTTGCAGAGAACGTCTCCAAGATGCGCGAGGTGCTGGGCGACGAGGGCGCTCCGATGTATGCGAGCAATATCGCCCTGATCCGTAAGATCGCAGCCAACGTGCGTGCGATAGAGGACGGCGTGGAGGAGATGGTTTCCTGCCGTAAGGTTGCCAATGTGGTGGAGGATGCCTACGAGAAGGCGAAACTCTATCATGACACTGTCGCTCCGCGTCTTGAGAGCATCAGGAAGAGCATCGACAGCCTGGAGGAGGTGGTGGACGACTCCATCTGGCCTCTGCCGAAGTATCGTGAATTGCTGTTTGTCAGATAGATTGATATGAAGTGTCTTGTTCTTGCAGCCGGTTATGCAACCAGGCTTTATCCTTTGACTGAAAATTTCCCGAAACCTTTGTTGAAGGTCGGGGAGAAGACTATCCTCGACTGGTTGGTCGACGACCTGGAGCGGGGTGGTCTCATAGATGAATATATAGTCGTCTCGAATCATAAGTTCGCCGCGCATTTCGAAGAGTGGGCCGCATGGCACAAGTGCCGGATCACCGTGGTTGATGACGGTACCTCCAGCAACGAGACGCGCCTGGGAGCGGTCTGCGACATACAGTATGCCATCGACCAGCTCGGCATCGACGACGACATGCTGGTGGTGGCAGGTGACAATGTCCTGGATTTCAGTCTGTCCTTGTTCGTGGATTACGCCTTGTCCCGCGGCACTTCCTGCATAATGCGGTATTATGAGCCGGACGAGGCCAGGCTTCATAAGTCCGGCATAGTCGAGATCGACCAGTCCGACAGGGTCGTCGGCATGGAGGAGAAACCAGAGTATCCGAAGAGCCATTGGTGCTGCCCTCCGTTCTATTTCTATTCGCGTGCAGATGTGGCCAAGGTGAAGGAGGGGATTGCGTCAGGTTGCGCGACTGATGCTCCTGGCAGTTATGCGGCATGGCTTGCATCACGTATTCCGGTCCATGCGATGGAGATGCCTGGCTCCCGCTATGATATCGGCAATCTGGAGAGCTACAAGCGGGTCTGCGAGACCTATAAGGGCATCACGAAACAGTAAATCTGAGTCCAACCCTCCGCGGCAGGAGAAATCGCAGTCATCCAGTGGAGATAAAAGTTTGTCGGAGACAGACTCACGGCGGAACGAAGGCGGAGCTGTGACAGAAGGGCGCATTCCCGAGCGGAGCGATGGGCAAGAACTTTTGAGCCCTTCTGTCAGCAGCGCATCCGCGTGAAGCCGAGTCCAAAAAAGCTTTTGCGGAACGGATGACATAGGATATGAATCCCTGCCACGGGACAATGTCGAGGATATAACAAAAAGACCGGCCATTCCAATGGTCGGTCTTTTTTTATGTATCAGTAAGGAATTACTGCTCGTCCTCGAGATGGAGGTGCTGTACGTAGATAGCCTTCTGCATGGCTACTCTCTTCTTCTCTGATGGCTTCTCGAAGTTCTTGCGTGCGCGGAGTTCGCGGATAGTTCCGGTCTTTTCGAATTTTCTCTTGAATTTCTTGAGTGCGCGCTCGATGTTCTCGCCTTCTTTGATAGGTACTATAATCATTTCTTTATCACCCCCTTTTTCTTTAGCGGATGCAAAGGTAGTAAAAAATCTTAAAGTTCAACCTCTTGCTTGAAAAAATATTTCTTCACCCAGTATTCAAACAGAGGATCGATGATCTGCGGGTTCTCGTTGGAGTCGAAGGTCAGTATCTCTTTCTTCATCAAGGCATCCTTCAGTCTCTTGACGTTGGCTGATGAACTGAGCGAATACTGACGTATGACCTCGGCGCTGCTGAATCTGGTGCATCCTTCCGTGACCGCCTTGAGCAGGTTGACCTGGAATGTGGTGAGGTCATCCATCATCGCCTTGAACTTCGGCTCGTGGATGGACAGCAGGCAATCGAGCGCTTCCAGCAGGACGGGCTCCATGATATATCCTTTCGAGAGATGGTCGCAGATCGCGAAGAAGTGGTTGATGTACCAGATGTCGCCCTTGAAGAGGGAGCAGACCCCCTGCAGCAGGTTTCTGTCCACAACCTTTCCTCCTGTCAGGAAGCCTTTGACGATGTGCTCCACCACCTCTTTCTCGTCTATCGGACTCATGGTGAACGTCTCGCAGAGACGGTAGAAGTAGTGATGGTGCTCGAAGAGGTCCTTCATGGCGTTCAATCTCGATCCTGTGATGATGAGCGAGCATTGGACTGGTTCCAGCAGGGATCTCTGCTCACGGATTACGCCCTCCATCTGTTTCAGGAGTTTTTCATAGCCGTCGAAGGTTGTGATGCTCTGGAAGTCGTCCAGCAGCAGATATAGTTGCCTGTCCTCGGATTTGGCCAGGTTGAAAGGCAGGGAGAGCATGGCTTTTACGTCATTCTCATCCGGATCCCAGTTGAGGGAGACTATCTTGTCGTGGTCCGAGTAGTTCCTCTGGTCGAAGATGAAATGGGTGCCGGGAAGCAGTTTGGCGATGATGCTCCGGTATTCGTCGGGGGTTGTGCAATATGCACGGAGTGCCGCGTCTCCCACCCTGCACAGGAATGAAGTGCAGTCCCTGAGGTCGTGCATTTCCACGGAGGCCGTACAGAAATTCTTCCTGGCGGCTTTCATCTCCAGGATGGTCTGCTGGATCAAGGAAGTCTTGCCGGCCTTGGGCGCGCTGTAGATCACGACGTTTTCGCTCTGCGACAGTAGGTTGCTTAGGGTGGAGACGTCTTTCTTCCTGCAGAGGAAGTTTTTTCCGGTCACGTATTTGTTGTAGGTGAAGGGGGAGTCCATGGCGCAGCTGTTTTATTTGACTATGAATGGCCCTCCGAACGGGTCGAAGCGCATGAATGTTGTCTTGCCGTTGCTTTTGGAGACTTGAAGTGTGAGAGGTGCCTTGAACAGTGTGCTGTCCAGCTGGCAGTTCGGCGTGACGGTCCATCTGCGGCCGTTTCTGGCAATGTCGAGGGTGCAGGCGTCACGCTCCGCCACGTATGCTGCAACGTCCCGCATAGGAGCGGTCCAGAGTGAGTCGTCAAGCGCCGCGATGCGGGCGAAGATTCCCCAGAGCTGGTCCGGCTCTTCCCATATGTCATATCCTTTTGTGATGCCGTGGGTCACGGTCACCAGCCATCCGCCTGCCGCGATCGTCTCTTCGAGCATGGCCTCCATCTTTTCCGGGGTCATGTGGTGCTTGGACTGTCCGAGGGAGCGGTAGCCTTTGCGCGATCCGACGCGGTCTTCGAGGCAGCAGGCCAGCACCCTGTCGTCATAAGCGCCGTATGGGTACCCGAAAGTCGGAGGCCGTACGCCGGTGCTGTCCGTGATGACTTCGTCATTCAGCTTCACCTCTCGGAACAAGGTGCTGTCATCGACTTCTGTCAGGTCTGGATGCGACCATGAGTGGTTGCCGATCTCGTGCCCCCGGCCGATCATGTCGCGGGCCATCTCCCAAGTCAGGGAATTCTTCTTTGTGCCATCGATGTTGAAGAACGAGCCGCAGACATAGAAAGTGCCTCTGAGTCCGTTCTTTTCAAGTTCAGGGGCGACGAGGGTGTAGTGTTCGAGGCCGCCGTCGTCGAATGTCAGGGACAGTGCGGCCTTCCTGCCTCCATCGAACTGCGCTATCTGCACGTCCTTTATGCTGGCGCATGAAACTAAGGCGAAAGCCAGGATGAAGATGGTGATATGCTTCATAACGTGTCTTTTGGGCTGATTGTCATACAAAGATATAAGTATTTTTGAAAAATATTTTGCCGATTGGATGGAAAATGTTAATTTTGCAGTCCTCAAATTATTGGATGACCGTCAAGCCAGATAAGTGCTGCGGAATGCAGCCGCTTGCGGCCGAAACTTTCAAACAAGTTTTATTTATGTACGCAATCGTTGACATTGCAGGCCAGCAGTTCAAAGTTGAAGCTGGAAATGAAATCTTCGTAAACCGCCTTGCGGCTGAAAAAGGTGCTGCTGTGGAGTTCGGAAAAGTTCTTCTCGTCGCTGACGGAGAGGCTGTAAAGGTCGGAGCTCCTTATGTTGAAGGTGCTGTAGTAAAGGCTACAGTTTTGGACGATCAGGTAAAGGCTGACAAGGTTCTTGTATTCAAGAAGATCCGTCGCAAGGGCTTCCAGAAGTGCAATGGCCACCGCCAGAAACTCACCAAGATTCAGATTAACGAAATCGCTTAATTATCAGAACGCATTATGGCACACAAGAAAGGTCAATCAAGTTCTAAGAACGGTCGTGAGTCCCAGAGCAAGCGCCTCGGTCTCAAGAAATTCGGTGGTGAAGTAGTTAAGGCTGGAAACATCATCGTCCGTCAGAGAGGTACAGTCCACAATCCTGACAGAAACGTCGGTATGGGCAAGGATCACACTCTCTATGCTCTCGTTGATGGAACTGTTAAGTTCACAAAGAAGAAAGCTGACAAATCCTACGTATCGGTTATCCCGTTTGAGAACTAATCTCGAAGGGTTTGCAAATGCATAAAAGAGGACTGCACTTCGAGAAAGAGTGTAAGTCCTCTTTTGTTTTGAAACGAAATTAACGATATACAATATGCTGACATTCAAGATGCTTCGCGAAGATCCAGAGTATGTGATCCGCAAGCTTGCAATCAAAAACTTTGACGCACGCGCCATCGTCGAGGAAGTCCTCGACCTCGATGCGAAGAGACGTGCCCTCCAGACAGAGAGCGACAACCTTCTCGCACAGCAGAAGGTGAAGGCCGGTGAGATCGGCCGTCTTATGAAGCAGGGCCTCAAGGACGAGGCTGAGAACGCCAAGAAGGAAGTCGCCGAGCTCAAGGCCAAGTCAGGTGCCCTCCTCGCCCAGTACGATGAGGTATCAGCCGAGCTGGACGCCAAGATCGTCCTTCTCCCTAACATCCCTTGTGACCTCGTTCCTGAAGGAAAGGGCGCTGAGGACAATCTCGTCGTCAAGATGGGTGGCCCGGATGCCAAGCTTCCTGAGAACGCTCTTCCACACTGGGAGCTCTGCAAGAAATATGACATCATCGACTTCGACCTCGGTGTGAAGATCACCGGAGCCGGATTCCCTGTATACAAAGGAAAGGGTGCCAAGCTCCAGCGCGCCCTCATCAACTTCTTCCTTGACTGCAACACAGCTGACGGATACAAGGAGGTCGAGCCTCCTGTAATGGTGAACGCCGCTTCTGGTTTCGGTACCGGCCAGCTTCCTGACAAGGAAGGTCAGATGTACCATGCCACAGTGGATGACTTCTACATGGTCCCTACCGCAGAAGTCCCTGTAACCAACATCTTCCGTGATGTCATCCTCCAGAATGACGAACTTCCTCAGGCTCTCACAGCCTACACTCCTTGCTTCCGCCGCGAGGCCGGTTCTTATGGCAAGGATGTCCGTGGTCTCAACCGCCTGCATCAGTTCGACAAGGTCGAGATCGTACGCGTGGAGAAGCCGGAGAACAGCTACGCAGCTCTCGACGCCATGGTAGCACATGTCGAGGAGATCGTGAACAAGCTCGGCCTGAAGTACAGAATCCTCCGTCTCTGCGGTGGTGACATGTCCTTCACCTCAGCCATCACTTATGACTTCGAGCTCTACAGTGCCGCTCAGGGCCGCTGGCTCGAGATCTCTTCTGTCTCCAACTTCGAGACCTACCAGGCCAACCGTCTTCACCTCCGCTATCGTGACGAGAACGGCAAGACCCAGCTCTGCCATACTCTGAACGGAAGCTCCCTCGCGCTTCCACGTGTGGTCGCCGCCCTCCTCGAGGACTACCAGACCGAGGACGGAATCATCATCCCTGAGGTTCTCCGCCCATATACCGGATTCGACAAGATTGACTAAAGACAGAATCATATTAGGAATCGATCCCGGAACCAACATCCTTGGTTTCGGGGTCATTTCTGTTGATTCGAAGGGTCCGCACTATGTCACGATGGGAGTTTTCGACCTCCGGAAGATCTCAGATCCTTTCGAGAAGCTCGCGAACATCAATGCCGGAGTGAAGGAGCTCATCGCGGAATATGCCCCTACGGACATGGCAGTCGAGTCGCCGTTCTACGGGAAGAACGCGCAGGTGATCCTGAAGCTTGGCCGCGCCCAGGGCGCGGCAATCATTGCCGCGACAGAGGCCGGAATCCCGGTGGCCGAGTATGCGCCGCGAAAGGCGAAGATCGCCATCTGCGGCAACGGCGCCGCCTCGAAGGAGCAGGTCGAGATCATGGTCCAGAAGACTCTGGGCATCTCGCTCGAGCCGAAATATCTCGATGCGACCGATGCTCTGGCCATAGCCCTGTGCCATCATTATCAGCTCTCGAGCCCCCTTGCGGGAGCGGCATCAGCGTCATCCTGGGAGAAATTCATCGCCGCGAACCCTGATCGGGTGAAAAAATAAGTTTTTTTATGAATTATTTCCTTTCCCGATTAAACCGTACGCAGTCTTTTATGTCTAAAAGATTGTGTTTTTTTGGATAATAAAATTTTCACTATATGTTTAAGAAACTCTCATTCCTTGTAATTCTGATTTCGATTCTGGCGGCTTCACCGCTTTTCGCCCAGAGTTCATCGACACATTCTGTAAGTGTCACCCTCCTCGACGTGACAAATGACGAACCGGTAAGCTTCGCAACCGTATCCGTGACCCTCAAGGGTTCAGAAACTCCGGCCAAGTACACCATCACAAACGAAAAGGGCTCCGCCACTCTTGACGGTCTCAAGAACGGCACCTACATTTTCGCCGCCGAGCTCATGGGCTACCAGAAATATACAAAGGAAATCACCATCAAGGACGGAAATGTCGCTATCGGCACCGTCAAGATGGCCATCGACCAGGAGACCCTCGATGCTGCAAATGTGTCAGCCATCGGTAATCCTGTGATCATCAAGAAGGACACCATCGAATATACAGCCGCGGCTTTCAAGACCACGGAGAATGACGTTCTTGAGGACCTCCTCAAGAAGCTTCCTGGTGTCGAGGTGAACAACGGTTCAGTCACCGTCAACGGTCAGACTGTCACCAGAGTCTACATCGACGGCAAGACATTCTTCATGGATGACCCTCAGCTCGCTACCAAGAACATCCCTGCCAAGATCATCAACAAGGTCAAGGTCGTTCAGAAGAAGTCTGAGCAGGCAGAGTTCACAGGCATCGACGATGGTCAGGAGGAGACAGTACTCGACCTCTCCGTCCAGCCAGGTATGATGAACGGTCTCATGGGTAACATCCAGGCCGGTCTCGGACATGACCTTCCTAAGCCGGAGGACAAGACCGCATACAACGACGACTACCGTTTCAATACCCAGGTATTCCTCGGTAACTTCACCGGTGACACCCAAATCTCTATCATCGCCAACGGAAACAACGCCAACAACCGTGGTTTCGGCGACCGTATGGGTGGTATGATGGGTGGCGGCGGCATGATGGGCGGCATGGGCGGCGGCGGTGGAATCACCACCTCCTACATGGCCGGTGTCAACCTCGGTGACAACTTCTTCGACGACAGAATGGAAGTCACTGGTGACTACATGTTCAGCGGTTCCAACAACGTCAGCAACACAGATCAGTACACTGAGACTGTCATGAGAGGCGCTGACTACAGACAGGCTTCCACCACCAATACTTCTTCTTCAAGAAACTCTTATGACAACAGAGTAGGCCTCCGTATCGAGCACGAGTTCTCAAAGAATGCCAACATCATCTTCGAACCGAACATCAGCTACGGATGGGGAGACAACAGCAGCCTCCAGCTTACCAACACAAGCCGCCTCTTCGGTGACGGAAGTTCCATCAAGACCAATGACGGTTTCAACAGCAACACCGGAACCAGCAAGAACTTCACAGCTTCCGGTATGTTCATGTACCGTCAGAGACTCGGTCTCCCTGGACGTACACTCACTTCAAGAATCAACTTCAACTTCTCGAATACTGACAATGACGGCTTCGTCCAGACATTGAACAATATCCACATGACTCTTCCTGATGGAAGCAGCATCGTCAATCCTGCTATCACCAACCAGCGTACAGTGCAGGGCAACAGGAACGCTTCCATCAACGCGAACGTCACCTATACCGAGCCGATGGGTAACTACTTCTACATCGAGGGTAACTATCAGTTCCAGTACAACAGACAGAACTCCAACAAGGATGCATTCAACAGTGGTGCAGTGGATATCTTCGACGTAGCTCACCTTAACTACAATACTGTCGGTGAGACCTTCGACGAGAGCTACTCAAACAATATCATCAACGAGTCCACTACTCATAACATCGGTGCCAACATGCTCTATCAGAGCAGCAAGCTCCGTGCTCAGATCGGTGCGACCCTCCGTCCTCAGACCACTCACAACGTCACTGACAGAGCTGCCTACAAGATGGACACCACCTTCACCGTCATCAACTGGTCTCCTAACGCCATGCTCATGTGGGATGCAAATGACTACCTGAATCTCCGTTTCAACTACAGAGGTAACTCAAGCCAGCCTTCAATCTCACAGTTGATGCCTGTCCCTGACAACACCAACGCCATGAGCCAGTCTCTCGGTAACCCTTCACTTGCACCTTATTTCTCACATAACGTCAATGGTGATTTCCGCTTCCAGAACCGTCAGAAGTTCTCTTCAATGAACCTCAGATTCGGCGCCGGTGTCACTCAGAACCCTATCGTGAACGCAACTTGGTTCGATACTGACAACGTACGTTACTCAATGCCGTTCAACGGACACAACTCTTCAAATGCCAATTTGAACTTCACGTCCAACTTCCCGATCTTTGTACAGAACCTCACACTCTCTACAACCACCAGCGTAAGCGGCAACCAGTCATACTCATACCAGGGTGGTAACCAGATCGACGTCAGGAAGTACTACAAGGATGGCAACAAGAGTGAATTCGACTACGCTCTGTTCCTCTCAGACTACAGTGATATCGAGCACTCAAAGGACTTCATCGTCGGCAAGACCCAGACTTTGAACGCATCAGAGAGACTCAACCTCCAGTTCAGAACTGACGATATCGAGATCAGAGTCGGTGGAAGCACCAACGTATCCAAGTCATGGATCTCCACCAACGCTACCGAGACCCCTTACACCTGGCGCAATGCAGTCAACGCTTCATTCACCTGGACATGGGATATCACCGGAATGTCACTCCGTACTGACGCCAACTACAACTGGTACACCAACTACACCACTGACGTAGAGCCAGAGTGCATCATCAACGCTGAGATCACCAAGATGATCTTCAAGCAGAGAGCTACCATCGCCCTCAGAGGATCAGACCTCCTCGCTCAGTCAAAGAGCTTCTCTTACTCAGTTGACGCAGACGGTAACATCCGTGAGTCTACAAGCAACATCCTCGGAAGATACGTCATCTTCTCCTTCACATATCGTTTCGGCACATTCGGTGGCGGACGTGGTCGCGGTGGCCGCGGCGGCGGAATGCCAATGGGTGGCGGCATGCCAATGGGTGGCCGTTTCTAGAAGCGAATCAACGTTAACTTAACAAATTGATCGGCGTCCTTTCCCGGACGCCGATCTTATTTTGGGGGCTCTGCCCCCTTATCCGCCCGGCGGGCTTAAGCCCTGCTGCTCGGACCGCAAGCATCAAAGTGAATCACCAGAAAAACTATGTTTCTCTGACCCATATCGTTCATTTCGTAATGCCTGAGAGCGAACCTGAAAATCGCAAGCTGTCCGGGATCAGCTCTGGTGGCATTGTGAGGTATATGCTTGCGGCTTGCCCAGCCTTGTAGGTCGGGCTCGCCGTCGTGCACATCAGCAGAATGCATTGTGCAACATACTACCGTAGAATATCCTGGAGGGTAATGCACTGAGAATCAGCGGATTAAACAAACTGCTACCCCTCTTTTTGAGGGGTAGCAATTATCGTAAAACGCTGAGAATAAGTGAGTTGTCCTCCAGCCTCGGCGGACTTTTTGTCCAACTTCCTGTCGATCAAAAAGGGTAAAACTTGTCAGGACGATACATTCCGCTATTTATTTATACGACCGCTAATCAGTCTTTTGGCCGCGAGGCTCGTCACCACCGGCCTGCTGTGAAAACAATATGTACTTGAGAAACACGTAGTTATGCATGTTAAGCGCTGAGCGCTAATCAGCCTTTTCGCTGACAATGATGTCAAGAGAGCGGTCAAACGGCTCGAGGGGGATGGAAGGGACGAGCTGGCAGGAGAAGCAGATGCCGACGAGAGGGCAGTGCAGCTGGGGGATGAGACGGTCGTAGAAGCCGCCGCCGCGACCAAGCCTGTGCCCCGCCGCGTCAAACGCCATCCCAGGGATGACAGCCAGATCGATATCGTCAGGAGAAACAATGGCGGCTTCCTCAGAAGGCTCGAGAATGCCCCTGTAACCCGGCCTCAGATGCTCCGGCTCATAGCGACGAAGCTCCATCCTGTTACCATTGACGACAGGCAGGACCACTGTCTTGCAGACACTTGCACGCTCAATAAGCCCCGCAGTAGGCATCTCATCCGGCATCGCACAGTACGCCAGGATGGTCCGGGCAGCGGAATACTCCGGCAATGCTTCGACACGCGCCGTGACCACTGCCGCGGCAGCGGCCCCTTCCTCCGCGCTGAGCAATGCTTTCCGCGCGCGTATCTCGCGACGCATGATTTTCTTTTCTTCCGCCTTGTCCATATAACGCAAATCTACGAAAATTAATTCATATCTTTGTGTCTGCTGAACAATGGACTTATGATGAACCGACAGACAAAGACGATGCTTCTGCTCACCGCTCTCTTCGCTGTGATGATGAGCCTGCCATGGCTTGTCCCTCATACGGGCTTCCTGGCACTATTCGGCATTGTCCCTCTCCTCTGCCTTGAGAGGCTCGCGACCATAAACGGAACCAAACGCTTCTGGCTCTGGCATTACGGAGCCTTCGTGCTGTGGAACGCACTGACCACATTCTGGGTATGCAACGCCACAGTCGGAGGAGGCATCTTCGCCGTCATGGCCAATGCCCTCCAGATGTCGCTGATCTTCGGTATCTTCAGGTTCAGCAAGAAACACCTTCGCGGCGTTCTTCCTTATATCTTCCTGGCAGTGATGTGGATAGTCTGGGAGAGAGCATATTTCGACGCGCAGATATCGTGGCCGTGGCTTACGCTCGGCAATGCTTTCGCCCGCAGCACCTATCTCATCCAGTGGTACGAGTTCACCGGCAGTCTTGGCGGGTCCCTCTGGATTTGGACCGTGAACCTCGGCGTGTTCGGCCTGATGGTCGCATTGTCCGAAGGACGCTGGTTCAGCTGGAACGCCAAGGCGAAGACGGCAGCCGTTGCGGTGCTGGCATTCATCCTCGCCGGTCCGGTGGTCATTTCCCTCGCCAGATACCACAGCTACGATGAGGTGTCTGAAGGAACGATGGATGTCATCATAGGACAGCCGAACTTCGACCCTTACCAGAAATTCACTTTCCTGGACCAGAACCAGCAGGATGCCATCCTCATCAAACTGTTTGACCAGGCCTTGAAAGAACGTGAGCCGGGATCGAAGGTGATGCTCCTCGCACCTGAGACTTTCACCTCGGATATCATCTGCGGCATGTATGAATCCAGCGGCACCTGGCGGCACGTCCAGGAACTTCTGCACTCGCATCCAGGCACCAGCATGATCTTCGGTGCCTCCAGCAGGGAGTATTATTTCGATGACATCGCCCGCGATGTCAATGACTACAAACTGAAGGACGGCGGCTGGGTCCAGAGACACAACTCCGCGCTTTCCGTGGAGGCCGGCGGCCCTACGGAGATATTCCACAAGAGCAAGCTCGTGGTCGGTACGGAGATGACTCCTTTCCCGAGGCTTATCCTTCCTCTGGCAGAGTTCATCGGCGTCGGCATCGGACGCTGCGTGGGCCAGCCTGAGATATCGCTTCTGCACTGCGACAATGTGCCGATAGGCTGCGCTGTCTGCTATGAGTCAGTCTATGGCGAGTATTGTACGGGATACGTGAAGAAGGGAGCCAAGTTCCTCACAGTCATCACGAACGATGCGTGGTGGGGGAACACCCCGGGCTACAAGCAGCATCTTTCATACTCGTCCCTCCGTGCCATCGAACTGCGCAGGGACATAGCCAGGTGCGGAAACACCGGTATCTCCGCCTTCATCGACCAGAAGGGCGATATCGTGGAGAAAGGACCGTGGTGGGAGCCTGCGACACTCGAAGGGACGGTGAACTTCAACTCCGACCTCACTTTCTTCGCTCAGCACGGCGACATCGTCGGCCGTCTCTGCACATTCATCTTCTTCCTGCTTCTCTTCAGTCTGGTAGTAGCCGTGATAACAAGGAAGAAATGAGATTTATTTGTAACTTTGCAGTAATTATTGCTTCGATATGAGAGACGAAAACACACCGGAAACCAATTCCGGAAAAAATAAGTCCAAGGGCTGGATCATCAGGAACATCCTGGGTGCCGTCCTTTTCTTCGTGCTGCTCGCGGTAGTGGCCAATATCCTTCTCGGAATCTTCACCCATCACGGAAAGGTCCTCACTGTTCCCGATATGACCGGGCTCTCGCTGGAGGAGGCGGAGCAGGTGGCGGATTCTTCACTTGTGAGAATAGATGTAGTGGACTCCATATATGTACGCGGAATGGCCAAGGGAGCTGTCTACAAGCAGAATCCTGCTGCCGGCGCATCTGTCAAGATGGGACGGCGCATACTCCTGACCATCAACGCCGTAATCCCTAAGAAAGTCACCATGCCTAACCTCGTGGGCTATTCGATGCGCCAGGCAAAGGCTGAACTTTCCACCAGGGGACTTGTCCTCGGCAAACTCATCTATGAGGACGATATCGCCACCAACAATGTGCTCAAGCAGCAGTATCGTGGCCGTGACATCCCTGCAGGTTCAAGCGTGGAGAGCGGCTCGGCGATCGATCTCGTGGTAGGACTCGACCAGCTTGACAACCGCACATATATTCCTAGAGTCATCGGCATGAAGCAGGTGAGGGCCGTGGATGTCATACACGAGAACTCCCTGAATGTCGGAAAACTGCAGTTCGACGCCAGCGTGAAGAACTGGCAGGACTCTCTCAATGCCGTCGTATACCGCCAGAGTCCTGTAGCTTCACAGGCTCCTGCGACCATGGGAACGGATGTCACTCTCTACCTTACGGTAGATCCTGAACGTATGCCTTAAGCCGATGCTGGACTATCTGGATGACGAAATAGAAGAACTTGACGGACAGCCCGTGGATGATGAGCAGGGAATGTTCGAACATTTCCGGCTGAATGTCGACAAGGGACAGGAACCTATGCGTGTGGACAAGTATATGTCCACACATCTTGAGGATACCTCACGTCACAGAATACAGTGCGCCATCAAGGAACAGTACGTCCGTGTCAACGAGAAGATAGTCAAAGCCAACTATATAGTCCGTCCTGGCGACATCATCCGTTTCGTGATGCCTTACCGTCGCCGTGGCACGGAGATTCTTCCTCAGGACATTCCTCTCGACATCGTATATGAGGATGATGACTTCCTGATGGTCAACAAGGCTGCCGGAATGGTGGTTCATCCGGGACACGGACATTTCGAAGGTACTCTGATCAATGCTCTCGCATATCATCTGGGCATATCACAAGGCCCTGAAGCAGAGGATGAAAGGATGGGAATACTGGTCCACAGGATTGACAAGGACACCTCCGGTCTTCTGGTCGTGGCCAAGAATGACGAGGCACAGCTGAATCTGGCCCATCAGTTCTTCGAGCACTCCATTGACCGCAGGTATGTGGCAGTCGTCTGGGGAAACCTCAAGGAAGATACAGGCACCATCGATGCCAATATCGGACGTGATCCTAACGACCGTCTGCGTTTCCGTGTCTATGATGACCCCGAGAAGGGCAAGCATGCCGTCACGCATTATCGTGTCCTGGAGCGTTTCGGATTCGTAACCGTGGTGGAGTGCAAACTGGAGACAGGCCGTACACATCAGATCAGGGTGCATTTCAGCTCGATGGGTCATCCGCTGTTCAATGACGAGCGCTACGGAGGCTCGGAGATTCGGAAGGGAACTATCTACGCCAAATACCGCCAGTTCATAGAGAACTGCTTCAAGCTCTGCCCGAGACAGGCGCTCCATGCGAAGACTCTGGGTTTCGTCCATCCTAGGACGAAGAAATGGATTCAGTTCGATTCGGAACTGCCTTCCGACATGCAGGCCCTGATAGACAAGTGGCGCGCATACATTGCCGCGGGAGCGGCTCCTGAAGAATAAGAAAAGAGAGAAGCCCTAGCAGAGCTTCTCTCCTTTTTCGTTGTAGAATTCATACTGCAGAACCGTGAAGTCATTGTCTTCGACGACTTTGATCTTGCACTTGTACTTTCTCTTCCACTTGGAGACGTAGGATGAAAGTCCCCTTGTGATGTATGCACCCAGAATCTGGCTTACTTTGAGAGTCACTGACTTGACACCGTTCTCGTTCACGAGTTCCTCAAGGTCTCTTTCGATCTGCTCGTCAATCACTGCGCTGGATGATATCTTGCCCGTGCCGTGGCACATAGGGCATATCTCCGCTGTGTTGATCTGTGTCGCCGGGCGGATGCGCTGTCTTGTGATCTGCATCAGGCCGAACTTCGTAAGTGGCAGCAGGTTATGCTTGGCCCTGTCTCCTTCCATCATGTCCTGCATGTACTTGAAGAGGCTGTTTCGGTGTTCTCCCGAACTCATGTCGATGAAGTCCACTATCACGATTCCTCCCATGTCACGCAGTCGGAGCTGACGTGCAATCTCCTCGGCTGCAAGCTTGTTCACCTCGAAAATGTTCTCCTCCTGATCAGTCGTCTTCGCGCGTGTGCCGCTGTTCACGTCGATCACGTTGAGTGCTTCGGTCGTTTCAATGACCAGGTATGCGCCCTGCTTCATCGGGACCACCTTCCCGAATGAGCTCTTGATCTGCCTGCTGACCTCAAAGTGGTCGAACACAGGCTCTTTTCCGTCGTAGAGCTTGACGATTTTCTCCTGCTCAGGTGAGATAAGAGAAATATACTTCTTCATCTCCTCGTAGACCTTGATATCGTTCACATAGATGTTCGTGAACGTGTCGTTGAACAGGTCCCTGAGGATAGTGGTGGTTTTGGAATACTCCGTGAAGAGCAGGCCTATACCTTTGTCCTTGGCGACTCTCTTCCAGGAACTCTCCCATTTGTCTATCAGCGAACGCAACTCTCCTACGAGTACAGCGGCGTTCTTTCCTTCCGCTGCCGTGCGGATGATGGCTCCGTAGTTCTTTGGCAGAATGCTCCTGACGAGCGTTTCAAGTCTTTTCTTCTCTTCTTTTGAAGAGATCTTCTGGGATACGCTCACCTTCTCTGCGAAGGGAAGCAGTACAATGTTACGTCCTGCCAATGAAATTTCCGCGGTCAGTCTGGACCCCTTTGTGGAGATAGGTTCCTTAACTATCTGGGTGATGACCATCTGTCCTACTTTCAGGACATCTTCGATGTGGCCCTCCTTGGAGAGGATGGGGCCGATCTTGATGCCGGAGTACAGCTCTTTCAGATCGGTGTTCGGGTTTGACTTCTTCACGAACTCATCGAACGCGTTGAAGTACAGACCCAGGTCCAGATAGTGGATGAACGCCTCTTTCGAGTCTCCGATGTCCACGAACGCCGCATTCAGCGCCGGCATCACCTTCTTGACTCTTCCGAGGAAAACGTCCCCTATCGAATAGGTGTGTCCCTGACTGGATTCCTTGTTGAATTCGATCAGCCTGTGATTTTCCATCAAGGCGATCTGGACCTCTTCCGAACCTACGTCGACGATGAGGTCTTTCTCTTTTTTCTCAGTTTCCATCAGGAAATTCAATTTTAAAGAACGTGTTTATAAACTAAAAGGGGCTGACCCTTCTGGCCAGACCCTTTTCTTTTAGCAGACTGCTAAAATGGCGGACCAAGAGAAATTACTTCTTCTTGTGTCTGTTCTTGCGCAAACGCTTCTTGCGTTTGTGCGTTGCCATCTTATGCCTTTTGTGTTTCTTTCCGTTTGGCATAATTCAATAGATTTAAAAAAATTATTTCTCTTTTACGGATGCAACGAATACCTTAGCTGGCTTGAATGCAGGGATGTCGTGCTCCGGAATAGTCATGGTAGTCTTCTGTGTGATATTTCTAGCGGCCTTCTGTGCTCTGTGCTTTACGATGAAGCTGCCGAAACCGCGAAGGTAAACCGGGTTGCCCTTTGCAAGTGAATCCTTAACGCACTCCATGAATGACTCAACAACTGTCTGGACTGCAATCTTCTCAATACCTGTTGCTTTTGCAACCTCGTTTACGATTTCTGCCTTTGTCATAATTTGTTATTTTATTTTATAATTTGTGTTTCAAGCGAAATGGACTGCAAAATTAGGCTTATTTTTTTAATAATCAAAATCATAAACGCAAATTTCCGACCTCCAGTGCCATAATATTCAATTACTTTTGTCTGGCATGGAGATTGACTATATATAGTTGTGCTTTAAAAGCCCCGCGATGCTGACATTTTGGCAGGGCTGCACCTTATTTTGATTATCTGAACTATGACATACGACAAATTCAACAATGATTTTCTGGCCCTGGGCGGCGCGGAAGTCAACATTATCCCCGTTCTGCAGGGAGAAGGACCGGTGAAGTTCAATGAGGCCGATCTTCCTGACAGACTTCCTATACTTACTTTGAGAAATGCCGTGATCTTCCCGGGAACTGTCTATCCTGTCACCATCGGCAGGGAGAAGTCCGTGAAGATCATCAAGGAGGCCGAGAAGAATGACTACTTCATCGGTGCCGTCCCGCAGATGGACGTGAACGTGGAGGATCCTCGTTTCGAAGACCTCAGCCATTATGGAACAGTAGCCAAGATAGTCAAGACCCTTGAGATGCCGGACGGCACCATCACCGCTATCCTGCAGGGATTCAAGCGTCTGAGCCTCGACGAGGTCCTCACCTATGATCCATATATCATCGCCAGAGTTCACTATCTCGATGACTTCGTGGCCAACGAGCACGCTGTGGACAACAAGCTTATCATGGACTCTCTCAAGGAGAAGGCCTGCACTATCATAAAGTCTTCTTCATTTGCTCCGAAGGAGGCCGTCACCGCCCTCAAGTCCATCGACAACTTCCAGTTCCTGGTGAATTTCATAGCCACGACCATCGAGGTGGACAACTTCACCGACAAGGCTGATCTTCTCCAGTACGATGATGTGAAGGTCCGTGCGATGAAACTCCTCACCATCCTCGACATACAGGTTCAGTTCCTGAAGATCAAGCAGGAGATTAACCAGAAGGTGAAAGGGGAGATCGACCAGCAGCAGAGGGAGTACTTCCTGAACAATCAGCTCCGTACCATCCAGGAGGAGCTCGGAATGGATGAGACCGGTGATTTCGAGAAGTTCCGCCAGAAGGCTGACACTAAGAAGTGGTCCGCCGAGGTCCGCGAGATCTTCGAGAAGGAGATGGCCAAGCTCGAGAAATACAACCCGAGTTCACCTGACTACAGCATACAGTACAACTATATCCAGTTCATGCTCGACCTTCCTTGGAACGAGTGCTCCGAGGACAATCTGGACCTGAAGCATGCTCAGAAGGTCCTCGATGCCGATCATTACGGACTTGACAACGTCAAGGACCGTATCATCGAGTATCTCGCTGTCCTGAAGCTCAAGGGGAACATGAAGTCTCCTATCCTCTGCCTCTACGGCCCTCCGGGAGTGGGAAAGACCAGTCTCGGCAAGTCCGTTGCGAAGTCTCTCGGCAGGAAATACCAGCGCATCTCCCTCGGTGGAATGCATGACGAGGCCGAGATCAGAGGCCACAGAAAAACATATGTCGGAGCCCTTCCGGGACGTATCCTGAACGCCATCAGCAGGGCCGGAACCTCCAATCCTGTCATCGTCCTGGACGAGATCGACAAGCTCGCCAGCGACTTCAAGGGCGACCCGTCTTCAGCATTGCTGGAAGCACTTGATCCTGAGCAGAATTCAACATTCCACGACAACTACCTGGATATCGATTTCGATCTCTCGAACGTCCTCTTCATCACCACCGCGAACAGCACCTCCACCATCCAGCCGGCTCTGCTCGACAGAATGGAGATGATCAATGTCACCGGCTATCTCGCAGAGGAGAAGGCTGAGATCGCCAAGCGCTATCTCGTGCCGAAGCAGCTCGAGGAGCACGGAATCGACAAGAAGCAGCTCCGCATCAACAAGGCCGGCATCGATGCCATCGTGGACAAGTACACCCACGAGTCCGGCGTCCGCGGTCTTGAGAAGCAGATCGCGAAGATCGCCCGCGTAACCGCCAAGAAGATCGCTCTCGGAGAGGAGTATCCTGAGGTCATCACCCCTGACCATCTCAAGGAGTATCTTGGTCTTCCGACCAATTATCACGACAGCCAGAAGGGCAATGAAGCTCCCGGCGTCGTCACCGGCCTCGCCTGGACATCCATGGGAGGCGAGATCCTCTTCGTCGAGAGTTCCGTAAGTGCAGGAAAGGGTGCCATAACCATGACCGGAAACCTCGGAGACGTGATGAAGGAGTCGGCCACCATCGCTTACCAGTACATCAAAGCCCATCCGGAAATCGCCGGAATGACTTCCGAGGAATATGCTTCAAAGGATATCCACGTCCATGTTCCGGAAGGCGCTGTCCCTAAGGACGGACCGTCCGCCGGCATCACCATGGTCAGTTCGATGGTTTCCGCTCTCCGTGGTCAGAAACTCAAGAGCGGAATAGCCATGACTGGTGAGATGACTCTCCGTGGAAGAGTCCTTCCTGTCGGAGGCATCAAGGAGAAGATACTTGCCGCGAAGCGGGCTGGCGTCACCACGATAGTCATTTCCGAGGACAACAGAAAAGATATCGAAGATATCAAGGATATTTACGTAAAAGGTCTTAACTTTGTATATGTCAAGACTATCAAGGACGTAATAGACTATATCTTCTGATGGAAGTAAAAATAGAACAAAGCTGGAAACAGGCCCTGCAGAGTGAGTTCGACAAACCCTACTTTGCGGAGCTTGTCCGTTTTCTGCACCAGGAAAAGAGTTCCGGGCAGGTGATATTCCCTCCGGGAAG
>JAZQNI010000082.1:0-49103 GCA_045627265.1 Candidatus Cryptobacteroides sp.
TTGTATGTCTTTCCGGAAATAAATCACCGTTTTCTTTCCCATTCTGACATTTCCCGGAAACAAACAGCCTGATTCTTTCCGGATTGACTCTTCAAACGGGCTTTCCGGAAACAAATCGCGGTTTCATTTCCCAATCTGCCTCCAGCACCACTATCCGGAAAATATTGACAGCTTCTTTCCGGTTTAGCCCCGTCCGGTAACAAATCACCGTTTTCTTTCCAGGGGCTTCAGGAGGCGCTGGGAGCGGAGCGGTGTGATTTGTTTTTTTCGGCATTTGGCAGTAACTTCGCGTATTGTTGGTTCAGGAATTATCAAATAATAAGTTGGTAAAGAATTCATGAAAGATTGTTTGTAGATTTTGGATATAAAGACCAAACAAGACTAATAATGATTACCAAGTTATTTTATAAGAATGACTTAATAAACACTACACATCAAGAATGGATATCAAGAAAGTATCAGGCTGCAAGGCCTTCTATTCTTCTCCGGAGATCGAGGAGATAGGCACTGACACGGAGGCTGTAATCTGCGCCGATTCATTCGGCGGAGCCACCGAGGATTTCAACAGGGACATGTTCGGCTTTAACGAAGGAGGGTTCTGAAATGAGAAAGGCATTATTCACTCTTGCCGCCATAGCAGCGGCCGCATCTTTCCTCGCATCCTGCCAGAAAGCTGAATTGATCGGGGAACAGGCAGAGGCTCAGGAGATCACATCTTCAGGAGCAGTGCTCTTCACCTGCACCCTCGGAGCAGACACCAAGACCACCCTCGGCGAAGGCGACAAGGTACTCTGGGCCGAAGGAGATGAAATCCTCATCAACGGAGCAAGGTTCACGCTCAAGAGCGGAGCCGGCCAGACATCCGCCGCATTCGCGCTTGCCGCCGGAGAGACCGCACCCGCAGCTCCTTTCAAGGCCGTCTATCCAGCCAAAGCAGCCAGCTACGCGGCCGGAGCATACACTCTCGATTGCCTCGCGGGCACCAGAACCCTGGCTACAGACCTGTCCATCAGTCCGATGTACGCCGAGTCCGAGAACAACTCCCTCCAGTTCTGCAACCTCTGCAACCTGATCGAGTTCACAATTGACAACGGCACCACAGGCACACTGAAGATCACAGCAGACCAGAACATCTGCGGTACCGCAACCATCGCGGCTGCAGACGGCAAATTCCAGGCCGCAGTCTCAGGCGAAGGTGCATCCAACACCGTCACGCTTGCACTGGAGTCATCTCCGGCAGCTGGCAAATTCCTCGTGGCAATGCCGGCAGGCGAATACACCAACCTGAATTTCGAAATCCGCAACGACAGCGACATCTGGACCAAGACCGTCAAGGCCGGAACGCTCAAGAGAGGCTATATCACAGGCGTTTCAATGGAGACCGAGGGACAGGGCGTCCACCACGGCATCAAGATGTTCGACGGACTCTACTTCGCGGACCGCAACATCGGCGCAGAGACGACTGAGGACAGAGGATATTTCTTCTTCTGGGCTGACCCTACCGGAGGACAGCGCTGGAACGGAAGCGCATTCGAGAGTGCATTCACCCAAGCCAACTACAAGCAGGAGCCTTACGGGTGGGAGTACAAGGGCGACATCACCGTGGAAAGCGGTTTTGATTCCGCACGCCAGAACTGGGGAGCCGGATGGCGAATGATGACATTTGCTGAAGCCCAGACCATCACAAACGAAGATAAATCCGGCAAGGTCAGCTATGTCCTGCACTACGGCGAAGATGATTCATACGACAGGATGGAATGCACCAGCGCATCCACAGGCAAGACATTGATCATTCCTTTCGCAGGATCCTCAACATCAACCAAGCTGAGCTCCAACACCTATTTCTGGACCAGCAGCGAGTACAATATCAATAACGCCAACAGGGCATACGCAGGCAAGATCTCCTCATTGACCAGTGGAAAGACCTGGACCGTCGGTACAAGCTACCTCTACAAGTACATCGGCGCCGTCGTCCGTCCTGTTTGTGAGTAAAAAAACGGTGTGAAGTTTTCAAATTCATTTATTTATCGTATTTTTGCGTAGCTAAAAACAATTTTCAGTACCATGAATTTAAGGGATATCAAAAAAGACATCGAGTATGTTCTGGGCGCTTTCCTGGATGATTGCTCTCTTTTCGCAACTATCAATCCTGAAGCTGCAGACGCAGAACTCGCCACTCTCTTCGACGAGGCTGTAGATCTCTACAACGAGCTCAAGGACAAGGCCAACGACAAGATCGAGGGCAACCGCAGGATTTATTTCGCTGCACTCCGCAAGGAAATGCTCGAGAAGACAGACGCTCTTTATGAGAAGCTCAGCGAAGCTGTCAAGGGCAGCGTAGTGAAAGAAGCATAAACAGCCATACACGAAACTCTATGGAGGGCGTCGGCAACGGCACCCTCTTTTATTTTGAAGACACGACCGTCCGATGAAAAAGACACTCAGCATCATATTGGCACTCTGCCTGCCTCTGATTGCGGCAGGACAGACAGGCATCAGGCAGATCATCAAGGACATCGACCAGTGCGAAGCGTTCCGGGGAGGCAACTGGGGCCTCTTCGCAGTCAACCTGGCCGGCGACACCCTTGCGTGTCACAATGCCTGGCAGCGCATGGTACCTGCATCCAATGTCAAGGTCTTCGCCACCGGGACGGCGATGCATAGGCTGGGGCCGGATTTCAGATTCCGGACGACATTGGCATACAGCGGCGCGATAACCGACGGCATACTGGACGGCGACCTGTACATCATCGGCGGAGGAGATCCGACGACCGCGGCCGGCTCCAACTGGCCGGCGGCAGGAGAAGCGTTATTCGCCGAATGGCTCAAGATACTGAAAGACAACGGCATAACGAGCATCAAAGGCACGATAGTCGGTGACGGAAGAGCCTACGAAAGCGGCAGGGACTGCTATGACTGGAGCGAAGAGGACCTCGGATTCTACTACGGTGCGGTGCCCGGAGCCCTCAACTTCTACGAGAACGCCCAGGACTTCCGCGTCGCAGCAGCCGACAGCGCGGGCAAACCCGTCACGGTCGAAACGGAATACCCGGCCGCACCGTGGATGATCTTCAACCACGCCTGCAAGACTTCGCCGGCAGGCAACGGCGACCAGCTCTACTACTTCGCGACGGATTTCGCACCATTCGGCCAGATGCGCGGTTTCTTCGCAATGGACCGCCAGCCCAAGACCGAGTCATGCATCAACTTCTTCCCAGAATACACCTGCGCCTACTACTTCCACAACTACCTGACAGCCAACGGCATCCAGGTGGACAACGCTTTCGCCGAAGTCAGCCCGTACGGCAGGATCAGACGCGACATGCTGCTTTATGACGAAGGCGAAGACGCAGCCGCGCAGGACTCACTCACCGTCCTGGGCAGCACCAAGTCACCATCCCTGGCGGAAATCAGCAGCCGAGCCCTGCACAAGAGCGACAATTTCTACACCGAAGCCATCTTCAAGGCCCTGGGCAGAGAGCTGACCGGCAGCACGGCGCAGGACTCCTGCATCAAAGCCGAAAAGCAGGTGCTGGCCGGCCTCGGAGTCAAGAACATCAAGGGCGTCCAGCTGCGTGACGGCTGCGGACTCTCGCGAAAGAATTACGTCTCACCGGCGTTCTTCGTACGTTTCCTGTGCGCCATGACCGGATCCCCGGCATACGGCCGCTACCTGAAATGCTTCCCGCACCCGGGCGAGGACACGCTCCAGGCCGTGATGCGCAACAGCGAGGACTCCACCAAGAAGCGCGTCTTCATCAAAAGCGGTTCGATGGACGGCGTACGCTGCTACTGCGGCTACATCCTCCCCGCAGACGGAAAAACGGAGAACACCGTAGTATTCTCCGTCATGACCAATAACATGACTGCAAAGTCGCAGTCGATAATTCCTCAGATAGACAAGCTGCTTACAGAGCTTTCGCGATGAACTGCTCCCAGGCCCACGCGGCGGCAAGAGTCTCCTCCACCGTGCGTCCGGCCTTCCAGCCCAGTTTCTCGTTGGCAAGTGCAGGGTCCGCCCAGATCGCCGTGACATCGCCCGCACGCCGTGGCGCGAACTTGTAGTTCAGCTTGAGCCCGTTGACCTTCTCGAAAGCGTTGACCAGCTCGAGCACAGATACAGGGCGACCTGTACCTATGTTGTAAATCTCATATCCCTCTTCCATCCTGCCGTCGAGCATCCTCGCAACTGCGCATACATGCGCTTTGGCGAGATCCACGATGTCGATGTAGTCGCGCTGGCAGGTGCCGTCCGGAGTCGGATAATCGTTGCCGAATATCGACAGGCAGGCACGTTTGCCGATCGCCGTCTGGGTGATGAACGGCACGAGGTTGTTAGGCACTCCGCGCGGAAGCTCGCCGATGAGCGCGGACGGATGCGCTCCGATCGGGTTGAAATAGCGCAACGCGATGCCGTGCAACCCTTCGTACGCCGCCACGCTGTCGCGGAGGATGTCCTCGCACATCTGCTTGGTGTTGCCATACGGCGAAGTCGCAGGCTTCCTCGGACTCTTCTCGGTCACAGGAAGCTCATCCGCCTCTCCATAGACTGTGGCTGAAGATGAGAACAGCACGTTCGTGCAGCCCTTCCTGCGGGCGACGTCGATCAGGTTGATGAAAGACATCAGGTTGTTGGAGTAGTATTTAAGCGGCTCGGCAACAGACTCGCCCACAGCCTTGAACGCAGCGAAATGGATCACAGCGTCGATCTTGTATTCGTCAAACAGTTTCTCCACGGCAGACTTGTCGCAGAAATCCATCTTGATGAAAGGAAGGGTGCGGGAGAGAATCTTGCACACACCGTTGTAGCAGGTCTCGTCGCAATTGGACATATTGTCCGCGATGACCACGTCATAGCCGGCGTTCACCAGTTCGACCGTAACGTGGCTTCCGATAAATCCGGCACCGCCGGAAACAAGCACTTGTTTTGACATGATATGGTTTTTACTTGAATAATTTCTTGACCAGAGCCGGGACATCCGCAACCTTCACCACGCTGATGCCGGCCGGCACTTTTTCTCCTATCTGCGAGAATTCCGAAACATATATGCGCGAGAAGCCGAGCCTGGCCGCCTCGCCTATCCTGCGCTCGATCTGGCCGACAGGACGTATCTCGCCGCTGAGGCCTATCTCTCCCGCAAAGCACACATCGGCCGGTATCGCGAAATCGAACGCCGACGAAAGCACCGCGCAGATCACCGCCATGTCGCAGGCAGGATCCACGACACGCAGACCGCCGGCCATGTTCAGGAACACATCCTTCTGGGCCAGGTGGAAGCCGGCGCGCTTCTCGAGCACCGCCAGCAGCATGTTGAGCCTGCGCACATCGTAGCCGGTCGCGCTCCGCTGGGCCGTGCCATAGACAGCCGAACTCACCAGCGCCTGCACCTCGAAGAGAAACGACCTCGTGCCGTCCAGCATGGCAGCCACCGCAGTGCCGCTCAGCCCCTGTCCATGCATCGGGATGAGCAGTTCGGACGGATTGAGCACCGCGCGCAGACCGCTGCCGGTCATCTCGAACACCGCAAGTTCGGCCGTGGAGCCGAAACGGTTCTTGATGCTCCTCAGTATGCGGTAGGAGCCTCTGTTCTCCCCCTCGAACTGCAGCACCACGTCGACTATGTGCTCCAGGATCTTCGGCCCTGCGATATAGCCGTCCTTGGTGATATGCCCGATGAGGATCACCGCCACCCCGCTCTCCTTGGCGAAGCGCAGCAGAGATGCGGCGACTTCCTTGATCTGGGTCACGGAGCCAGGTGCGGATTCGACGGACTCTGTGTACATGGTCTGTACCGAATCCACTATCATAAGCTGGGGCTTGATGCTCTCAGCCTCCTCGATTACATTCTCAATAAGCGTCTCGCTGAAGATAAGGCACTGGGAATCATCGCCGCCGAGCCTCTCGGCGCGCATCTTCACCTGCCTGGCGCTCTCCTCTCCCGTAACATACAGGGTCTTGACCGCAGGACAGCCGAGAGGAATCTGCAGGGACAGGGTCGATTTGCCTATGCCCGGCTCACCGCCGATGAGCACCAGCGACCCCGGCACCATGCCGCCGCCCAGGATCCTGTCCACCTCCGCATTGCCGAGCGAGAAGCGCGGATCGTCGGAGGTCTTGATTTCGTTCAGCTGCTGAGGACGATGGACCTTGCCGGCAGAGGTCTCCCTGGCCCGTTTCGTGCCGGTCTCGAGCGTCTTCTCCACCATCGTGTTCCATTCTCCGCAGGCGGGACACCGGCCCATCCATTTGCTGCTTTCATTGCCGCAGGACGTGCAGTACCACACCGATTTGCTTTTGCTGCCCATTGTCGCCATCGCATACTATCTTTTGAGGTTCAAGACTTCCATTTCCTTCAACTCCCCGTCTTCTATCTTGAAGCGGAGTGCGGTCTTCAATACGTGCCAGCCCTGGTTGCCGCAAGCGCCAGGGTTGATGGTGAGCATCTGATAATGCTCGTCATACATCACTTTCAGTATATGCGAATGGCCGCACACAAAGATGTCCGGCCGGTACTGCTCGATCAGCGCCTGAGCCCTGAGGTCATAATGGCCCGGATACCCGCCGATATGGGTCATCAGCACCTTCTTGCCCCCGCATTCGAAAAACCTGTGCATGGGGTGGTCGAACAGCAGGTCGCGGGTGTCGCAGTTGCCGCACACGCCCAGGAGCGGCTTGAACGCAGCGATTCCGGCCGCGGTGTCGAGCCCTCCACCGAAGTCACCGGCGTGCCATATCTGGTCGACCGGAGCAAGGAATTCCCTGACCCCCTGCTCGAACACTCCGTGCGTATCTGAAATCACTCCTATGAACATATCCTATATCATGCTGAGATAGACGGCCTCCACCGCGGTCAGGGCCGCAGTCTCTGTGCGCAGCCTGGACGGTCCCAGATGCACCGGCACCCATCCCCTGCGTACGGCCAGTTCCGCTTCCTCATGCGAGAAATCCCCTTCCGGCCCGATCAGGACCACGATCTTCTTCCCTTCCGCTCCGCGCAACGCCTCATTGACGGAAGTGCGCGGCACCTCGCCTTCGAAGCAGCAGCAGATCAGCCGTATCGCCTCCGGATCGGCGGATTCGACCAGTTCGCGCACACTGACAGGCTCCTCCACCACCGGAATCGCCGCCTTCAGCGACTGCTTGGCAGCAGAGAGCAATATGCGCCTGAGCCTCTCCGTCTTGAACACCTTCCTCTCCGAATGATCTCCGATCACCGGCGAAATCACGTCCAGGCCCAGCTCGGTTGCTTTTTCGGCGAACCACTCGAAACGGTCCAGGTTCTTGGTCGGACACACCGCCATGCGCAGATGGTACGGATGCGTCCCCCAACCGGATTCCGCCTTCAGCACGACAGCCTCCGCCGCCTTCGGGGATGCGTCGGTCAGACGGCAGGTGTACAGCGTCCCCTCTCCGTCGATCACGGATATCTCATCCCCCTCGCGATGCCTGAGGACCTTCACGCAATGCGTGGACTCCTCCTGGTCGAGAATGCAGACGTCGCCGTCGAACGAATGGGAATAGAACAGCTCCATAACCTTATGCCCTTATGATCTCCACCTGGCCATCGACCGCGAGCTTGATGATCTGCGAGGCCTTTCCTGTCGAGTCCTTGTCCATCGAAGGAGACACGATGAAATCCATCGCCTCCCTGATCTCAGACACCACGTCGCTGAACCTTTTCGCCGCAGGTTCGCCCGAGATGTTGGCCGAAGTCGAGATGATCGGCCGTCCCAGACGGGACACGAGGTTCTTGCAGAAGTCCATCAGAGGGATGCGTATCCCCACCGAACCGTCCTCGGCCACTGCATTGTACGCCAGATGGTAACGGTCGCCCTTGCCAAGACTGCCGTCGGCCGGTTTCTCTCCGATGATGGCGTCTGGATAGATGATGGTCATCGGACTGTCGTTCACCTCCACAAGGTCGATCGCCATCGGCGGTATCACCTTGACATACCTCGCGACCATATCCAGGTCGGATGCGAGAGTCACCAGCGACTTGCTGTCCTCACGGTGCTTGATGGCGAATATCTTGGCCACAGCCTCGGGATTCGTGGCATCGCAGCCTATTCCCCAGATGGTGTCAGTCGGATAGAGGATCACACCTCCGGCACGGAGCACGGAGACTGCCTGTTTGATTATTTCTTCTTCATTCATGATTGTCAGATCAATATGCCCTAGGGAAAAGCGTTCCCTTTTTACGCCAGTAAGTGATGAGCAGCCAGCCGAAGAGCATGCCGCCCAGATGTGCGAAATGCGCGACTCCCGCAGCGGTGCCGGTGACACCGGTCACCAGCTCGATGCCGGCGAAGATGATGACCATCCACTTGGCGGAGAGCGTCACAGGCGGGAAGAGCAAGGTCATCTCCGCATTCGGGAATATCATCGCATATGCTATCAGGAGACCGTAGATCGCTCCTGATGCTCCGACCGTCGGGGTCATCTTCAGCGCCTGGTACGCCTGCATGGCCGCAGTTGATCCTTCAGCTATCTTTGCCATGTATGACTGCGCCTGCAGGAACTCGACTCCCGTGTGCAGAGCCGCCGCCCCGAGGCCGCAGACGAAATAGAATATCAGGAATTTGCGCATCCCGATCAGCCTCTCCAGCACGGAACCGAACATCCAGAGGGTGTACATGTTGAAGAAAATGTGCCAGAACCCACCATGCATGAACATGTGGGTGATGAACTGCCACGGGTGGAAGAACTGGGAAGTCGGATAGAACAAGGCGAAGGCCTTGGTCATCGCATTTTCGTTGAGCAGAATGCCCACGAATACGATGACGTTGATGAATATCAGGTTGCGTGTCGCTTTTGGTACGTTGTCGAGCATGTTCAAATGTTAAAATCGTTTTTCAAGTTCGTCCGAGGTTATGACCGATATGATCCTCTGGCCTCCTGCGGTGAACTCCGCATTCTCGCAGCCGAGGAGCGTGTCGATCAGATGCTGTGCCTCCACAGGGGAGCTCACAGGCTTGGAATTGGAGGTCCCGAGCTTGGCCAGCTTAAGCGCCAGCGAGCTGTCCATCATCTCCTTCAGCGCGAAGTTGCTGTCGGCCAGGATGAGCAGCAGGTCCATGACCATGGTCTCCACCTTGCCCATTTCGCAGGAATAGCCCTGAGGCACGCCGTTGACGACTATGGTGTCGCTTCCGAACGGCGCGATGTCGAACCCGAGGCCGCGGAGCAATTCGGCGTTGGCGTCAAACACCAGACGGTTCTCGACGCCCACGGTCACCTGGACAGGGAACAGCGACTCCTGGGTGATATGGCCCTGGCCGGAAATGGACTTCAGGAACTTCTCGTACATCACCCGTTCCTGCGCCCTGCGTATGTTGACCGCCATCACACCGGACTTGACCGGCGAAAGGATGTACTTCTCCTGGACCACGAGCACGCGTGTGGAAGCGGCGCTGCGCTCCTCGAACAGCTTGCCGTAGTCCTGGCCCGGCTGCACGAATGCTCCAGACGGACGATACGTGCCTGCCGGCTGCGCGAAAGAAGCCTGGTCGAACTCAGGCTGGTCGAATTTCGGTTGATACGGATCGGCCGGCCCCTGCTGGTCGAACGGATTGTAGTCCGGGTCGAAATCGGCCGCGGGAGTGGTCACCGGGCGATACTGGTCGAATGACGATCCCAGCACCGGCAGCTCGACGCTCCCTTCGGTGTCGAAGTCGATGTCCGCGCCGAATGCGTTCTTGCCGAGGATTTCCTTGATGGATGCGTAGAGCACCTGGAACACCAGGGTGTCATCCTCGAACTTGATCTCGGTCTTGGTCGGATGTATGTTGACGTCGAGCGAATTCGGGTCGATGTCCAGATAGAGGAAATACGATGGCGTGACGCCGTCCGGGATGAAGTCCTCGTACGCCTTCATCACCGCCTTGTGCAGGTACGTGCTGCGGAAATAGCGGCCGTTGACGAAGAAAAACTGGTTGCCGAGGGTCTTCTTCGCGGAATCCGGACGCCCAACGAATCCGCTGATATGCACCAGGGCGGTCTGGGCCTCGACGTCCACCAGCTCACCGACCACATTCGCGCCAAGCAGGTCCTGAGCCCTGAATTTCAGTGACTTGGCCGGCTTCAGCACAAACATTTCGCGTCCGTTGTGGATGAGTTTGAATGCTATGTCCGGTCTGGTCAGCGCCACACGCGAGAACTCCTCGACGATGTGCTTGAGCTCCACGGCGTCCGATTTGAGGAACTTCCTGCGGGCCGGCGTGTTGTAGAAGAGGTTGCGTACGGCGAAATTGGAGCCGACGGGAGCTGAGACCTGCGTGGTCTCGACATGGTTGTACGACGTAATACGAACCTGCGTCGCCACTTCGTCCTTCTCCCTGCGGGTCCTGAGCGTAACCTCGGCGACTGCCGCGATGGAGGCCAGAGCCTCGCCACGGAATCCGTAGGTCAGGATATGCTCCAGGTCCTCTGCGCTGCTGATCTTGGAAGTGGCATGGCGTTCGAAGCAGAGCACTGCATCGTCCGGCGACATGCCGCAGCCGTTGTCAATGACCTGTATGAGGGTCCTTCCGGCATCGGTCACGATGACGTCCACGGAGCCTGCACCGGCATCGACGGCATTCTCGACCAGCTCCTTGACGACGGAAGCAGGCCTCTGCACGACCTCACCGGCCGCTATCATATTGGCTATGTTGCCAGGGAGTATCTTCAGCCTGGCCATTACAGCAGAGTATAGAATTTGGCGATGTACATCAGCATTATCGCGATTAGCAGGAGTCCCACCATGCCTATGATCTTCTGAGCCTTGGTGGCATGGGTGCGTGATCCATGTCCCTCCCTCATTGAGCCTTTGATGTACGATCCGGGCACATAAGTCCCGTCCTTGGTCTCCTTCTCGCGGGAACCGTCCACCGCACCGAACTTGCGTTTCAGCTCCTCCTTCTCCTTGTCGTAGTATATCGGCTTGTAATCGAACACCTTGTGCTCCGAATCACCGAAGAAATCAAACATTCCCATAGTGTCACAGTCTTTCACGCCACACGCGTATTTTACAAATTTAACGTTTTTTACCGTGAACTTGGAGTGATTTTATTATTTTTGTCCAAAACAGGACAAATTTTTCATCATGGATATACGCATAGGTCAAGGTTATGACGTGCACGCCCTCGCGGAGGGTCTGCCGATGTGGCTGGGAGGCATAAAGATAGACAGCCCGACGGGGTTCGTCGCACATTCCGACGGCGACGTGGCCATCCACGCACTCTGCGATGCCCTGCTGGGGGCACTCGCTCTCGGCGACATCGGCCATCACTTCCCGGACACTTCGGACGACTGGAAAGGAATTGACAGCAAGATCCTGCTGCGTCAGGTCGTGCAGATGATCGCCGGCCGCGGCTACCGCGTGGGCAACGTGGACATCACGATCGCGCTCCAGGCCCCGAAGATCGGCCACAGGGTAGCGGAGATGCGTGAATGCCTGGCCGGAATACTGAATGTCGGCACAGACTACGTCTCAGTCAAGGCCACGACCACCGAGCGACTCGGTTTCGTGGGCAGGAAGGAAGGCTGCGAAGTATGGGCAGTCGCAACGGTAAGAAGCATTGAAGAGAATGAGTAGATTACACATATTGCTGGCCGCGCTGTTCGCCGGCCTTTTCTGCGCCTGCGCACCGGAAAGCGGGACGGTACAGGAGGATGCTCCTGAATTCAAGATGATAGTTCGCCTCTGGACCCATCACCACGAGGATCCGGAGCTCGCAGCCCAGCTGCTGGATGCTTTGCGCAAGTACCCAGGATGCGCGGACGAGGTCTGGTTCGAGTCCAAGCATGTTTTCGCCTCCATCGAAGAGCACCAGGCTTCGGCCGAGAAAATGGGCCGGATGGCAGACGAAATGCGCAAGCTCGGCATCACACCGTCCATCCAGATAGTCACCATCGGACACCCGGAAGGACCTGGCGACGATGACGGGTCCGCGCCTCGATGGAAGCCGGTGGTCGGCCCTGACGGCGCCGTCGCCCACAAGCAGTTCTGCCCGCGAGACAAGGACTTCCTCGACTATCTGGAAGCCGTCTATGAACTCTACGCGAAGGAGTGCCGGCCTCATGGCATCTGGATTGACGACGACCTCCGCATCACTTTCCACAGCCCGGCGGCTGACATCTGCTACTGCGACGAATGCCTGGCCGGATTCAACCGGGAGCACGGCTATTCGTACACCAGGGAGGCTCTGGTCAAGGATATGGACAATAATGTCGGCAACATCCGCCGCGAGTGGATACGCTACTCGCAGGAGGGTCTCGCCGAAGTCGCAGCCGCAGTCGCGCGTGGTGCGCACAAGGGCTGCCCGGAAACGCACATGGGCCTGCAGCACGTCAACTTCCACCGGTCCTTCCTAGAAGGATACGACTGGAATCCGATCTTCGACGCTTTCGAGCGCGAGACCGGTCTGGCGCCACTTTCCCGCCCAGGCAACGGCTTCTACCGCGACTACGCGCCGCGTGAGATGCTGACCAAGGGTCTGGACATAGCCAGGCAGATCCGCCGTCTCAACAAGAACATAGTGGAGATCGCCCCTGAGATCGAGGCTTGTCCGCACAGGGTCACCGGCAAGTCGCCGCAGTGCGCGTGCATCGAGACCATGTACTACCTCTCGATGGGAGCGACCCAGATGTCGTACGCGCTCATCTGCGACGCCTGCGAGCCGATGGAGCTCTATGCCGACACTTATTTCAAGGCGCTTCAGGAATGGCACGCGTTCGCCAAGGAGTACGCCGATTTCAACTGGGGTTCGCAGCCTGGCGGCCTGAATCCGTACATCAGCCGCGACCTCGACATCAGCAGCCGTAATCCTGGCAACGGTACGCGCAACTGGACCAGCACATGGACGGGCACGCACATCTACGGGATGGCCACGCTCGGCATTCCCTTCTGCCCGGACGGAGAATACCCGGCCGCGCTGATGATAGACCATGCCGGCATGAGGGCGATGGAAGATGCCGAGATACTCGGGCTCATGAAGGAGCATGACCTTGTCATCAACGAGGTGGCGCTGGAAAACATGCATGAGAGAGGACTCGACGCCGCCCTGAAGAGAGTCGAGGCACCTGAGGGTCTGGAGAACACCCCTTGCTACGAGACGGCGGAGGGCCACAGGGTCGCCGTCATCAGCCTCAACATAGAGATAACTTCCGTACAGCGTCAGGAGCTGCTCAAGGCCATCGACTGGGCGTCGCACAGCACGATGCCGGCCCTGATCGAGAGCTATGCGCAGGCCGCACTCGTGCCGAGAGTGGATGCCGAGGGGCATCTGCGTTCAGTGGCGATACTGAACTGCAGCATATCCAAGCAGGACAGCTACACGCTGAGACTCCGCACGGGCAATCCGTCATTGAAGTCCTTCACATGGAAGAAGAACGGCTGCAAGGACGTGAAACTCAAGCCTGTCCCTGACGGAGACGACGTCATCCTGACCGTACCAATGCTCGAAGGCTGGAATTTCGGCTGGATTGCGGTCGAATAGCCAATTTTTTAAAAAAAATCTTTGGATTTTTCCAAAAGTATCGTACATTTGCAGTCCCGAAACAACGGGATTGACATTGAGATATGGTGTAATGGTAGCACTACAGATTCTGGCTCTGTCAGTGAGGGTTCGAATCCTTCTATCTCAACTCTTCAAAAAAGTCCTTGCAGATTTTCCTGCGAGGACTTTTTCTTTTCATCCTGCAAACGGTTTCCAGACATACAAATATGCAGTCTGGTGAATATTTTTAAGCATATTTTTTATATTTGCAGAAAACTTGTACCAAGACCGACATGCCAGACATATATCCGATCCCTTCCGCCAAGAGATTCGATCTCAACAAGGAACCCATACCTGTCAAATGGTATCTCAGGCCAATAACGTGGTTGATCAGTTTCCCCGTATTCTGGCTTCACAGAAGCAAGATCAAACGTACGGGCATGGAAGGCCTCAAGGCTCCATACATCCAGCTCTGCAACCATAACGCCTTCTATGACTTCATGGTAGCTACGGTAGCCACCTTCCCGCACCAGGCATACTACATCGTAGCCGTGGACGGCTTCATCGGCCGCGAATGGCTCATGCGCGGAATCGGCTGCATAGGCAAACGCAAATTCACAAACGACGTGTCCATCATCCGGCACATGAAGAAGGTCCTGGACCGCGGCAAGATTGCATCATTCTATCCGGAGGCGAGGTATTCTCTCTGCGGGACAGACGCGGTGCTGCCAGATTCGTTGGGCAAGATGATCAAGATATTCAAGGTACCTGTCACAACGCTGATCACCCACGGTCACCATATCGATGCGCCATTCTGGAAGGGCGTGAACCCACGCATACGCTTCCTCAGGACCACTTCCGAGCAGAAGCTCATACTCACGGCGGAGGATATCGAGAGGATGACGGTCGATGAGATTAACGCCAAGGTCAGGGAGGAGTTCAAGTACGACGATTTCCAGTGGCAGAAGGACAACCACATCCGCACCCGCAGCAAGAAACGCGCGGAAGGTCTGGAGCACGTGCTTTACAAATGTCCTCACTGCGGCACGGAATACCGGATGGACAGCGATGGGACGCAGGTATTCTGCAAGCACTGCGGCCACAGATGGGAGATGAGCGAGTACGGAGAACTCAGCGCCGTGGAAGGCGAGACATATTTCTCACATATACCTTCGTGGTATGAGTGGCAGCGGGAATGCGTCAAAAAGGAGATCGAAGAGGGGAAATACTTCCTCAACGTGCCTTGCAAGATCAAGTCCCTGCCAAACACCAAGGGCTTCATCAACGTGGGAGAAGGCATACTCGAGCACAACAAGGACGGTTTCGAGCTCACGAGCTCGTGGAACGGGGCGGCCTGGAACCTGAAAGTGCCGACCAGCTCCCTGTATTCCGTACACATCGAGTACAACTACAAGGTCGAGCACAGAGACTGCATCGACCTCAGCACGCTCAAAGACACATTCTTCATCTACCCGAAGGGGGATGACTTCTCCGTCACAAAGATTTCACTCGCCACGGAAGAGCTCTTCAAGCACTTCTGGGAGCATAAGAATGACACTGTCTGATTATAACAACCCGGCTATTTTCTCAAGATAGATCCTGTCGGTCCCGTCGAAACAGCCGAGTTCGCGGCTGTCGATGTCCAGGACCGCGACGATTGTGCCATCCTTCCTGACGGGAACGACGATTTCGCTGCGGGACTCGCTGGAGCAGGCGATATGACCGGGAAATTTGTCGACATCAGGAACGACGATGGTCTCCCCGGCCTTCCAGGCGCTTCCGCACACGCCCTTCCCGAAAGGGATGCGCGTACACGCCAGAGGCCCCTGGAAAGGGCCCAGGACCAGTTCATTCCCCACGACCCGGTAGAATCCCGTCCACCAGAAACCGAACTCCTGGTGAAGGAGGGCGGACAAGTTGGCCATGTCGGCGATCATGTCCTCCTCTCCCCCGACGAGGGATTCCGCACGAGGCAGCAGGAGCCTGTACTTCTCCTCCTTGGTCATCTAGATGAGCTTGGACAAGTCCTTCTCCGCGATGAGGGAAAGACCGTTGCCGGTGATGACGGACAAGGCTTTTTCGTTGTTGTCGGTGCGGAATATGAGCACGCCCTTGCCGCCTAGCAGGAACGAGTACAGATAAGCGATGGATATGCCCTCGTTGGCAAGGATCGCGATCGCGTCTGCGGCACGTCCCGGCTCGTCATCGAGTTCGATGGCGAACACCTCGCACAGAGACACAGCCACACCTGCATCCTTAAGCACCGTATAGGCCCTGTCAGGCTCGCTGCAGATGATTCTGCAGATACCATATTCTGCGGTATCTGCGATGGTGGAAGCGATAAGCTGGATACCCTGTTCCTTCAACAACTTGAGGACCTTGACCAAGGTACCGGACTTGTTTTCGATAAAAACTGAAAGTTGATGGACTGTCATAATATGGTTTTTAGTATTTCTTACGTAAATCTTTGACTCTCACGGCCTTGCCCTCCGACTTCGGCAAGCTGTTCTTAGGTACGAGGCGTACCTTCGGAGTGATCAGTATCTCATCCCTGAGCCTGCGGGTGATATCCTTCTCGAGTGCCTGCAACTTGCCATAATCATCGATGAAGATGTCTTTCATCTCCACATCCACCGTCATCGCATCGTTGTCAGCCAGAGTCTCGAGAGTGATAAGGTAGTCGGAAGCCAGGTCCTCGTACTGCATAAGCACGGTCTCGATCTGGATAGGGAAGATGTTGACGCCCTTGAGGATGATCATGTCGTCGCTGCGTCCCTTCATGCGGTCGAGCCTCTTGTGCTGCCTTCCGCAAGGACAGTCGCCAGGAAGTATCCTGGTCAGGTCGCGCGTACGATAACGCAGGAGCGGCATAGCCTCCCTGTTGATCGTGGTCAGCACGAGCTCGCCGACTTCGCCGTCAGGGACAGGCTCGAGCGTGTCCGGATCGACGATCTCGACGATGTAGTAATCCTCCCAGATATGCAGGCCGTTCTGCTCCTTGCACTCGAACGCCACACCAGGACCGCACATCTCCGACATTCCGAAGGAGTTGTACGCCTTGACACCGAGCATGTTCT
This sequence comes from Candidatus Cryptobacteroides sp., assembly GCA_045627265.1. Lineage (GTDB taxonomy): Bacteria > Bacteroidota > Bacteroidia > Bacteroidales > UBA932 > Cryptobacteroides. Next base: position 16,557 of record JAZQNI010000082.1, read on the forward strand.
CGATGCGCTTGCGAGTGTCCTCGCTATGCGGCTCTGCGCCGATCACCAGCGTGCGGAGCTTGGTGTCGCGACGCGGATCGATGCCTTTCTCGACCATCACCTCGTAGATGCGGGCGGCATAGGACGGGATTGCATGGACCACCGTCGTACCGAAATCGGTGAAGAACTTCAGCTGACGAAGCGTGTTGCCGGCCGCGGCCGGAACCGTCAGCATTCCAAGTTTCTCGGCGCCATACTGGAATCCAAGGCCTCCGGTGAACATTCCATACCCGGAAGTATTCTGGAACACATCCTCAGGACGGCATCCCACCATCCAGAGACATCTGGCAACCGCATTCGCCCACTGGTCCAAGTCCTTGGCCGTATGCAGGATGACGGTCGGGTTGCCCGTGGTGCCGCTGGAAGAATGCAGCCTCGTGCACTTGGAGAGCGGCACTGATGCTATGCCGAAAGGATAGGTATCCCTGAGGTCCTGCTTGGTTGTGAAAGGAATCTTGTGGAGATCGTCCAGACAGCGGATGCTGTCCACGGTCAGTCCGTTGTCCGCGAACCTCTTCTTGTAGAACGGAGAATTCATGCAATGCTCAAGCGTGGCGCGAAGCCTCTCCATCTGGAGAGCTTCGATCTCACTCCTGGACAATGTCTCCATCTCGGGATTGAAAAATTCACTCATGGCTCTATTTTATTACTCTATTATCTATTACAAACTTTGTCTTTCCGTCCACGCGCTCGAGCGTGTTCGGTGCCTTGATCTGCACTATCGCATTGATGCTCAGCACGCTGCGGAGCTTGCCGGCGAGTTTCTTCTCCAGCGAAGTGATAGGTGTGAGGGTATCGAAGCCTTCGGCGAAATACTCCTGACGGACCTCGACCTGCACCGTCAGCGAGTCTAGATTGCCGTTGCGGTCGATGATCAGGCGATAATGAGGCGCGCACTCAGGCATGCTCAGGATCACGCTCTCAACCTGTGACGGGAACACGTTGATACCCCGGATGATGAGCATGTCATCGCTTCTGCCGACGATCTTGCCCATCCTGCGCGACGTACGGCCGCAGGCGCACTCGCCGGACTCTAGCGAACAAAGGTCGCGGGTACGGTAGCGCAAAAGCGGCATGCCCTCCTTGGTCAGGGTGGTGAACACGAGTTCGCCGGTCTCACCGTCCGGAAGCGGCTGGAGAGTCGCAGGATCGATGATTTCCGGGAAATAGTGGTCCTCGTTGATGTGCGAGCCATGCTGCTCCGAGCACTCGTAGCTCACGCACGGTCCCATGATTTCGCTCAGGCCGTAGAGGTTGTACGCCTTGATGCCGAGACGCTCCTCGATCTCGTGGCGCATGTTCTCGGTCCACGGCTCTGCGCCGAACGCTCCCACGCGAAGCTTGAGTTCGGCCGGATTGATGCCCATCTGCTCCATTGTCTCGGCCAGATGCAGAGCGTACGACGGTGTGCAGGCGATGCCTGTGACACCCAGGTCACGGATCAGCCGTACATGCTTCTCCGTGTTGCCGGTAGATGCTGGAAGCACCGACGCGCCGAGCTTCTCGACACCGTAATGCACTCCCAGACCGCCGGTGAAGAGGCCGTAGCCGTACGCCACGCTGAATATGTCATTGCGCGTCACGCCGTAGGAAGTCAGGCAGCGGGCCATGCACTCGCTCCAGACGCCTATGTCCTTGCGCGTGTATCCGACGATGGTCGGGTTGCCCGTGGTGCCGCTGGACGCGTGTATGCGGATGATTTCGCTCTGCGGCGCGGCCTGGAGGCCGAACGGGTAGTTGTCCCTGAGGTCCTGCTTGGTCGTGAAAGGCAGCTTTGCTATATCCTCGATGTCATTGATATCGTCCGGAGTGATGTCCATCTCCTGGAGCTTGGCTCTGTAGAATGGGACATTGTGGTATACATACTCCACCACGCGGTGCAGACGCTTCCCCTGAAGGATGTGTCTCTGCTCCAGCGACATGCATTCTTTGTTCTCGTTCCAGATCATGCGCTACTCCTTGTTTGAGTTCAGTCCCAGGTCGAACGCCAGCTGGTTGGCTTCGACCACGGCCTCCCCCTTGGAGGCGAACACCTTGGCCACAGCCTGGCGCAAGGCATCCGGGGTCACGATTTCAAGATACGGCGCCATCATGCCGAGCAGGATCATGTTGGCTCCCTTCGGAAGCTTGTGCTCCAGGGCGATGCTCTCGATGTCGAGCATGTTCACCCTCGGAAGCGCCTGCAGTTCGGCCTTGACCGCCTCGATGTCCGGATAGTCCGGGATATTGACGAAAGGCTTGGAGGATGTCACCACCCTGCCTTCCGGAGCAAGATATGGCAGATAACGCAGAGCCTCCATAGGCTCCATGGATATGATCAGGTCCACCTGTCCGTGAGGGATGAGGTCGCTGTAGATAGGCTCGGTGGAGAGACGCAGATTGCTCTGCACGTCACCGCCCCTCTGGCTCATTCCGTGTACCTCGGCCTGCTTGAGGGAGAGTCCGGATGCAGTGGCGGCTTCTCCTATCACCGTGGCGATCGAGAGGATGCCTTGTCCTCCGACGCCGCAAAGTATCATATCTTTCTTCATTTCTTCTTACGCTTGAGCGTCTGCATGCATTCGCGACGCGGTATTATGACTGAAACCCCGTTGTACTCGATCTCCTCGCGGATGATGCGCGTGATCTCCGCCATGTTGGCAGGGATCGGGACGACCACCTTGACGTGCTCCGGTGCGACACCGAGGCCGACGCAGATCGCCTCGAACTTGCTCGTGCCGGCCGAATCCTGTCCTCCGGTCATAGCGGTGGTCAGGTTGTCGGACAGTATCACGGTGATGTTGGAACCGTCATTGACGGCGTCCAGAAGCCCCGTCATGCCGGAATGCGTGAAGGTCGAGTCTCCGATCACGGCGATAGCCGGGAAGAGACCGGCGTCCGCAGCTCCCTTCGCCATGGTGATGGATGCGCCCATGTCCACGCAGCTCGCAAGCGCCTTGAACGGAGGCAGCGCGCCGAGCGTATAACAGCCGATATCGCCGAATATGCGCGCTCCCTGGTAATCGGCTACCACCTCGCCGAGTGCCTTGTAGACGTCCCTGTGGCCGCATCCTGGGCAGAGCTGAGGCGGACGGGCAGCCAGGTTGGCCGCCTGTGCGAAAGTCGTGCTGGCAGCGATGCCGAGCGATGCTGCGACATTGTCCGGATCGAGTTCACCTGTGCGCGGAAGGTCGCCGCTGAGGCGTCCCTTGACAGGATAGTCCTCGCCGAGCAGGGCCTTTATCTGCTCCTCGACAACCGGCTGGCCGTCTTCGACCACGAGGATGCTGGAGCTGGCGGCCGCGAGCGCTTTCACCTTTGCGGCCGGCAGCGGGTACTGCGAAAGTTTCAGGAGGTTCACCTCCTTGCCGGAAGCCGCAAGGGCCTCCTTGACATAATTGTATCCGATGCCGCAGGCGATCACGCCCTGCGCACCCTGGACCGGCGTACCGTCGATGCCGTTGAACTTCGACCACTCGGCGGCATCGCTCATCTCGGGCTGCTTGCCGATGAGTTTGAGGTACTGGCGCCTGGCGATCGCAGGAAGGAGCACCCAGCCGCGGTCATCCGCAGGATGGAAGTCATTCTGGTCCTGGGCCTCGTCGAGCTCCACCGCGGCGCGGGAATGAGCCAGTCTCGTTACGACGCGCAGCAGCACCGGAGTCTTGAGCTCCTCGGACAGGCAGAACGCCTTCGAGACCATGTCGTAGGCCTCCTGCTGGTTGGACGGCTCGAATATCGGCACCATCGCGAACTTGCCGTAGAAGCGGCTGTCCTGCTCATTCTGCGAAGAATGCATGGACGGGTCATCGGCCGCAAGGACGATAAGTCCGCCGTTCACGCCCGTGATCGCGCTGTTGACGAACGCATCCGCACAGACGTTCATGCCAACGTGCTTCATGCAGACGAGCGCGCGCTTGCCGGCATAGGACATGCCCAGGGCGGCCTCCATGGCCGTTTTCTCATTGGTGCACCAGCGGCTGCGTATGCCGCGCTCCCTCGCCAGAGGGTCTTTCTGTATGAACTCCGTTATCTCTGTGGACGGAGTGCCAGGATATGCATATACTCCCGACAGGCCTGCATGTATGGCGCCTAGCGCCACGGCCTCGTCGCCGAGCAGAAGTTTTCTCGTCTTCATATCTTCATCTCAAAATTGTCGGCATCTTCCAACACCGGGAATTTGCCTCTGAAATCATTCAAAAGAGTCATGTCGATCTCACCCGACGCGACGCACTCGGAGCCGTCGGCACAGCGTGCGATGACCTTGCCGAACGGATCGTAGAGCGTGGTGCCGCCGAGATAGTCGCAGACCGGATCCTTCCCCACCCTGTTGACTCCGGCGACGAAGCATTGGTTCTCGATGGCCCTGGCTTTCAGCAAGGTCTCCCAGGCATCCTGCCTGACGACCGGCCAGTTGGCTACGACAAGCATGGCGTCATAGTCGTTGCGGTTGCGCATCCATACGGGGAATCTGAGGTCGTAGCACACCAGGAGCAGAAACCTGACTCCGCGGAACTCGACTATCACCCTCTCGCTGCCTCCCGAGAAACGCTCACGCTCGCCACCGTAAGTGAAAAGATGGCGCTTGTCGTACGCCGCCACGTCTCCGTCCGGCTTCACGAAATAGAAACGATTGTAGCAGCGGTCGCCGTCACGCATCGCGACGCTTCCGCACACTGCGCAGTCCCCGGCCTTGGCGACAGTCTTCATCCATGAGACCGTGCGCTCCGGATCCTCATCCAGGCGGGCGCCTTTCTGGGTCGCAAAACCGGTCGTGAACATCTCGGGGAGCACATAGAGGTCTGCTCCCGGGCAGGAGGAAATCAGTTCTCCCGCACGCTTGATGTTGGCTTCCGCTTCTCCCCAGACTATATCTGTCTGCAATATCGCTATCTTCATATCTACTTGATCTTCTTGGTCGCAAATGGCTTCTTGATGGCTGCAGCGGCGCATTTCTGTATGGTCACGCATTCGTCTTCTGTGAGAAACTGAGGTCTGAAGGCGTTTCCAACCACCTTCTCGCCGAACAGGACCTGATACCAGGTGCAGGCGGCCGCATAGCAGCCTTTTTCATTGAGGTGGAAACCGTCCTTGATGTTCAAGCCGTCGCCGATGAAGGTGCCGCGGGCGTTCTGGACCGTCGTACCGCAAGGGATGATGGTCAGTCCGTGGTCCTTGCAAGCCTTGGCCGAGGCGGCCATTATGCACGCGTACATCTTGCCCTGGTCGGAATCATATCTCGGGAACGCGCCGTGCTTGGTGTCCTGAGCGTACGCCCAGGTCTGATGCCAGTAGAACTTCGTGCCGGCAGGGACTCTCGCCGCCACGAAAGCGATGAGGTCGGTAAGGAACGGCTCGTAGGTCTCGATCTGGCCGGAGAAATGGCTGGCCTGCTGGAAGGTGACGATGTCCCACTGCTCGTCCGCAAGCGCCTCCTCGAGGGTCACGCCGCTCTTGGCGGTACGTACTCCGAACGCGTTGATCTTCCTGTATGAATAATCCCTGTTCTCGCTCTGCGAATTGTTGAAATGGCGCTCGAGGCTGCATCCGCCGATATACATGTTGCCGATGATGGCGCATTTGCCGTCAGCATCGGCGATGCCGTGGAGGTTCTGCTCCACCGCATTGATGGAGAAGCTGTTGCCGATCGCAAGTATTCTCAGTGTGTCTTTCTGCACATTTGCAGCAAAAACGGTCGCCGACGCAAGCAGCGCGGTGCAAAGGATTGCGTAAAATTTCTTCATGATGGATCTCTTATGAATCACACAACTACCGACTAATTATGCAAATATAGCAAATTATGCCTCTGATTGAACGAAATTTGGATATATTTGCGAAGACAAAAGAACGTTGATCGGAACTATGAAAAAGTTTTTTATCATTCTTGCCGCTCTGGCAGCGTGCATCGATGTCGATGCGCAGGTAAGCAGCCGTCAGGAACGGCTCAAGGAACATGTCTATTATTTTGCAAGCGACTCGCTCAGAGGCAGGAAAGCCGGTTCGGAAGATGCCGCAAAGGCTGCTGAGTACATTGTCGGTGAGTTCGAGGCGGCAGGCATCAAGCCATATTTCGAAGAAGGATGGTTCGACGGATTCAAGCCGCGCGGCTACGAGGGAGAATTCAAGAACGTAGTCGGGTACATCGAAGGCGCCGACCCTAAGCTCAAGGACCAGTTCATAGTCATCGGTGCCCATTACGACCATCTGGGAGTCAGGAACGACAAGGTGTACAACGGAGCTGACGACAACGCTTCCGGCACGGCGGCCGTCATCGAGCTGGCCCGCGCACTCGCACCGCAGGCGGGATCTCTCGGCAGAAGCGTCATCCTGGCGGCATTCGACGCGGAGGAAATCGGCCTGTACGGCTCCTCACACCTCGCGAAAAGGCTCGACACTCTCGGCATCGACGTCAAGCTGATGATGAGTGTCGACATGATCGGATGGCTCAAGGAAGGCAAGACGCTCAAGCTCGAGGGCACATCCACTATCAAGGACGGCGAAAAAGTATTCGAGCGCGAGGCGCAGGAGATCGACCTCCCGCTGAAGACCAAGGGATTCGAGAGATCCGTGTTCACGGCCACAGACACCGAGGGATTCGCCAGGAAAGGAGTGCCGACGCTCGCCGTGACGACCGGGCTCAAATCGCCGTACCACAAGCCGGGCGACGATGCAGAACTAATTGATTACGATGGACTTGACAAGGTCACAGGATATCTGGAAACCATGGCTCTGGAATGCTCTTCCGACCCTTCATTCGCATCATCGGGCAAGGTCGCCCCGAAGCACAGGGAAATTTCGAAAAACGGAGTTGATTTCAGCCTGTTCGGCGGATACAGCGCCACTTCGCTTTCCTTCGACAAGGGTTGTATCACGACTTCGGCGATACCGGGCTGGAATGCCGGTGCCGAGATACAGGGCAACTTCAAATCATTCGGGATATGGACAGGCGTGACCTACATGGACTCTAGAAGCAGTTATCCGGATGCGGCTGACCTGTACGGATCCACCAAGGGATCATACCGGCGTCAGGAGCTTATGGTTCCTGTCAACTTCGTGCTGCACACTCCTCGAAGCATAACAGGAGGCATGTACATAGGTATCGGAGGATACTGGAGCAAGGCTCTGTCGACCGAGATATCCGGCATCGGAGCTCTTCCGGCCAGTCTGACCGGGGACACTTTCGGATGGGACTTCATCTGCGGCTTCCAGTTCGGAAGGATTGCGCTGGACATCAGGGCTTTCGATGATTTCGGAAGCATCTTCTCCGGAAAAGACGCTCCGAGCGTAAGCCGCAGCGGCAGTTCTGTCAATCTTAAATATATTTTTTGATATTGACGGAAAAAGGCATATATTTGCAGTCCGCTTCCGCAGGCAGCTGCGCTGAAGCGCGCAAAGGACGGTTCCGTAGCTCAGCTGGATAGAGCAACAGCCTTCTAAGCTGTGGGTCAAGAGTTCGAATCTCTTCGGAATCACGAAAGCCAACTAACTGATATTTAGTTAGTTGGCTTTATTATTACCCGATAAAACTTGGATTAACGGGAGGCTTAAGAAGAAGCCATGTCCTGGCAAAAAGCTCCCAATGAGAGATAATCCTTGTACAATTTGTCGTATATGATGACATTTTCCGGTCTAGGCACGTATTCACAAGCTATTTCACCCGCCATGGCAGCCTGGGCATCCTGCAGTGTCGGGTAAGCTCCGGCCGCAGTTGCAGCGAACATCGAAGCTCCGAGCGCACATGCCTGATCGCTGGCATATACCTTTATCGGCATGTTCATCACATCAGCAAGGATCTGCATGACAAAAGATGACTTGAGTGCGATACCACCTATCCCCACAACTTCATCAATCCTTACACCTTCATCAAGCATCCTCTCGGTGATTGCCCTTGATCCGAAAGCCGTAGCTTCAACAAGAGCCCGATAAATCATAGGGGCAGTCGTACCGAGTGTCAAACCGGCAATAGCTCCTTTCACCATCGGATCAGAGTCCGGAGTACGCCGACCATTGAACCAGTCCAAGGCGATGACACCACTTTTACCAGCAGGTATGTCAGCAGCCTGCCTTTCTATAGCCGGAATAATTCTCGCGCATGCTTTATCTATATCCTCACCATGCAGGCCGGAGAGATTGCGCAAAGGCCACTCCAGCACACGACGCATCCAAGCATAAACGTCCCCGAAAGAACTTTGCCCCGCCTCTATCCCTATCATCCCAGGGAGCACGGATCCATCCACCTGACCACATATCCCCCTGATCAACTTATCACCGATCTCATCATACTCGGAAACCATGATGTCGCAGGTAGACGTACCTATAATGCGCACCAATCTGTGAGGGGCGACATTTGCTCCAACTGCACCGGCATGACAATCCAATGACCCTACGCCGACAACCACATCTGTACTAAGTCCGAGACGTCCCGCCCACTCTGGCGTAAGACTGCCGACCGGAGAGCCTGCGGTTACCGTCTTGGTATACAGACGCTCTCTATATCCGGCAAGCAGGGGATCGAGGGAACACAGGAATTCTTCCGAAGGCAAGCCATCCCAGGCCTCATTCCACATTGCCTTATGCCCTGCCGCACATCGGCCGCGTACAATGTCTTCAGCCCTGGAACATCCCGTAAGCAATGCCGGCATCCAATCGCAATGCTCGACTATGCTGTATGCAGCTTCACGAACAGCCTCATCTGTACGGAGCACATGCAGAGCCTTTGCCCAGAACCACTCGCTGGCATATGTGCCCCCCTCGTATGCGGTATAATCAAAGGCCCCTTCCTTATGGCACGCTTCGTTGATTTCGATTGCCTCGGCATTCGCTGTATGGTCTTTCCATAGGATGAACATCGCATTGGGATTTTCCTTGAAACCTTCGGTCAGAGCCAGAGGAGTACCTGAAGAATCGACAAAGCACGGGGTGGAACCAGTCGTATCGAAGGCCATGCCGATGATATCTTCAGCAACGCCTTCCGGAGCGTTTGAAACGACCACTTTCACTATTTTTTCCATCACTTCAATGTAATCCAGAGGATGCTGCCGATACTGATTGATCTCCGGATCACAATACAAGCCTTGCGCCCATCTAGGATAGTTCTCTACTGCAGTGGAGACCGTCATTCCTGTCATTACATCAACCATTACGGCACGAGCGCTGTCACTGCCATAATCCAATCCTATTACATACTTTGCCATAATTCTATATCAATTTGTGCACCCTTTTCAGAATTTCAAGAACACTTGTACCGGGAAATGGTCGGACGGGAAATGGACAATACCTTTACGGGCATAAAGGTTCTGGGGCGCATTATCAAGAAGGACAGGTTCAGCATCCGTGTCCTTCCAATAATTGAAAGTCAAGATACCGTACCTCTCAACCTCTGCAGAATTGGACACCCACACATGATCTATTCTCGCTTCCGTCATGTTGGCGGGATCGAATGCGCAGAATGTTCCGTTAGGGGCAAGTTTCACAGGTGCCGCCACATATGAATCCTTCAGGAATCCACAATTTGCAATGATATCATACACCTCCGTCGTATGAAGGACATTGAAGTCCCCGGTGAGAATCACATGCGCCTTCGGTCCTGCAAGCTCATTTATCTTGCGCAGCACAAGCCTTGCGCCCTCTTCCCGTGACACCTTGCCGATATGGTCCATATGCAAAGTGAAGAACCATATCTTCTTCCCTGTCTTTCTATCCTTGAATTGTCCCCACGTGCAGATTCTCTTGCATGCAGCGTCCCATCCGATGGAAACAGTATCCGGAGTTTCCGATATCCAGAATGTCCCGCTCTTCAAACACTTGAACCTGTTCTTGTTATAGAAGACAGGGCTGTATTCACCTTTCGTATCACCATCATCTCTCCCTACCCCGACATAATCGTAGTCAGGAAGCCTTTTCAAAAGGTCCTGAAGCTGGATGTTGAAAACTTCCTGAGCGCCGAAAATATCAAAATCACAAAACTTTATGACATCGCACAACTGATCGATTCTTTGATACCAACCGTCATCATGAGTGTAATCACGCTTGTTGATCTGCCGGATATTATATGTGCCTACATTAAGGCATTGGGCCGACAATGTCACGGCTGTGAACGCCGTCATAAGGACTATTAGAATTCTCTTCATGATGCAACGCTATTTGACAGGTTCAGAGCCCATGAAAAACTCCAGGCAACCTCCTGCAACGATATCTTTGTGCTCGATATACAACTTATCATAATCCTCTCCGTTCAACTTGATTCTCTGAATATAGATGTTTTCATCACTGTTGTCATGAGCGATGATTTCAAGTTTCTTCCCGCCTCCGACATTGACCGTCATCCGGCGGAAACATGGAGAGCCGAAATAATACCTTCCACCACAAGGTTCCACTTGATAGAATCCCATGGAAGAAATAATATACCACGCAGACATCTGCCCGGCATCTTCGTTACCACAGAGTCCTACAGGCTCATCGGTATATAATGTCGTGCAAATATGGCGGACCTTCTCGGCAGCCTTATACTGCTGCCCGACGAAGTCGTACAGATAAGCTATATGATGTGACGGCTCATTCCCGTGGGCATATTGTCCGATCAGACCGGAGATATCTTTGGAAGCTCTTTCTCCCATAAAGCCGGACACCACGAAAAGAGAGTCGAGCTTGGTGATGAAAGACTCCTTGGAACCGAAAAGATCGATGAGTCCCTGAACATCATGCGGAGCAAGCCATGTATATTGCCATGCCGTCCCTTCCATATAATCATTGACATTATGATGGGCATGGAAAGGATCGAACGGTGCGCTGAAAGTCCTCCCGTCTTTGGAAAGCCCTCTCACGAACTGGAGTTGCGGGTCAAACATTTTCCTGTATCCCTTGCTCAAACTGTCGAAATACTCATAATCCTCGGTTTTCCCGAGCAACCCGGCAACTTGGCCCAGGCTCCAGTCGGCAATGGCATATTCCTGAGTATGTGACACGGTCCTGTTGACATGGACTTCATCGAATGGGATATATCCGCCGTAATCGCGCATGTATTTCTGGTAACGGTTATCCGCCATCGCGGAGTTCTTCATCGCCTCGTATGTCCCCTCGACATCTTTGCAATAACCTTTGAGAATAATATCTGCAAGGACAGGAATTGCAGGATTGCCCGCCATGCAGTAAGTCTCGCACCCGGCAAGATGCCATACAGGCAGAATTCCACACTCTTTGTATACATCGACCATCGATCTTGCGACGTCATCAAGCATCTCGGGATGGACAATGGTCATAAGAGGATGGAATGCCCTGTATGTATCCCAGAGAGAGAACACGGTATAGACATTCTTCTCTCCGGTATCGCTATAAAGGCATGGATTGAACATCGTGTGATAGAAAGCGGAATAGAATTTCCTCAATTCATGGATATCATCCGATTCTACATCTATCTTGGACAGCATGGCATTCCATGCGGCATCGGCATCCTTGACGACCTTCTTGAAGTTCCAACCAGGTATTTCTGCAGCAAGATTGGCCTTTGCAGCTTCGGTGCTGTTAGGAGAAATGCCGACTTTGACATATAAATCACTGCCCCCGCCCATGTCAAATGTCAGGAAACTGAAAAGCTCTCCTGTCGCATCAGGATTCTCCGGGGTTTCTGGTGTCTCGACCTTGAATGAGGTTATCGACTTGGAAAACTCCGCATAGAAATAACAGGTATGGTTCTTCGCCCATCCCGTGGAAGTTCTGTATCCGCAGACGGCATTTGGTCCCACCTGCTCCGCATGGCAATCAGTAACCTTGTCTCGAACTCCCCTCTCAAGATTCACGACCACCCTGGCCTCTTCCGGGTTGTCATAATGATACTTATGGAATCCACATCTGGCAGTAGCTGTCAACTCTACATCCGCGCCATAAGAATCCATACGTACCTTGTAATATCCCGCCTTTGCAACTTCCGTTTCGTGACGGAACAGTGAATAAGGTTTGTCGTTGGTACGTGGCGCAAGCACAATATCGCCCAAATCACCGCATCCTGTTCCGCTCAGATGAGTATGGGCAAACCCGATTATCGTAGAATCAGAGTAATGATAGCCGGAGCACCAATCCCAAGTATCACCTGTCTGGCTGGGACCGACCTGCACCGCACCGAACGGGACATTTGCACCCAGGAAAACATGGCCATGGGCATCCGTCCCCACCATCGGATCAACATATTGTGTATAATTGATTTGGGGCGCACAAGCCGCTAACAATGCGAACGAAACCAGATGGAATACTTTGAATCTCATATTGTTCTTGTTTTTTGCATCAGATAACAGTTATCTCAACAGGGGTTCCGCTGACGATGCATTTCTGCACGTCGATAGAACCATTTTTCTCAATGATGAAAGGATTGCCCTTTTCAAGGCCGACAGTTGCATATCCTGATGCAGTGCAAAGGAATGAGCGGAAATCACCGATCTTGGAATCTATATACAGAGTCTTGTCCACTGCATCGTAGCGGACTCCGGTAAGAGCTTGAAGGAGGCTGTAACTTGACAATGCCCTAGCGTACCACTCACCGCATTCATATTCACTGAACGGATTGCGGATAGTGCCATCATACCTGCTCCTGCAAGTACGCACGATATCCAGTCCCTTTTCAACTTCACCTTCAAACATCATATGAGCGGCAACCTGATATTCTATTCCGGTCCAGACTTCATCGCTGTATATGAACGGAAGGCTGGGCTTCCCACCCTTAGGCCAAGTACAGAGAAGCAATCCTCCTTCATGGCCACAAGCATATCCCGGACGCTGAGGATTGGCATGGTCACTCAAGTCCTTTTTCAAATTGTACCTGTAAAGGGAATTAAGATGGCCGACAACCATATCCTTGTCAAACGGATCTTCCAATCCAACTACCTTGGCCATCCAGCAGCCAATGACACCATCAGACAAACAGCCTGTGCCATATTGATACTTCGGGCCTTCTTTCATCATGATCTCGCAGGCTTCAGGAGAATACTCCCCTTCTATCGACATTGCGGTCGACGGATCTTTTGCATCAAGGTCCATCCACCTCACATCATGGATGAAGTATTCCCCATTCCATAGTCTTGAGGCAGCGTATTCGCCACTCAATTCATAGAGTTCCTTATAAAGTCCACACTCTTCGCCTAGAGCATCGCTGATAAGAGAAAAGCACTTGAGAGCAGTGGCATATATACTTGTACACATGCCATCAGCGCCCCAGAACTCTATGTCGTATGTATTGTGATGAGGTTCCTCGAGGGCACCCGAATGACGGGGATCCCATGTGCGGATGCAATAATCCATACTGGCCTTGAGCTGTGGATACAAACGGGTTATCCATTCCGTATCTCCTGTAATCCTCCAGTCTCTGTATGCCTTTATGATGCCACCGAGCTGACCGTCACAAGCTGAATGGAAATCATGCCGCGTAGGGCGTATAGGAATACTCGTCCTGAATACCTGATGCCCCTCCTTGCTTTGGTCGACGAAGAATTCCGTCTCCCGGATAGTCCGTTCCATTCTCGGGAACAGGTTCGGCAATGCCTGCGCATAGTTCCAAACATGCTTGCATGAGCCGTAGCAGCTTCCCCAGGAGTCCCCACTTCCTTCCCAATTCCACATCCTGCCATCATGCTGACGCATGATTGTAGTCGATTTCAAGATGGAAAGATTTGAGGAGACAGCCTCTATGACTTCTGGAGGCAGAGTCGTGTCAAAGAAGGTCTCGGTAAACAACTCCGAGTCGGATTTCAGCGAATCATAATTTGCAAGCCAATAGGCCGCCACATCCTCGATCCCGACAAAACGATGGCTATACCAAGGCTCATATGTCTGAGGGTAATCAACATACAGATCAGGATCATAATAATCACCCCTATCGTTGTCATCAATAGCTTCCGGTCCTATTCTATGATTTGAATGAGGGACATACCATGCCATATAGAGCCTGATGGTCTTGGACTCTCCCGGTTCCAAAGCCACCGGAAGGTACAATGCCGCTCCAAGCCCTCCCTCTCTAGGCTCGACCGGAGTCGTATCCCCGTTTGCGACCTTGTTCCAAGCCATAGTCAAAGGATCGAACCAACCACCACGGAACCAGCTGTGGTCCACAGACGTATTGTCATCGTCAGTAAATATCGCAAAATCTCCTTCATATTCGGGATGATCGGCAGCAGGGCCCTGGTGAAGGACAAATCCATTTTTGATATGTCCGATTGACGCCAGATCAGAAGCCTGCTTGTTGGTCATGAAGTTTTTGGCAGTATATGAGAATATAGTCTCAAGACGCTTAGAAGAAGTATTTTTGAATGTGTATTCCAAACCGGCTACCGGCAATCCTGAATTATCCTCGTCATTCGGTATGAATGGATTCCAGGCAACTACAAAAACCTCGACCGGAACATCATTGTCCTTGAGGTCAAGTTCAGCAAAAGGGAATCTTGCATGGAATACGCCTTCATCAAATCGAGGGAATCCCCATGTCGTGCCCCCAAGGCCCATTCCACCGCGACTACGCCCGAACTTCTTATAGTCGGGCACATTGGCTTCCAGGACCTTGACGCCATTCTCCAAGCCTTGTACCTTGATTGCGGCAAATGCACATGGCTCGTTGAACACATCAGGGACATGGTGCAAAGACATATGGGAAATGGCTCCCGTACCTTCAAAGCAGAACATCCCTGCACCCATACCACCAACAGGGAAGGCGATATGGTCGAGATTCTTTCCAGAATAAGTTTTGTTATACTCATATCCGGATTTGGGAGCCTCGCATGATATTATCAAGGATAAAAGAAATAATACCGTAATGATTCTTTTCATGATATTCCGCATTGTATCAACTGATAAATTCAAAGGAAATTACCTCGCCCGTACCGTTACTTTATAGAAATGTCCATATGCGTTCGGGGCAAGGGAGAAACTCGGTGTTCCATTTATGATATCGAGTGTCTGGCTATGGACATGTCCCTGAAATACAGCAAGGACATTAGGTGAAGTGGTAACGATTTGTTTATACTCCTCCATAGCCTCGGCATGGGCCTCCGGGGTCCATGGTTCCCTTCCCTCATATTTAAGATTGATATCCTTCCATTCCGGATGGCATATTCCATAATTGCAGTTTCTTCCGGTGCTATAGAAAGGTATGTGGGCGAAGACTATCGCAGGATCACCCTTTGCCACTTCACTTTTGACGAATTCTGCCTGCTCCGGCAGGATTTCATTCAAGGAATCATCAATGAAGATCAAACGTATGCCCTTGACTACTGCGCTATAATAAAGCGGATTGTTGCCAAAGTACAGTGGAGAAAGTCTTTTTGTCTCCCATTCATCCCTGAGGTCGAGCTGATGTCCCTCCATCCCTTCATAATGCCAGTCATGATTTCCGGATGTATAATAAAATGGAACTGTAATCGTATTCTGTACCTGATTACAAACCCACTCGACAGCATATTCCGATGGGTAACTCATAAGATCCCCAAGATGAATAACAGCATCTGCCTTGTTTTTTTCAGCCGCAGACAGGAACTCTGAAAAACATTCCGTCTGGGCGGTCATCTCCCCAGTTTTATAGTGCTTGCTGTTGTTGTATGGGGTTGACATTCTCTTGCTGTAAACCCTGAACGGTTCCTCCCTTTCGTCGCTTATTGTCATATGCGTATCCGCCGCCAAGAACAAAGTGACAGGTTCAGAGACAGACGATGTGTACAAATTGATATTGTGACCCGATGTGGAAAATTCCTTGGCCACCTGCTCTTCCGAGCATGACAACGAGAAGAGAACAAGGATAGCTGTTGCAAGAAAACCAATTCTTTTCATAAACATTTATTTTTGGAGGAATTACAAGTTTTCAAGTTCTCTCCATGATGGAAAAGCAGGAAATTTCGCATGGGGTTCGGTTTGGTACCAGAAACATGTTGAAGATATGCCGGAATGCTGGGCAAGATATCTTCCGCCAGAGCTGTGCCCAAGGTCCTGGATCGTAATCTTGAGATTCTTCTCGAAGCGTATCGGGTCAGTGATATGCCATCTGTACAGACCGAATCTGGTCATCGCGGAATAGGTCCCGTCAGGTCTGATGACCTGGCACAGACCTGAATATGGAGTGCAGAATTCCTGATACTGCCCGTTCACGTCGAAATTGTATGACCCGCAGAAATAATCCTCAGTCCCGGTTCCGCAAATTGTAGGGAACTTTTTGTCGCCATCCATGAAGAACTTGATCTCACCTTCGCCCCACCACTTGTTGTTGTGGACTTCCCATGCAAGATATACTCCGACATACTGGCCCTTCCCCTTTATCCCGTCAACAATGGTATAGTCAGAAGTCTCATTATACCGGGTGCTCCTGAACTGGGCATGGAAATAAGCCGCATCATCAGGAACCTCTGTAAGTGTATAGTCAATCTGATAATACAGAATCATAGGCTCGGATTCATGCACATTCTCAACGGTAATCTTGCATTTCTTGCGGAAAGGCATCTGCCAGTAACTGTTGAAAGCGCAGCCCGGGTTCACACAGACAGGGAGGGAGACCACCGGGGCATACTGGCACCAGCCCATACAGAAGAAATCACTGATAGGGCATTCCACTGAAGGGGTTTCTTCATCATCCCAATATATCCTCAGGATAGTCCATCTCCAGTTGCCTGTAGGGGTCATCCAGATATGCTGAACTGCTCCCGGGCCATCTATCTCAGCGAGCGTGAATGTTTCTCCGGACTCAACCTTGATGAGAGGATTTATCTTCCATCCCTGCCCAAGGTCTCTTGCCGACCTTGAAGTATTATTGACATTCCTTACCGCCGGGCTGGTTGGAACCGCCATGCCACCTTTTCCTTTCTCTCCGGTATAGTTTTCCGGGCTGATGGAACGGGTCTGCGCATTGGATAGTCTGTAAAGATTATCAAGACTGGTTCCAAGGCCATTGAACGGATAATCCTGGGCGCCTGCACTTATAACCAGAAAAAACAGACACATGGATGTAATGAATCTTCTCATAGCAATCGATTATTGTGTATAATTAGTAATTATGATACTTGTTTGACATTAGCGGAGAATCTGCCAACGAAAAAAGCATAGAAGGTAATGAAAGAAAAAGCAATTGCAGGAACCCAGTATGCCGTCGCGATACTTCCTGCCTGATCAGACACAATGCCCTGTATTTGAGTAAGAAGGGCCGCTCCGGCAATTGCCATAACCATTCCTGAGCCACCAAGTTTTATATCATCGCCAAGGCCCGTGGTCCCGATCCCATAAATTGTAGGGAACATCAACGACATACATCCGGATATACAAATAAGGCAATAAACACCGGAAGCACCCTGGAAATAAATTGTTCCGAGACAGCACAACACGGCAACCGATCCGATAATCGCCAGGAGCTTGCGTGGACGAATATACTTCATCAGGAAAGTGCAGACGAAGCGCATGACGACGAACAGGATGAGAGACATTATGTAATACGTAGCTCCGGCCTGTTCCGCAGTTCTTGGGAGAAGACTATCCAGTCCTATGAATTCGCAGAAAGAATAGAACCCGGCACCTACCGGTTCAACATTCCTCAACGCATCGATAATCTGATCAGAAGAAGCATCTGAACCAAGCGAAGCTATAACGCCATCAAGATTCAGGGACGTCATTGCATATCTGATGACATAAGACCATACGGCAATCTGCGCTCCAACATAAAAGAACTGGGCGATCACACCCCAGACATAGTTCTTATTTCTTATCAAGCGGCCGAATGATCCCTTGAAATCCAATTCTCCTCCTTCCTTCAGGTCCGGCATCTTGGTCATGGCGATCGCCAGCAGAATGACGAGCATTACAAGTCCGAGGACAACATACGCAGTCGTAACCGCATTCAATTCCCCCGTTTGGATTGTTGCGAGTTCCGTCTCAGAAAGCAAAGCCCTTTGAGAAGCCGTGAGCGTATTGAGTTTGGAAAGAATGAATATTTGTGAAATCATTACTCCCGCTATGGCGCCGAACGGGTTGAAAGACTGAGAGAAATTAAGACGCCTTGTAGCCGTTTCCTCCGGACCGATTGCGCAGATGTACGAATTCGTGGAGGTCTCCAGAACAGAGAGGCCGGCAAAAAGAACAAATATGGCAAGAAGGTATATGAAAAAGCCGAGATCAATATTGACCATGGATACTTTCATTGCAGGGTAGAACAAAATCGCCCCCAACGCATATACACCCAGGCCAAGCATAACGCCGGACTTATAGGAATACTTCTTGATGAACATTGCTCCGGGAATCGCAAAGCAACCATAACCCAGTAGATAGCACACGACTTGAATCCATGCCGTCTTGGAATCTGAAAGACTCATTATCCTCTTGAATGCAGCGAGCATCGTGTCTGTCAGATTGTTTGGAACTGCCCACGCAAAAAAAAGCAGAGTCAGGAGCGCAAACGGCCATGCTATTCCCTTGGGAATTACTCTTATCTTCTCTTCCATTTCAGAAATGTCTTGAATTGTCCTTATTTGAATTGATTCGAGATTTTATCCAAATGTACTCCAAATATTTCCAATACCATAGCGGCAAGATCATTTTCAGTTCCTTCAAAATGCATGGTATATTGGATATGAGTGAGTGATTCTCCTGGCGCAAGAGCGGCACCTGGAGATGAAGTTTCTATTTCATAGAAAGGCCCCTGGACATAGCCAGTCTCAGTCGGGCCGTCATTATATGAATTTATCACATCTCCGCCAAACGGATTCTCCTGGGGTCCCCATTGTCCGTTGACGTAGTCATTTTCTCCTTCCGGGACAGAATACTTCAAGATATTCAGGACATGTTTCTCCGAATCATAACTTCCGCAGATGTCCAAGGCGCTTCCTGAAGGAAGGCCTATCTTGGAGCGATATTCACCATCTATCTTGAAATAAACCATACCATCGTCAATGACCAGTCTATCGGAAGGAACCTTGCCGAAATACTCGTCATTGATAATCTTTCCCTCAAAATCTTTGTTGAATGGAATGAAGACGGTGGTAGTCGGAGTAGGAGTGAAAGAACCCAGGAGCCAAACAGAAGGAAGTCCTGTTTCTTTTGTCCAAGCTTTGTCTCCGTTGTTGGTCAGCGTGTTTGAGGTGCTATATGCAAGAGATCTCACAGATTCAGGTATCCTGATTCCAAGTATCTTCGAAATTTCTTCGGCTTCGTATAATTTCACGGTCCTGCGAATGCCTATCTTGAACATATTGTCCGAAGCATTGACCAACTCCGTACTCTTTACGAATGAAACCTCCTTGTCGGTCTGCTTCTCGATATCATAGCCTTCGGTATCAATAACCGTAGGGACTACCCAATTCTCATAAACCTGTTCTTCTCCGCTTTTGAAGTAATATGAATTCGGTCCACCCTCCGGACCGATCCAGAATCTTTCTTCGCCACCAAAAGCATTAAAGAATGCAGAAACTTCTCCGGATTCAATAAACCTGTAGTTTATCCATCCGTAACTTGCACCATCGTCTCCTGCCGTCGTAGATGTCATGACACGCCCCTGCCATGCTGGAACCAACAATACTTTTGATATTCCATCATCACTTTTCAGCTCTATCGACTGAATGTTGTGCTTCTTCAAAAAAGCAAGATCATATCCATATGTTCCCATCTTGATAGTTTCATTATTGCTGCAACAACAAATTGAGAATGAGGCCGCAGCAATAATAAAACCAGCAACACTATTTTTTAACCTTTGCATGATAAACTCAATTTTTTAGATTGGACCATATTTTTTCTGGTCCTCGATAATTTGTTTGCAGCATTCTTTAAATCCTTTTGGCAATGAAATTGTTGTCATCAACCATAAATTCAGGCAGCCGGCATAAACCGGCCACCTGAATCACAGTCAGATAACATCCAGCTTAGTATCAAAACCACTACTTGAAGTTAGATCCGTATGGATAACCAGGAGTGAGCTGATCTCTGGTCATACCGAGAGTAAGGGCCTGAGTTGCAGGGAATGGCTTCAGATAGAGAATGTCACCATATTTCTGAACATAATCTCCAAAACCCAGTTGTCCTGATTTCTCTTCTTCCTTGCTGATAGGCATGTCCTTCATTCTATCAATAAGCTTCCTGTTCCTCTTGAGGATGAAGAATGAGTTGAACTCATTGCCAAGCTCTCTTTCATACTCATCAATTACGAAGTCGATGTCGGCCTTTGCTGGCTTGTATACATTTGCATCGGCAACATTGTCAAAAGCTCTCTGCCAAAGCGGAGCAATTGCATCGTAGACAGCCTGATCTCCTAGACCCAACTTGCATGCACACTCTGCATCGATAAGATACATCTCAGCAAGTCTGACGAGGATGACGTTTCCGGTCCCAGCATCCTGTTTCGCAGTTGCGATTCGGGAGCGGTCATAGAACTTCTTAAGATTCGTGTAACGTGAACGGTGGCTGAGCGGACCGCCATAATGCCTTGTATCAGAAGGGTCATCAAGATCATAGATTTCGTTAAGGCCATCAAGATAGTATGCCTTTGGATCTTTGCTGGCGACCCAGTTTGAATACTGCTGATCCTCCTCAAGAGTAATCGGACGGAGAACGGTGAGCACTACAGTATCGGCAAGGTCTGCCGGAGGGAGAAGGCCATCGTCAATCTTGATGAATGTGGTCTCGAAAGTTTCTTTCTTACGCTTGTCATTATCGCTGAACATGGAAATCCACTTGTAAGAAGGGAGTACATGGCGATATTCACGGCCATAATACATGGAGTGGGTGACAGGTGTGTACTTGACAAGTGTTCCTGCATCATTTGGACGCCATACCGTCTGAAGACCTTCTGACACGCTTGTAGACCCATCGGAGTTCTTCTTCATGGTAAGGGAATATCCATTTCTTGAGCAGCCATATTCATGGACACGGGAATCGTTAGTGTTGAATTTGGTCTCTTGTGTGTACTGAACAGAGAAAATGACCTCATCATTAAGCTGATTCGTCTCCTCGAATACGTCACCGAAATTCTTCTCAAGCTTGTAACCGTAGTCGTTGATCACACTCTTTGCAAGCTGCCTGGCCTCAGTATAGAGCTGCGACTCTGATGTATAACCAAGCTTGCTGTAAAGATTGTATTCTTCGGCTCCAGAATATTCCTTATTGCTGTAGCCGGCGATATTGAGGAGAATACGAGCTTTAAGAGCTTTCGCCATACCTTGTGTGAGTCTTCCGAAATCAGCATTCTGGCTCTTGGTCGGAAGATGATCGATAGCATAGTTGATATCTTCAAGTACTTTTTTATACATGAAGTCAAGAGGCTTCTGATTCACCTCGAGCATTGAATCTTCATACTGGTCATAGACATGCTCCTGATAATTTCCATATTTTCCGAAGAATTCAGCCTGGTCTGCATAAAACCATGCCCTGAAGCAACGGATCTCACCAAGGTACTGCTCCTTTATGGCAGTGTCCGGATCTCCGATGATCTTCTCCATTCTGTTGGCCTTGGCGACTCCCTGCTGGATTCCATTGAAAACGCTGTTGAAGTAGCTGCTTGAGACATCATCTATATAATCGTCGATTGCGCTTCTGGTAGAAGCACCGAGTTCAGTGATGTCAGAGAAAAAATGGATCTTATAAAATGACTCACGATAATTCGCTCTGAGCTGGCTGTAAATCGCATCGACTCCAAGTCTCAATCCTTCGTCAGTATTGTAATATTCAAGAGTCATCTCTGATTTGGACTCTTCCTTAAGAAAGTCATTGCATGATGATGTCGCAAACAGGCAAAGACCACAAGCGAGATATAAAACTATTTTTTTCATATTTTCTCAACTTTTAAATAATTAGAAGGAAAGATTGACTCCGAAGACAAAAGTCGAAGGAATAGTGTATACGGAGTTCGGCTCTTCCGGATTGATTCCCTCAGGAGTACAAGAGAAGATGTAGAACGGGTTGCGGGCCTCAACATAAGCACGCAGTTTTGCTATTCGGCTCTTTTCAGAGAGAAGGCTTGAGAAGTCATATCCCAGCGACATGTTCTGTACTTTCATGAAGTCGCCCTTGTAATATGTGAGAGTACTCGTATCCTTTCCAGTATTGGAACTCTGAACACGCGGCCACTTAGTACTAGGATTAAGCGGAGTCCAAGGATCGAATGCAGCAAAGTTGGTCATAGCAGCATTATATGCTGGCGCCCAGTTCCCAAGAACAACCATATTGCCGAATACTCCGACTAAATTGAATGAGAAATCGAAATTCTTGTACATGAAGTTACCCTGGAAAGAAAGAAGATGCTTTGGATCTTTCTGCCCGAGGACAATCTTGTCACTTTCCGTTATTGCATTATCAGAATCTCTGTCCTCAACTTTTACCTGACCAGGCTCGCGGCTGAACTTCTTAGCCTCGGCGATTTCATCAAGTTGCCAGATACCAATCTTTTTGTAGTCATATACTACAGATATCGGCTCACCGATGAACCATGTATTTGTGATATCATCTACGTGATTCACGAGGTCTGTGATGGAGTTCCAGTTGCGGCTGTATGTTCCGGTAAGAGACCACTTGAAGTCTCCTCCATCCATATGGAAATATGAAAGTTCAGCCTCGACACCCTGGTTCCTGGTTGATCCGACGTTCTGCCAGATAGAACTGAAACCTGTAGTAAGAGGAATTGAGCGCTGCATGAGAAGACCATCGGTATTGGTGCGGTAAACTTCTACGGAACCTGTGAGTTTGTTCTTGAAGAGTCCGAAGTCGAGTCCGATATTTGCAGTCTTGGAAACCTCCCATGTGAGTGTCTTGTTGGCAATTCCGGATGGTTTCCATGTGTAGAATCCATTGCCTCCCCAAGAATATGTATCTGACGACAATTTGGTCATTGTCTGGTAGAGGTCGATAGCCTGGTTACCGATTTCACCGTAGCTGGCTCTGAGTTTGAGGTTGGAGATTGTGCGGTTATCCTTGAGGAATGGCTCCTCGGAGATTCTCCATGCGACAGATGCTGAAGGGAAGAGTTTCCACTGGTTGCCCTCGGCAAGTCTGGATGAGCCATCGTAACGAAGAGCGGCATTGAACAAGTATTTGTTCTTGTATTCATACTGGATTCGTCCCATGTATGACATGAGGGAGAACTTCGCAAAGTCTGAAGCTATGGTAGGGTTGAGTGTGGCGGCCGCAAGATTATGATAATCCATGTAAGCGGCAGGGACATTCTGTCCACTTCCTTCCAGACCTTCACTTATGCTCTGGATCGCCTCGGCAACGCCTGTTACCATGATATGATGGTTACCCAAAGTCTTATCTGCTGTGAGGATTGTATTCCATGTATAATCCCTTCTGAAACTCTTGGTGAATTTTGCTGTATTAGGGCCAAGTTTGGACACTGTAGTGAACGTGTCATAATATGTACCCTTTGAGGATTCTGTTATATCCACCTTGAGGTTGGTTGCTAAATCGAGCCAAGGAAGGATATGGAAAGTTAGAGTTCCGCCAATATCCATGCGCTCGTTCTTCCTCTGGTCAACATAGTTCTCAGTGATATAATCGGAGAGAGCATTGGTATACTGCTCGCATCCAACAGTTCTCTTATATCCCTTTGAAGGATCCTCATCAATCCACGGAGTCTCGAACGGAGACATACATCTCATTGAATTCCAAACAGTTGTAGGCCAACCATCGTTCTTCCTGAAACTCATTCGAGAGTTGAAGCCCAAATCAACCCAGCTGGCAAGCTTGAGGAGAGCGTTAGTGCTGATGATATGACGCTGATAGTTTGAATTCTTGTAGTATGAATTATCGTCCTGGAAGTCATACGCGAGTTTGAAGGAGAAGTCTTGAGTCCTCTTGGTAACACTTACATTATGACCTGTCGTGAAACTATAAGAATTGAACAGAGCCTTCTGCCAATCATAGGTTATACCCTTCTGATAATAATTCTCAGCCCATAATGGGTAAAACATCTCCAGAGCCTTCTTCTGGTCGATTCCCATCTCATCTTTCTGCCATTTTTCAAGATCATAACCGTATGCAAGCACACGCTCATAATTCATGATGGTATTGGCATAAGTTTCAGGAGTATCCATCGGGATGAAATTGTACTTGTTAGCTCCCACGTATGCATTGTAATCAACTTGGAAACCTGTACCTTCCTTAGCGGATTTCGTTGTCACAAGAATTACTCCGTTGGCAGCTCTTGATCCATATATTGCAGTTGCGGCTGCATCCTTGAGGATTTCGATTGACTCGATATCATTGGATGCTACATTCTCCCAAGATCCCGGCATACCGTCAATAATGAGGAGAGGATCGTTCCCCGCCATGATTGAACGGTTGCCACGAATTCTGACAGAACCGCTTTCACCCGGCTGGCGGGCAGGAGATACATAGACACCTGATGCACGTCCCTGAAGGGCGTCCAAAGCACTGACTGAAGGGAATCCCTTGATTTCCTCAGATTTGATCTGAGAGATGGAACCAGTAAGACTGCTCTTCTTCATGGTACCATAACCGACAACTACAGTCTCAGCAAGGAACTCATCATCAGCTGCAAGCACAACCTTGATGTTCTTTGCTGTTCCAACAGTAACTTCCTGAGTCGCATAACCGATGCAAGAGACCTGAAGCACAGCGCCTACAGGGACATCATCGATCAAAACGACTCCATTAAAGTCAGTAGCCCCACCTTTTGTCGTTCCTTTAACGAGGACACTGGCTCCGGTTACAGGACCCACGTCATCAACGACCGTCACGGTGATCTCATCATTTCCTGACTGAGCTACAGCCACCGGGTTGAATGCACACGCCAAAACGACGGCAGACAACACGAATACAATTAATCTTTTCAGATACATGGCGTTTTAGTTTGAATGAATGTTTTATGATTAGAATGGATTATTATTCACAATTTAATCGTTTTAATAGGGGTATCCAACTCATTTTCGCCCCCTAAAAATCGGGAATATCAATCTACGATGAATTGTTGTTTTAGGATGACTTTTTCTACATCATTTTCCTTGGCTTCAATTTGCTTCAGAAGCAAGCGTATCGACTCTGATGCAAATTCCTCGATGGGCTGACGAACATATGGAACAAAACCTCCGTACAGGTCGAACGCTGTATTGTGGTCGAAAGTCACGACGGTAAGGTCCTCCGGGACATTCACACCAGCTTTGACCAATCTGTACACACCTTCATATGCAAGGGAGTTAGTTGCGAACATGATAGCGTCAACTTTTGCGAATTGATCGGAATCAAAGAAATCGACCATCCCGGATGCGATATCACCATACGACATCCTACGTATGAATGAGTTATGCCCTATGCCGTACTTTTTCATCTGCTCGACAAAAGCATCCTCCCTTTCAATGATGTTGCTCAATCGCATATCGTAGGATATCATACAAATATTGCGGCATCCTTTGTCATACAGATATCCTGCCATATCCTCGACTGCTGCTGCATTATCCAGCAGGACACTGCTTATCTGGTGTGGCTTGGCTTCTCTATCAATCAGGACCAGCGGAATATCCGCTTCGATTATCCTTTCGATAGACTCCTCGCAACCAACACAAGGAACAGCAATCAACCCATCAACACCTTTGCTCATCAAAATGGTGACCAGATTGCTGAATCTGGCAGCATTCTCGTCACTGGAACCGAAAATTATGGTATATCCGAGCTTGAATGCACAGTCTTCTATCTGACGGGCGATACCGGAGAAGAAAGAGTTGGAAATGTCAGAAAGAATCACACCGATTGTGCGAGTGCTATTCGTCCGAAGGCTTCTGGCTGAACTGTTCGGCTTGAAATTATGCTTCTTCACAATCTCCAGAATGCGTTGTTCTGTCTCAATATTCACATTCCAACGCTTGCTCCTGCCCTCCTGGTTGCTCAAGGCAAAAGAAACAAGAGCAGTTGACACTCCGGCCTCTGCTGCAATATCCTTTATGGTTATCTTCTTTCCCAAAACAGACTTGTCTTATATAAATGAGTTACTATGTCCTTTTAATATTGGAACACCTTCCCGCCGGCCATGACTTCCTGAGCAACCGGGTCGAACACGGTGTACTCGTGAGTACGGAGTGCAGCATTGACCATGATACATGCTATTGAATGGTTGTATCCGGCCATATAGCTTGCATTCGGCTGTTTGCGACTTCTGACACACTCCATCCAGTTGAGCACATGAAGTTCTGTCATAGGGTCACCGCCGGTATTTGCGTCCGTGACGATCTTTTCAGCGTCGGACAGCGAGAATGAAGGAAGCTTGTTCTCAGCCAAACCCATTGCAGCAGCATCTCTGGCAGAAAGACCTCCGTTAGGGGTAACCATGTTAGTGTCGAGGTTCAATTCACCTCCGTTTGAATAATAGATCTCCTTCGTTCCACCTGCGCCATTCGTGAAACGTGATGAATACATAACCTGGAATCCTTTTGTCAAATCATCAGCCGGGCCATAGTCAAGGACAGCCGTCATCGTGTCGTAATTTGTTCGACCGTCCTTCCAAAGGTATATGCCTCCGTTTGCAGCTACGCTCCTAGGATACTGGTATCCGGTAAACCAATGGACAGTATCGATCTGATGAGCCATCCACTGCCCGGGGATGCCGGAAGAATAAGGCCAGAACAGACGGAACTCCAAGTATTTGCGAGGATCGAACGGTTCATATGGACGATTCATCAAGAAGCGCTTCCAGTCAGTATCTTCCTCCTTGAGAAGAGGAACAGTACTGAGTCTGCGCCATCTGGCAGGCTGATTGACGTTCCATGTCATTTCAACCATCACAATATCCCCGAATTTTCCGGAGCGCAAATAGTCATTCGCTGCATGATAGTTCGGTGCACTACGTCTCTGGGAACCAACCTGAACGATAGTTCCGGCTTTCTCGATCGCAGCCTTGGCGACTCGTGCATCGGCCATAGTCTCGGCAAAAGGCTTTTCCACATAAGCATCCTTGCCGTTTTCGGCCGCTTCCGCCACATGAAGGGCATGCTGGAAATCAGCCGTGGAAATAATAACTGCATCTACATCCTTGTCCTTATAGAGCTGATCATTGTTGACGTAAGTGCGAATCTTATGGCCCATTTTTTCAGTAAGCTTCCCCTTCCCCTCTTCTCTACGGAGTTTCCAGATATCTGACACTCCGATGATATCGAAGTTCTGGCTCTGGTTGTTTTGAAGAAAGGCTGGAAGAAGCGACCATTTGAAACGGTCCGAGTATCCGACAACAGCTACATTGATTCGATCATTTGATCCGATTATCCTTTTGTAGCTTGATGCACTTATTCCAGTTCCTCCAGTCATAATTCCTGCTGTCATCAGTCCGGCAGATTTAATGAATTCGCGTCTATCCATATCCGTGCGGTTAAAATTAACGGTTATTATGTATGATTCCCAGCATTTACAAAATGGAAACACCAGCCATCATTCAGTTTGCAATAAGACTCGTCTTGGCAAATATAATTGAAAAAAATAAAATTGTATCGTTTTAACTAAGAAATTTTCATAAAAAATTAAAACGATTAAACTAGGACAGCAAAAGTTTGAATTTTATAGCGATATTTCAGAAAAAACAGAGTAAATGACTAGGCATCCAACAAGATGGAGAAAACTCTTTATCGGCCGATGCGGAGTGGATGACGGAGCGTCGGTCCGGCGCCGGACAGGACGATATCCTTGACCGCAGCGGCATCTTCCACTTTGTAATCATATGGCATGCTCACGCTTCCCTTGTCCTCAGGGACCGAGCCGATGAAGACTATGTTGCGGATTATCACATTGCTGCAACCGCCGTGGAAGCCGATGATTCCGGATTTCCTGTACTTCTCACTTTCGTCGCCGGTGTAGTCGATGAGCGCCTGCCTGGTGGCCGTTTCCCGGGCCTCCCCCACCTTCTTGCCATTGCTGAGCACTCCCCGGTGCCACTGTCAGAGCTCAGACCTTCAGGGACATTCTTCTCGACGAAAGCGCGGACCTCATCGGTGAAACTGAACGCAGTGCGCAGCGTGGCCCCGTTGATCCCGACTATTGTCTTGTCCGATATCCCCTTGAAGAGAATGCTCTCCGAAATGACGAAATCCCCGCGGAATCACGATACGGGCAAAATGTTGATCATCAATGTTTTGCCCGTATTTCTTTCTTGCCGTACAGATTATACGCAGACAATCGACTGGATGTCATCAAGAGATATCCGGCTACCCTCCTTCAGGACTATACACCTCTCGTGAAGTTCCACGTCGCGGACATGGCCTTCGGTCTCGACATACGCCCCACCCTCTTTCCTAAGATCCTTGCGGAACCATGTGATGCGGACGTGCGGGTGTTCGGCGACCCTCCCGATGATGTCCGACAGGACACGATCCATGGCCCGGCGCTGCTCCTCGTCCATCTCCTTCATCGAGTCCGTCAGACGGGCGGTCTCCGAGACCATGGCATCGTACCCCGTCAGCGCGGCGAACGGAGCGAACTGCGCTGCCCTGTCCACCACTGACATCCTCGGATGAGTCCGAGGCTCCCAGTGCGGCATTCCGATCATGTCATCGTACTTACCCATATCCTCAAGCTTTATGTCCTCCCACCTGGCCGTTACGCTCGATGGCGGTGGCCCCTTCCTCGAAACTGTTACCCTTCAGGATGGCGTTCTTGCCGAACTTGCGCTTGATGGAGAGAATCGCCTCCTGACGTCTTCTTTCGCGTGATCCGTCCTCCCCGGGCTCCTCGAAGAGTTCCAGCTGCACGCCGCCTGCCGTCGATTCGTCGACGGTGTGGTTGGCCACTACATACATCCGCCGCACCAGCAGCTTCGGATCGACTATGCGGTCGAAGAGCTGCATCACCGCGTCCGTGATCAGGCGCGTGGACGACGTCTGCCGGCCGAGGCTGATGGACCCGTGCGCCGGCTTTGGGACGTCACGGCCGTACCAGTCGTGCACGACCTCCCCGGCATATCCCATGCCATCAGCAAGACTCCCCGTATCATAGCCCACCGTCAGGATCATCTGGTCGGTCACGAGGTGCTTGGCGACAAGGTCGAGGACCAGGGAGTCAGCCATCTCCCGCACAACATTCTTCGCCTTGGCGGAATCGTACGCGGCAGAAAGCACCTGGCCGGAGCTCAAGCTGTTGGATGACGGCTTGTAGGCCTTGATCTGGCCGATAGTGCAGGGCTCCCACCCCCATGCGTGGTCGATCAGGAGCTCCGCATTGACGCCGAAGAGCCTGTACAACCGCGCCTCGCAGTCGATCGAGCATCTGGCGACATCGCCGAGCGTGTACATGTAATTCGCCTCGAGCCTGGCTGCCAGACCGCGGCCTATACGCCAGAAGTCGGTCAGGGGCCTGTGGTCCCAATATTTCTCCCGATATGACCTCTCATCGAGCTCGGCGATGCGTACGCCGTCCTTATCCGCACGGCTATGCTTGGCCTCGATGTCCATCGCCACCTTGGCGAGGTACAGGTTTGTGCCGATGCCGGCCGTCGCCGTGATGCCGGTGGTGCCAAGGACATCCCTGACCATGCGGATGGCGAGCTCCCACGCCGTGCACCTGTATGTCTTGAGATATGCCGTGGCATCGATGAACACCTCGTCACAGCTGTAGACATGGATGTCTTCCGGCGCGATGTACTTGAGATAGACGCCATAGACCTTGGTGCTGACCTCCATGTAGCGGCGCATGCGCGGAGGTGCGGCGATGTACTCGAGAGCGACGGAGGGATCCTTGCGGACGACCTCGTTGTCCGCCGACCCGCCGGTCAGACGATTCCCGGGAGCTTTCCTGCGGCGCTGTGCGTTGATGTCCCTCACCTGCTGGACAACCTCGAAGAGGCGGGCCCGGCCCGATATGCCATAAGATTTGAGCGAAGGCGACACAGCGAGGCATATCGTCTTCTCGGTGCGGGAGACGTCGGCCACGACCAGATTGGTGGTCAGGGGATCGAGCCCCCTGTCCACGCACTCCACGGAAGCGTAGAAGCTCTTCAGGTCTATCGCGATGTATTTTTTCCCGTTGTTGTCCATGATGGTCTTCACAAAGTTAGTTTTTTTTTGCCCGGACTTCGACAATAATTGAATATCTTTGTAAAGACGGCATTCCCGGAAATACAACGAAAATGAAGAAACTTCTGATACTGCTCTGCTTTCTTGCACTCCCGTTACTGGCGGGTGCAAGGCCACATCAGGTCCTGGTCGATGCGGAAGCATTCGCCGACAGGGGCGGATGGGTGATCGACCAACAGTCCGAGCACATCCTCGGATCCCCATATCTGATGGCGCACGGAGCCGGAAAGCCCGTCGCAGATGCCGTGACGGAAGTCGCGCTTCCGCACCCCGGCGTCTGGCACGCCTATGTCAGGACATACAACTGGACCTCTCCATGGCATGACGGGGAAGGACCAGGAGCGTTCCGGCTCATCATCGACGACCGTCCGTCAGGCGGAATCCTCGGGACGGAAGGCAACGGCTGGACCTGGCAGTATGCCGGCAGTTTCGGCGGAGGAGAGAAGATCAGCGTCGCCCTGAGCGACCTGACAGGATTCGACGGACGCTGCGACCTGATATGCTTCACTGACCGCAGGTGTCCGGAAGAATCTCTCCCGAACGGCAGGAAGAGCCTGGACAAGCTGCGCAAGAAACTCGACCGCTCATACATGCGCCCGGCGGAAAAGTCCGCTTACGACATTATCGTGGCCGGAGCGGGTCTGGCCGGCATCAGCACAGCCGTATCAGCCGCCAGGCTGGGCATGAAGGTGGCTCTGGTGCATGACAGGCCGGTGCTCGGCGGCAACAACAGCACCGAAATCAGGGTCCGCATCGGAGGCGGTATCTGCCGCGACCCTTACCCGAACCTCGGCAACCTGCTTCTGGAATACGCACACGACGAGACCAGGAGCGCCGCCGCACCCGAGAACTACCAGGAATGGAAAAAAGAAGCAATCATCGCAAATGAGCCGGGCATCACCCTGCTGCGGGGCTGTCGCGTCGTCAGAGCACGCACCTTCAGGAACAGGATACGCTCGGTCGATGCCAGGGAAATCACCAGCGGCCGGCTGATCCGCCTGTCGGCACCGCTGTTCGTCGACTGCACAGGCGACGGCAATCTCGGGGCCCTGGCCGGAGCCGATTTCGGGGTCGGGCGCGAGTCCAAGGCTGAATTCGGAGAATCCATGGCCCCGGACAAGGCCGACAACAACGTCATCGGAGCGACAGTGCAGTGGCAGACGAAAGAGACAGCCGCACCAAGCACGTTCCCGGAGTTCAACTACGGCATCGAGTTTTCGGATTCCACCGTCTATGTAGCGACCGAAGGGCGCTGGGACTGGGAGAACGGCTGGGACAAGGACATGGTCGACGACGTCGAGCGCATCCGCGACCTCGAGCTGCTGGCCATCTACTCCAACTGGTCCTACATCAAGAACCATTCGTCATCGGCCGAGGACTTCGCCCACCGCGAATTGGACTGGGTCCAGTACATCCTCGGCAAACGCGAATCCCGCCGGCTTCTCGGAGATGTCATCCTCAACGAAAACGACCTTGTCAGCAACAAGCAGTTCCCGGACGCGGCAGTAACCACGACCTGGGACATCGACCTGCACATCATGAACCCCAAGAACCACGAGAGATTCCCGGACCGGGAATTCCGGGCCGCGAGCAGGCGCAAGGACATCGGCGAATGCACCATCCCGTACCGCTGCTTCTACTCCCGCAACATACGCAACCTGTTCATGGCCGGCAGGGACATCAGCGTCACGCATGTCGCCCTCGGCGCGACCCGCGTGATGAGGACGAACTCGATGATGGGGGAAGTGGTCGGCATGGCCGCCAGCATCTGCAAGAGGCGCCATTGCCTGCCACGGGACGTGTATGACGACCATCTCGACGAGCTCAAGGCACTGATGACCGAAGGTGTCGGGAAGAAGGGGCAGCCCAACACCCAGGAATTCTACCTGAGATAGCCGCCGACTGCGCATCTTCACTTTGCCGCGGTTGCAAAAACTTTTGAATTAAATCAGTACAAGAGAGACGGCTTTATTCCGTATCTGTGAAATTGTTTCATTATTGGCTTGAAGTGAAACATGTTGACAATCCCCGGGGGACCCTCTTTCTTTGTCTTCATACCACCAGAACTCTTACGATGTTTTTGCTTGACAAAAATGCGGAAGGTCGGCATTTTACCTTATGACCTTCCGCACTAGTATTTCATAATCGACTGCAAGTCAATTATTTGCAAAAATCTACCGAGGATCCTCGGCGGCAAAAATGCCGACCTTCCGCAGACGCGGATGTTTTTTGACAAGTAGCAAACCTATTGACTTCGTCGCGGAATAACCATTCACCCAGCACAAGACTTATTGAAAAGCACACGAGAATACAATATCTTTTGCTTGTGGTTTAAAAATTGCATACTTAAATATTTGGATACCATTTTGGTATTTCATATATTCGCAAAAATAAGAAGCCATGACAGTAATAAGCATTAGAGATTTCAGATCAAATCAAGGAAAGTACCTTGGTCTTGCCGCCAGTGGTGAAAGTGTAATTCTCACTTCCCGTGCCGGTAGTTTTAAGATTGTGCCAGTATCTGAGGATGATA
>JAZQNI010000083.1:0-18942 GCA_045627265.1 Candidatus Cryptobacteroides sp.
TCACGAGCGAATATGTGCCGGCGGTCTGGTAGTTGTGGTATATCAACTGCCGGCTGCCGAGTTCTCCGCTGATACCGTCGCCCCATACGATGGATGCAGGCTTGAATATCTTGTCAGGAATGTATGGAGCCTGGATTGTCAGATTGTCGCCCGAGACTTCCTGGGTGATGGTCACAGTCTGGAGTATGCCTGATGAGACATATTTCTGGCAACGCACAGAGAAACCGCTCGCATGCGGATTTGTACTGCCATTGATGCTGAATACTTTGTCCGTGCCATTATATGCGTTCTTTCCGGTTTCGGAGGAATTCTCGTCATAGTACATGTAAAATGTAGTTCCGGTTGCGGTTATGCCGCCGCTGGCTGACTGACGGTATCCGGTGTACGGGAACCATACGGTCTCGCTTGACGAAAGCTTCACTGAACGGCCGTGCAATGTGGCATCCCACGCCGCAGATGTGGCGTCGAGGCCTTCGAATGCAGATTCGAACGGAACGTGGTATCCCGGAGGGCATGGGTCATACATGGTCTTGCCACCGGCATCCCACAATGCGAGGTCCGGTTCCTGGAGCCAGTCGGACGACTGCTTGTATATGTACGCGAACGGATTTGCCGTAGCATATTCCAGATTGCCTGTGTTGTCGTTGCCGGCGGCTGTCTTTATTGCGGTGCCGGCCAGGGCCATGGCAGTGTTTGACGAGATGCCGGCAGGACCCGTGAACGGATCCTTGCGGCCCCACTGGTACATGAATCCGAGCGAGAGCGCGTTGCCCGGCTGGGCGCTGAGTGCGCCGAGGTTACGGTCCAGCATTGTGGCGCCGCTGAGGGAGGAGAGGGAATAAACCTGGTCCTTGACGCCTTCCTTTACTATCCATATATGCCAGCTCCACAGTATCTTGCCGTATTCATCGCATGCACAGATGAGTGCGTTTCCGTCAGGCACGGTGTCCGGCAGACGGAAATACATATAGCCGTTGCTGTATGCGACTTCAGTAATCAGGGAGTTTTTGGCCGGCGCCTTGGTGGTATTGACCGTCTCCCACACTATGTCACCGAAGGCGATATCCTTGATTTCATCCTTGCTGTTGCCATATACTGCCTTGAACCTGTAACTGCCGCTCTTGTTCACGATATAGCAGTTTGCGCTTTCCTCCTCACTGAGGTCCGTCGCCGGAGTTTCATCGAGTGTGATGAGGTTGTCAATATTGCCCATGTCGTACATGGTACCGTTCTCAAGGGTGTTCTTCTGAGAGGTGAGGATATAGCCCATCCTGCCGTCGCCGGTGATGAAAGTGAACCTCGTCCTGGCGG
The DNA here is from genome assembly GCA_045627265.1 of Candidatus Cryptobacteroides sp. GTDB lineage: Bacteria > Bacteroidota > Bacteroidia > Bacteroidales > UBA932 > Cryptobacteroides. Next base: position 1,312 of record JAZQNI010000083.1, read on the forward strand.
CCAGGTTGACTTCCATAAGTGACAGATAGAGGTCGCCCTTCTTGCCGTTGATGTCCAGACGTACTTTCTTGAGTGCGTCTGAGTTGGCCATTTTTTCACCGGTCTCGGGATTCAGTTTGAAATAATTGGACATGGCGATATTGGCTGTCTGCAGCTGCATGGTCCAGACATCCTCACGCGCGACATTCATCTTCAGAACTGCGCTGGCATTGTGGAAATGCACCGTGCCTGTACCTGCCTCGCCTTTGCCGACTGCAAGGTGAGACGGGCCGAAACGGCCGTCCTGAACGGTAGGGATCCTGGCTATTATGCGCCCTGACTGCATGCTGGCATTCTCATCGTAAGGATAGAGCGCGTAGAGTGCGGAGTCCTTGCATATGCCTGACACATTCACCTCCGCGTATGGCTTGCCGTCGAATTCGGCGGGTATGGTGGCTCTGGTGGATTCGACTCCGTCGCTTATCCAGATTGCGTCACCGCTCTTCCAGACAGGGTTGAGTCCGTTGATGTCAGTCCTCGTGGAGTCGGACGGGCAGTTCAATGTGATTGTGAAACCGTTTCCGTCTTTCTTCGATCGGATACGCTTGTCAACGTCAGCCTGGCAGGAGGAGAGGAGAGTAGCTGCGGCAAGCGCAGCGAATGCGAATATTGAATTATTCCTTTTCATATCGTTATCCGCTTTACAGTGTAATGTTGACTGAGAGACTCTGGCTGCCGCTTGTCAGTTCAAGTATATAAGTGCCGGTGTATGTCGAGAGATTCATCTTGTAATCCATTGTGGAGACTTTTCCGGACCTGATCTTTGTCCCGTCCGAATATTTGAGCGTCCATGTGGATCCGACGAAGGTGGTGACGGTCAAGGTCTTCTTAGGCTTGTTGAAACTGAAATATGTGTAATCCCTTATGTGAAGCGGCATCTTGACCTGCACTCCGTCATCAATGGTATTGGCGTTGTAGAACTGATTCCATTCTGTATCTTTGCCTGCCTTGATCAATGGCTCGCAGTAGTCTCCTTCCTCAATCGGCTGATTGACTGTGAGGGTCACGTCATTGCTCCAGAATGTATTCGAACCGCTGGCCAGAGAGGCCTTGGTTAGCGGACTGGCAAGCATCCAGTCCTTGATGGTGCCGTCTTTGGACTTATGGGCGAACTGTATCTGAATGCTCTCTGCAGTCACGAATCCGGCATTGCTTACGGCGCCGAACCTGACATTGAAGGATTGTCCCTGTGATACCAGGCCATTGGTCTGCTCCACGCCTCTGTATATCTTGTTGTTCTGTGTTGTCTCTATTATAAGGAAATTGTTCCTGTAGTCATTGCCCTTGTCAGGGCGTATATTGAAGACTGCAACCTGATTGAGGGTATAACTTCCGAAAGCGCTGAGCTGATAATATCCGTTGCTGGTGGAATTCCATCCGAAGTTGATCAGGAATCTATCCTTCTCATCGTATCCGTCTATGACGAAATCGTGTCCTCCACCTGATGCTGACCATCCCTCGAACAGTACTGGATTGCCATTGCCTATCTCATTTTTGAGGGCGGCTTTCCATTCTGCATCGTTCTTGTGGGCGTTGGAGTATTTGATCATAGCCTTGTCATATCCGAAATATGTGGACAGCCTGATGACATTGGCAGTTGTGGCTCCTGTGCCGCTAGCACCGTAACCTGCTTTTACCATCACTCCAATATCGTAAACGAGCCTTGCTGCTGCAGCGCCCTGTTCCTTGGTTTAGGAGACGCCGCTGTATTTGTTCAACATATTATCCCATTGATATTTGTGCCCGAGTTGGACTCCCGGTACCACGACACCTCCGCTAGTGGTATAACCCGGGAGGGAGCCTGTACCATTGACCGGATGTTTGTGGAAGAATACGATTTCACTTATGGCTACAGGTACGCATCCTGCTATGGTCTTTTTCCCATCATTGTCAAGAGGGCAGAGGTTGTTGAAAGGCGCGCCCTGACCCCAGTCCGCTGTCTGGAGGTCTACAGACTCCGGATATCCGTCACCTTCGGCGAATACCTCGGCATCCTTCCATCGCTCCAGTTCGGCCTGTGTTGCAGGCTTTCCGGATTTGCGGCGCTCTGCAATCTGCTGTTTGTAGAGCGCCATCCATTCGCGGAGATTCTCAGGCATATCATCCGCAATCGAGAATGAATTTTCCAATGAATAGCCGAGGACAGGGCATGCTGCGTCAAGCGCGGAAACGATGACGAATCCGCCACCGGCGCGGTTGAAGATATAATATGCAGGTGCATCTCCGGCGCGTGTGGATGCAACTTCGTCGGCATTGACAAGTGTCAGTCTGGATGAACTTCTGGTAATCGCGGCTCCTGTTTTGACAAAAAACATTTCCGCAACCCGCTGCGCCCTGTCAAGCGGGATATTGTCAGCGCCCGCTATAACCGATATCAGCATTGCCAGGAATGGCAATGCTGATTTCAGAATCTTACTCATATATGGTTGTATTTACCAGCCGAAAGTTCCGGAGTTGAAACCCGGGAGGTTCCATCCGTCACCGCTTGCGGCGATTACGGCAGCCGTTTCAATGGCTTTGATTTCAGTGCTTGGAGCAATGTATGTCTGTTTCATATTCATATTCTTTCGATTTTGTATGATTAGAACTTGCTGACATCAATTTCTTCGGTGTCACCGACAGGGCTGACGACAAGGTTTTCGCCATCGCAGCATTCGATCTCGATTGAATACTTGCCGGCTGCCTTGTAGTTGTGATAGATGTACTGGTTGTATACGTAATTGCCTGCATCACCGTCACCCCAGACGATTGTGATAGGGTCGAGGAGGATGTTTGTGATACATGGTGACGGTACTCTGAGCCATCCCTCGACCGGTGCCACGATGATGGTGGCATACTGCTTTTCGCCTGATGATACGAACTTCTGGCATCTCATCGAGAATGCGCTTGCGTGAGGGCTCGAACTTGTGCTGATTCCAACACTGCTGTTCGTTGCAAGATATGAGAGGCTTCCGGTTGTGGAAGAGTTCTCGTCAAAGAATGCGTAGAATGCGGTTCCGACCTTCGTGAGAGTTCCGTCAGCGGAATATCTGTATCCGCAGGCAGGGAACCAGATTGTCTCTCCGTTCACGTTGGCGGTGCTGCCGTATTTGCTTTCATCCCAGACTACGGTTCCGGTGCTCATGTTGGTGTATGCCGAATATGACGGTACGTGGTATCCCGGAGGACACGGGTCATACTCGGTCTTGACAGCGGAGTACCAGAGGGTGAGGTCCTTCTCCTGGAGCCAGTCGCCGGATTTCTTGTAAACTACGTGTGTAGGGTTTGCTGTAACATATTCAACTGTTCCGGCCTTTGCGGATGTTGCGATAAGTTTCGTCGCTGTGCCGGCTATAGCCATTTCCTTGGCTGATGTGAACTGGCATGAACCGAGGAGCGGGTCCTTGCGGCCCCACTGGTAGAGCATACCGTTGGAGAGAGGGTCGGCTACCTTTGCGCTGAGCGCACCGAGGTTGCGGTCGATCATGATGGCTCCGCTAGGGTAGGTCTGGTCTTTGAATCCGTCCTTGAGGATCCAGATATGCCAGCTCCAGAGGATGTCGCCATCCTTGTTGCATGCGGAGAGCAGTACGTTTCCGTCAGGAACGTTTTCCGGGAGGCGGAAGTACATGTATCCGTTGCTGTAGGCGACTTCAGTGGCCATGGAGAACTTCTTGGGAGCGGTGGCCGTATTGACGGTCTCCCATACCACGTCTCCGTAGGCTACGTCTCCCACACTCTTGGTGCTGCAGCCGCGTACGGCCTTGAACCTGTATGAACCGCCCTTGTTGACAACATAGCAGTTCGAACTTTCATTCTTGCTGAGGTCTTCCGCAGGCTCGGAATCGAGCACGACGGCATCATCGATATTGCCGAGGTCATAGAGATATCCGTTCTGGATATCATTCTTCTGCGAAGTCTTGAGGCTGCCCATACGGCCGTCCCTGGTGATGAAGGTGAATACCGATCCGGCCGGGAGATTGGACTCCATATAACTGATATACATGTCACCGATCTTCGAATCGAAATTAACCCTTATCTTGCGGAGGCTGGTGGTTGCACCGAATTTTTCACCGGTTGTCGGATCGACTTTGTATTTGCCCGAGCATGCGAGTGTTATGTTCTGGAGTTGAAGTGTCCAGAATTCCTCTCTCATCGAGTTGAATTTAAGTACCGCAGAGGAGTTCTTGAACTCCACTATGTCGCTGCCGGCCTTGCAGAGGGCGGTGGCGATATGTGCGTTTTCAAAGAGACCGTCCTGGACTGCAGGTACTTCAACAAGGATTTTGCCGGACGAAATCGATGCGTTCTCGTCGTATGGGTAAAGTGCGTAAAGGTCGGCGTCGGCCTTGAGGCCGGTGACTTCCACGGTTGCGCTTGCGAGACCGTCGAATTCATCAGGGATTACAGCCTTGACGCTGGTCGTACCGTCGCTGACCCAGATCTCATCTCCTGAGTTCCAGAATGGCTGAAGGTCCGTGAGACCGGTTCTTGTTTCCTGAACAGGGCAGTCGAAAGTGAGCACTCTCGGCGCCTCGGTTTCAGTTGTTATCTTGTCGACATCCGCCATTTCGCAGGATGCCATTGAAACCAGCGCTGCGGCTGTGATGATGGAGAATTTAATATGTTTCATATTCATCTGCTTAAATGGTGAGTTTAATTGTCATTTCCTGTCCTCCGTAGGAGAGTTCGAGCGTGTATGTTCCACTGTCGAAACTTGAGAAGTTGAGTGCGGTGTCCGTATTGGTTGTCTTCGCTGTGCGGATCACTTCTCCGTTTGGCCTCTTCAGAGTCCAGGTAGTGCCCTTGAATGTGGACAGTGTGAATGTCTTCTTGCTCTTTGCATATGTAATTGACGTATTGTCACGCAGATGCATCGGGATTGTGGAGATGATATTGTCACCGTCGTTGTCGGCATTGGCAAACCTCTTCCATACTCCCTGGTCCTTGTACATAGGCTCTACATAATCGCCGCGCTCGATAGGCAGTGTCACCGTGAGTTCGACGTCGTTGGTCCAGTATGTCGAACTCTTGTTTGCGAGTGAGGACAATGTGAGTGGCGATGTCCTGAGCCATCCCTTGATGTTGCCGTCCTTGTCCATGTGTGCGAAATTGAATTCACCGGAATAGGATGAGAAACCGTAGTTGTAGACATCTCCGAACCTCACTGTGAATTTATTGCCCTGAGCAATCGTTCCGCTGATGAATTCGCAACCGCGGTAGGTCTTGCTGTTGTGGGTGCCGGATTTGAGGAAGAAGTTGTGTGCGGTTGCCGCACCGTCATTAGGCTTGATATCTGTGAAAGCCACCTGTCCGATGGTATAACTGCCGAATGCGCTGAGTTTGTAATAACCGTTGCTACTGCCGTTCCATCCGAAGTTGATGAGGAAGTTGTCGTTGGCGTCATATCCGTCGATGACGAATGAGTGCGCTCCGCCGGAAGAGGATTCTCCTGCGAAGAGGACCGGAAGTTTGTTGCCGATCTGCTCCTTGAGGATATTCTTCCATGTGGCGTCATCCATGTATGTGCGGGCATATCTCACTGCGCCCTTGCTGTATCCGAAGTACTGGGTCATCCTGTATACGGAAGTACCGGTGGAAGCGCCTGTGCCGCTGTGGCCGAATGACGCCTTGTTCATTACGCCGATATCATAGACAAGTCTTGCAACGGCGTCAGCCTGCTCGGTCGTATAGGATGCACCGCTGTATTTCTTGAGCATCTTGTCCCACTGGTATTCGTGTCCAAGAGTGATGGACGGTATGCTGATGCCGCTGGTAGTGTATGCCGGGAGAGTGCCGGATCCAGCCTTTGGGTATTTGTGGTATGCCATCACTTCGGCTGTTGCGATCTGCACGCAGCCGGCGATTGTCTTCTCGCCGCTGGTGTTGTTAGGGCAGAGTTTGTTGTAAGGTGAACCCTGGCCCCAGTCCGGGGTCTGAAGGTCTATCGCAGCAGGAAGGCCTTCGAACTGCATTGATTCCGCTGATTCCCAGGCTGCAAGTTCTTCGGCGGTTGCGGCCTTGCCAGAAGCGCGGCGCTCAGCGATCTGCTGTCTGTAGAGGTCGAGCCATTCGCGGAGGTTTTCCGGCATGTCGTCAGCCATTGAGAACGATCCTTCGAATGAATATCCGAGGACAGGGCAGGCCGCATCGAGTGCGGAGATGATGACGAATCCGCCTTCCTCACGGTTGAAGATGTAGAATGATGCCTCGCTGGCGGACCTTGTCCTGGCCACCTCATCCTTGTTTACGAGGGTGAGGTGCGATGTCGCCCTTGTAGCAACTCCAGTCTTGATGAAAAACTTCTCGGCAACGCCCTGAGCCCTGGACAATGATATGTCCTCAGCCGATGCGAAGACCGGAAGCAGCAGCGTCAACGCTGCGAGAATTGTTCTGATTCTGGTTGTCATGTTGATAGGTATTATTTGATATATTAGTTTTTCTTGCCTTCTCCCTTCACTTCAGCCGCCTCTTTCACGAGATTCTCGAAGATTGGCAGGAACTGTGTGAGCCCCATCTTTCCATAGAGGAATTCAGGGTGGAACTGTACGCCCATTATGCGGTCGCCTTCGTATGCCTCGATGAGTCCGTCCGGCGAGCGTCCGACGACTTTCAGGCCGTCGGCCATTTCAGTGACGCACCAGCTGTGGCTGGTGTTGACCATCACGGTGTCGCAGTCGCCCAGGAGATGGTAGAGTTTCGAATTAGGGTCGAGAATCATTGCATGGGCCTGTGAGTTGAGGCCTACATTCACGCCGTCGACGTTCTCCTTGTGCTTGATGGTCGTCTCCGGGAATTCATCGGCAACTTTTCTCATCTTGCCGCCGAGGTCCTTGCAGATGCGCTGATGGCCGAAGCAGATGCCGAGGATCGGCTTGCCTGCATCGAGAGTGGCCTTGATGACCTTGGCGTCATAGTTCTTGCGTCCGGTGGTGTCATTCTTGTTGGAACCCGGGATGATTACGGCGTCAACGCCCTTCACGTACTGCTGCGCCATCTCGTCCGTGAGCGTGTATTCCGGGAAAATGACGCATTTTCCGCCGGCATCTTCAATGCACTTGCGGAAATATCCCTTTGTCGTTTCGGATGTTCCGTTGTGGCATACGCCGATGACAATGGCATTCCTGCCTGCCTTGTTGGCAACGCCGCAGGAGGTCGCAAGCAGGGCAATGGTCAGGATGTAGAGGAATCTTTTCATATCGACATGCAATTATTTGTTCTTCTTTGCTTTTTCAGCCTCCTTGATGAGGTGTTTGAACACCTCGAGGAAATCCTTGATTCCGACGCGGCTGTAGAGATACTCCGGGTGGAACTGCAGGCCCATCACATTGCGCATCTCATATGCCTCCACGAGTCCGTCAGGAGCAAGAGCCGTGACTTTGACGCTGTCGCTCATTACACCAGTGCACCAGTTGTGACTGGTGTTGACCATGACGGTATCACGCTTGCCGAGGATTTTGTAAAGTTTTGAATCACGGTCGATTATGATAGGGTGAGCCTCCATGTTCGCGCCGATGTTCTTGCCGTTTGCATCGTAGATCTTGTGCTGGATCGTGGTGTTCGGGAATACATCCGCCACCTTCTGGATCTTGCCTCCGAGATACTGGTTGATACGCTGGTGACCTTCGCAGACTCCAAGCAGCGGCTTTCCTGATTCGAGGGTGGCCTTGATCACTCTGAAGTCGCAGTATTTTCTTCCTGAGGAGTCCTTGGTTCCCGACCCCGGGATGATGACGGCATCCACGCCTGCTACCAGTTGGCGCGCCTCTTCGTCATTCTGAGGATAGTTCGGGAATTCCACGAGCACCGCTCCGGCATCCGTGACCGCCTTGAACCAGCACTCTCTGGTGGCATCCGGTATTCCGGAATGGCTCAGGCCGATTACAATTCCCTGACTTGAGTTCTTTCCGGATTTTCCGGAAACGCCGCACGATGTCACAAGGACGATCAGCAGCAGGGTGTAGAGTATCTTTTTCATAGAGTGAAATTATTTCGTTGAGTTGTCTTTCCTGTGTCCGGCAAGTTCGATTCCGAGCACCATAAGGATTCCGAGAATGCACCAGATGACGGCGGCGGCGATGTGCGGTTCGAACGCGCTGCCGGCGGGGAGGTTCTGCGATGCGCAGATGGCGTCGGGGTTGGACCATGGCCATACCTTTATCAGTGAGCCGCATACGAATCCGAGCAGCACAGTCATCGTCTGTCTTTCAGCACGGCCCAGGAGCCAGTGGAGGAATTTCGAGAATGCGAGGATGCCGATGACGCAGCCGAGGCCGAATACCAGAAGCACAGGTATGTCGAGGTTGGCCACTGCGCTCATTATATAGTCATACTTGCTGAAAATCACGAGGATGAAGGAACCCGAAATGCCGGGCAGAATCATCGTGCAGATGGCGATCGCGCCGCAGATGAATATGAACCAGGCGGCGTCAGGGGTCTCGGTGGGGGAGAGAGTGCAGACAACAAGGCCGATGGCAACGCCAAGCAATGCCCACATTGCATCCGCAATCTTCCATCCCTTGATGCCGCGGAACATTATCACCGCTGAAGCGATGATAAGGCCGAAGAAGAAGGCCCAGGTCTGCACGGGATAATGCGCCAGAACGAACTCCATCAGTTTGGCAAGGGAGAAGATGCTAAGAACTACGCCTATGGCGAGGCTGAGCAGGAATGGTCCGTGGATGTTCTTCCAGAACTCCCTGAATTTTCCGTGCAGCAGCGCCTTCCAGGTCGCAGGCTCCATAAAACTGTTGAGCGCCTCGATGATTTCCGAATATATTCCCGTGATCAGTGCGATCGTGCCGCCGGATACTCCCGGGACGACATTGGCCGCACCCATCAGAAATCCTTTTACCGCTGTGATTATGTTGCCTGTCAAGTTGCTTGCCATCTCGGAATCAATTAAAATGTAGTCAGGTCGATGAATTCAAGGTCACCGACAGGGTCCAGGGTGAATTCTGTCACGTCGTGGCATTCCACCATCAGGGAATAAGTGCCGGCTGTCGCGTATCTGTGATAGATCAACTGCTGGGTATCATATTCCTGAGGGTCGCCTTCGCCCCATATTATATTGATAGGTGTGAATATCTTGTCTGTGATGTAAGGTGCGGCCACGTAGTTGCGTACGTCTTCGACCTTGTACCTCATTACAATGCTCTGCGCTTCGCCCGAAATGGACAATTTCTGGCAGCGCAGCGCGAAGCAGCTTGCGTGCCCGCTTGTGTAGCCCGCGAATTTGCTGCTGCTGATGGCCTGGCTGTTGTAGCCGGACGGAGAGGTGGCCTCGTCGTACCAGATGTAGCCGGTGCCTCCGCAGGAATTCAAATTGCCGGTGCCGGAGGACCTGTAGCCGGTGGCAGGGAACCATATTTGCTTGCTGCTCAACGTTATCGTGCGGCCCTTGTTGGTGTCGTCCCACTTGACGTTGCTCTTGGTGAATCCGGCGTAAGCCGCTTCTGAAGGTATCTGATATCCAGGAGGGCACGGATCATACTTTGTCTTCTTCTTTGAAGACCAGAATATGGCGTCTTCATCGTCATGCCATGCGGCTGAACTTTTGTAGATGATGGTCGTAGGATTGGCTGTGGCGTATTCCACAGTGCCTGTCTCTGCGTTGCTCGCCGTGGTTTTCTGTGCGAGGCCGGCTGACACCATTGTCTTGTTGCCGGTATGCGAAGCCGTGCTCATGAACGGATCCTTGCGTCCGTACTGGTAGAAGAAGCCGACAGCGGCGTCGGTCCCCGGCACTGCGCTGAGCGCACCGAGGTTGCGGTCCATCATTGTTGCACCGCTGTATGAAGAACCACTGTAGAGTTGATCCTGCACACCGTCCTTCAGGTTCCAGATGTGCCAGCTCCAGAGTACGTTGCCATCCTCATCGCAGGCTGCCAGCAGGGCATTGCCGTCCGGCGCATTTTCAGGGATGCGGAAATACAGATAAGAGTCGCAGTATATTGCTTCGGACACGATTGAGCCGGCTGCGGGGGCTGTGGCTGTGTTGACTGTCTCCCAGATGACACTGGCCAGGCCAGCCTTGCCGACGCTGGTGCTGCTGTTGCCCTGGACTGTTTTCAGGCGGTATGTACCTGCGCCCTTGGTGATGTAGCAGTTCGCAGTCTCGACGCTGCTCAGGTCGGTTGCCGGCTCCCCGTCGAAGACTATCAGGTCATCGAGGTTGCCCATGTCGTACAGATAACCGGCCTTGAGAGAGTTGCTCTTGGTTGTGATGATATGGCCGATCCTGCCGTCCTTCGTTATGAAGGTGAGACTGCTCTTGGACGGTATGGAGCCTGCATATACCGCTATGTAATGCTCTCCGATGCGCTTGTTGAAGTTCATGTTGACAGTATTCGAAGCATTGACGGCTCCGGATTTGGCTCCTGTGGCCGGATCGACCTTGTACTGTCCGACAAACTTGATGGTAGGGTTGGTCAGCTGCATTGACAGGAGGTCTTCGCGGTTGGCCGTGAATTTTATGACGGCGCAGGCGTTGCTGAGTTTCATATACTGGTCATCCGGATTCTTGATACCGCTCATATGATGGGCCGAACTGAAAAGGCCGTCCTGTACAGGACTGATATTCATAATGATCTTCCCGGATGAGATGGTTGCTTTTTCATCGTATGGGTAGAGAGCGTAGAGTGTCTTGGTGGAGTCAAGTCCGGTGACCTCCACTTCGGCATTCACCCAGCCGTCACATTTGGCGGGCACTATGGCCATAGTGCTGTTGGTGCCGTCGCTGATCCATATCTTGTCGCCGCTCTTCCAATATGGCTGGAGTCCGTTCAGTCCGGTCTTGGTGCCATCTCCTTCAGGGCAGCTTATCTTCAATATGAAAGACGCTTCTTTTTCGAACAATCTGTCTACGTCAGCCCTCTGACAGGAAGCCGTCAGGGTAATCAATGCAGCGACAGCTGCGAAAATCAATGAGTTCTTCTTCATGGCCGCTATGCTACTTTAATCTGGAATGAAATTGACTGGTCACCGTTGGTGATGGTGAGTGTATAGGTACCCGCTCCGTAAGTCTTGAGTTTGATCGAGAGGCTGTCGGAAGCGATTTTGCCTGATCTGACGGCTGTGCCGTCAGCATTGGTTATCGTGTAACTCGATCCTCTCATGGTGGTGAGCGCTATCGCACCTGTGCTCTTGGTGTATTTGATCTTGGTATAGTCGCGGAGATGGAGCGGGAGCGTGCCGAGGACCGTGTCCTCGTTGTTGAGTGCGTTGTAGAAATGGCACCACTCCGTGCGTCCGCTGTAGCGGAACAGAGGCTCCACGTAATCTCCGCGCTCGATGTCGGCGGGGATTGTGAGTTTGAAATTCGTGGAAATTCCGTACTTGCCCTTCATTTCCAGTTCCGGTACTTCGAAAGGGGTGTCGATCATGAATCCCTTTATATTTCCGTTCCTGTCCATATGGGCGAATGTGAGTTCACCCTTGAAATTGACGAAGCCGTAATTGTAGATGGCTCCGAATTTGGTGGTGATAGTTCCTCCCTTGGTCAGGGTGCAGGTTTGCGGCATTATGCCTGTGTAAGCCACGCTGTTGAGCGTGGTGTTCTGTATCTGAAGGTTGAACTGCTCCTCGCCGCCGAAATCAGGCTTGAGGTTGGTGTAGACGATGAGTTCCTTGGTGTAACTTCCGAATACGCCGCTGATGTAGTAGCCGTTGCTGCTGCCGTTCCATCCCCAGTTGATCAGAATCTTGTCATTCTCGTCATAGCCGTCTCCCACGAATGCGTGACCGCCGCCGGAGGTGGATGTTCCGGAGAATGTTACCGGTTCACCTTTCTTGAGAGTGCCGAGGATGGCCTGCTTGAATTCCTCCTGGGTCATGTTCCAGCCCGGATACCTGAGGATACTCTTGTCGTATCCCATATAGATCCTCATGTTCGGGAAAGTGAAGTTGGTGTTGCCGGTGGTGCTGCTGTGGTTGAACTCCACCTGCCCCATGAAGGCCACGTCCCTGACGAGGGTCGCCACTGCATTCGCCTGAACGTCAGTGAAGTTGACATCCTGGTATTTCGGCAGGATGTTGTCCCAGTCGTAATCATGTCCGAGCGGGAAATCAGGAACGACTATACCTTTGTATTCATAACCCGGCAGAATGCCCGTGCCATGCTTCGGATACTTGTAGAATGCCATGATCTGAGCCGCGGCGATAGTCACACAGCCTGCCACTACGGTCTGTCCGGCACTGTCGAGAGGACAAAGCCTGTTGAATGGGTCGCCCTGTCCGAAATCCGGCGTCTGAAGGTCTATCGCCTTGGGCACGTCGGCGCGTGTTCTTGCGAGAGCCTCGTCCCATTTCGCTCTTTCAGAGGCTGTCACGCCATTTCCCATCAGGCGGTGTTCGTCGACCTGCTCCTTGTAGAGTCCGAGCCAGAACTTGAGGTTGTCCGGCATTTTGTCATAGTCTCCGAATTTGTTGTCCAGGGAGTAGGCGAGGACAGGCTCGGCGGCTTCGATGCCGGAAATTATGACGAATCCTCCTTCGGCGCGGTTGAAGATATAGAACGGTGCTGTTTCTTCACCGCTTCTCGTGAGGACGATGTCGCTGTTGTTTATGAGTTTCAGAGTCGAACCGCTTCTTGTGGTCAAGCCGTATTTGATGAAGAAGGTTTCGGCTACTGAAGTAGCTTTCTTTACAGATACGTTACCGGCCTTCAGAACTGCCGGTGATAATATCAATGTGATTGCCAGGATGGCTTTGCCGATTCTGTTCATGTCAGTTGCGTTTTAAAAATTGAAACTGCCCGGGTTGAAACCAGGGATGTTGAAGTCGCCTCCGCTTTGGGCGAATGTCGATTCGTTTGACAGAATACGGATCTGTGAATCAGGTGTTTCGTATTGAATTTTGATTTCAGTTTTCATAAGCATTACTGGCGATTGTATAAAAATATAAAAACAGGGCCCGTGACTGGACCGTCCCGGTACGGGCCCTGTGATTGCGGTTTTGGATTATTCCTCAGAAATTGCTGCCTGAGCCGCTGCGAGACGTGCGATAGGCACGCGGAACGGTGAGCAGGAAACATAGTTCATTCCGATCTTGTGGCAGAATGCGATGGATGCAGGGTCGCCTCCATGCTCGCCGCAGATGCCGACCTTGAGTTTCGGGTTGGTCTTGCGGCCGCCCTTGAGGCCGAGGTCTACAAGGTATCCTACAGCGCTCTGGTCGAGGTTCTGGAACGGATCGCAAGGGAGGATCTTGTTGTCGAGATAATCCGGCATGAATGCTCCGATGTCGTCGCGTGAGAATCCGAATGTCATTTGTGTGAGGTCGTTGGTGCCGAATGAGAAGAACTGTGCGGTCTTCGCCATCTGGTCAGCGAGGATAGCGGCGCGAGGGATTTCGATCATCGTGCCGTACTTGTAGTCGATTGCGAAGCCGAACTTCTTCTCGACTGCGGCCTTCTCCTCTTCAGCAATCTTCTTGGTGAAGTCGAGTTCATTGACGCAAACAGTTACAGGAACCATGATTTCAGGGCAGACCTTCACGCCTTCCTTGATGAGTTCAGCGGCGGCGGTGAAGATAGCCTTGAACTGCATGCGGCTGATTTCAGGATATGTGATGCCGAGGCGTACTCCGCGGTGACCCATCATAGGGTTGACCTCGTGGAGTGATTCGCCGCGTTCCTTGACTGCCTTTACGGTGATGCCGAGTTCCGCTGCGAGTTCCTTCTGCTTGTCAGGGCTCTGTGGAACGAATTCATGCAATGGAGGGTCGAGGAGACGGAATGTGACAGGACGGCCTTCGAGCACCTTCATGGTGTTCTTGGTAGCCTTCTTCACGTACGGTTCGAGTTCCTTGAGTGCCTTTACGCGCTCCTCGAGGGTCGTGCTGTGGATCATCTTGCGGAGTTTTGCGAGAGGAGCCTCGGAGTTCTTGCCGTAGAACATGTGCTCGATACGGAAGAGGCCGATGCCTTCTGCGCCGAATTCGATTGCCTTCCGGGCATCCTCAGGGTTGTCTGCGTTGGCGCGGACACCGAGTTTGCGGTACTTGTCGACCATCTTCATGAACTTCACGAAGCGAGGGTTCTCTGAAGCGCTCATGGTGTCGATCTTCTCTGCATATACGAGGCCCTTGGTTCCGTTGAGGGAGAACCATTCGCCCTCTTCGTATTCCTTGCCTGCTACAACGACCTTCTTCTTGCCGCACTTCTCGATGAAGCTGACAGCGTCGCATCCTACGATGCAGCACTTGCCCCAGCCGCGTGCCACGAGGGCTGCGTGGGATGTCATGCCTCCGCGTGCTGTGAGAAGACCCGAGCATGCGCGCATACCTTCTACATCCTCAGGGTTGGTTTCCTCACGGATGAGGATGACCTTCTCGCCCTTCTTGGTTGCGGCGATTGCAGCCTCGGATGTGAAATAGATCTTGCCGACGGCTCCGCCAGGACCTGCAGGCAGACCGCTGGCGACAGGGGTGGCCTTCTTCTCTGCGTCCGGGTTGAGGACAGGGAGGAGGATTTCATTGAGCTGCTTCGGAGCGACGCGCATGATGGCTTCCTTCTCGTCGATGAGTTTTTCCTTAAGCATATCCATCGCCATGTTGAGGGCTGCGATGCCTGTGCGCTTTCCGATACGGCACTGGAGCATCCAGAGTTTGCCGTCCTGGATTGTGAACTCGATATCCTGCATGTCCTTGTAGTGGTCCTCGAGTTTGTTCTGGATAGCGTCGAGTTCCTTGTAAACCTCAGGCATTGCGGTTTCGAGGGATGCCATATTGCGGTTCTTGTCGTTCTTGGTGGCCTCGTTGAGAGGGTTAGGGGTGCGGATGCCGGCTACGACGTCCTCGCCCTGTGCATTGATGAGCCATTCGCCGTAGAACTTGTTCTCACCTGTTGCAGGGTTGCGGGAGAATGCAACGCCGGTGGCGGAAGTCTCGCCCATGTTGCCGAATACCATTGACTGTACGTTGACAGCGGTGCCCCAGTCATCAGGGATGCCTTCGATGCGGCGGTAAGCGATGGCGCGGCGGCCGTTCCATGACTTGAACACTGCACCGATGCCGCCCCAGAGCTGAGCCTTGGCGTCATCAGGGAAGTCTGCCTTGAGGACCTTCTTCACGCGCTTCTTGAAAGCGTCGCAGAGTTCCTTGAGGTCATCGACGGTGAGGTCGGTGTCGCTTGCATAGCCCTTCTTCTTCTTGACGTCGGCGAGCATGTTGTCCAACTGTACGCGGATGCCCTTGCCGTCCTCAGGCTCGATGCCTTCGGCCTTCTCCATCACAACGTCGGAATACATCATGATGAGGCGGCGGTATGCGTCATATACGAAGCGCGGGTTCTGTGTCTTCTCGATGAGGCCCGGGATCGTGGCTGAGCAGAGACCGATGTTGAGGACGGTCTCCATCATGCCAGGCATCGAACTGCGTGCGCCCGAGCGGCAGGATACGAGGAGAGGATCCTTCGGATCTCCGAATTTCTTGCCCATTATCTTTTCTGTGGCTGCGAGAGCGTCGTTGACGTCCTTCTCAAGTCCTTCCGGATATTTTCCGCCGAGGTCGAAATACTCGACGCATGCGCCTGTCGTGATGGTGAAGCCTGCCGGAACAGGGATTCCGATCTTGCACATTTCAGCCAGGTTGGCACCCTTGCCACCCAGCTCATTTCTCATTTTGCCGTTACCTTCGGCACTTTTGCCGCCGAAGCGGTAAACTCTTTTTGTCATGTTATTAAAAATAAAAATCTATAGTTGAATTTGTTATATTCTTAAACACGCAAATATAATGAAAATATTGCAATAATCATACTGTATGACTACTTTTGCGGCACTATGGAGTTCAAGGAAAAATACAGCGCCACGCTCGAGTGGCTCTTCAATCAGTTCCCTTCCTACCAGGTGGTCGGGGACCGCGCATACAAGCCCGGTGTGGAGACTATGGGCATCCTCGATGAAGCCCTCGGCCACCCGCACAGGAATTTCCCGGCAATCCACGTCGCCGGCACCAACGGCAAGGGGTCCGTTTCGTCAATGGCGGCCTCCGCACTCGCATCCTGCGGGCTGAAGGTCGGACTCTACACATCCCCGCATCTTACCGATTTCCGCGAGAGGATGAAGATTGTCTCCATCCCTGAAGGCGGTGTCGCCCCGAAGTGCGAAATGATATCGGAAGAGGCTGTCCTCGAGTTTGTTGAGAGGATGAAGCCACTGTTCGACGAGGTCAGTCCGTCATTCTTTGAAATCACCACCGCGATGGCCTTCGAATTCTTCGCGAAGGAGAAGGTGGATGTCGCCGTGATCGAGGTCGGACTCGGCGGAAGGCTTGACTCCACCAACATCATCACCCCGGTGCTGAGCATCATCACCAACATCTCCCTCGAGCATTGCCAGTATCTCGGTCATACGCTCGCCGAAGTGGCGGGGGAGAAGGCCGGCATCATCAAGCCGGGAGTGCCTGTGGTCATTGGCGAGGCTCTGCCGGAGACCGCTCCCGTCTTTGAGGCTAAAGCCGCATCCTGCGGCAGCCCGATAACCTTCGCGGAAAGCGTCACCGAGCCGTTTATAAACATTCCGTTGACGGATATGGACCTGCCCGGGGATTATCAGGAGCGCAATGTCAGGACCCTTGTCACAGCCCTTGACATTCTCCGCGGCACGGAGTGGGGCACTGCTGCATTCCAGTCCTTTGGCGAGGCAGACCTCAAGAGCAAGTTTGTGCTTGGCATCACCGGAGCCGCTGCCGCAACCGGCCTTCGCGCCCGCTGGGAGACCATACGCGAAGCGGGTGAAGGCAAGGCCCGCATCATCTGCGACACAGGACACAATGCCCACGCATTCAGGTGGATAAGAGAGCAGATCGACAAGATCTGCTGCGATTACGACAACATCTTCTTCGTGCTTGGTGCGGTGGCTGACAAGGACGTGCACGCCATAGCGGAATATCTCCCTCACGACGTGAATTACATCATCACCACGCCGTCCACCCACAGGGCAATCGATGCGGCGGATCTGGCAAATGTACTATCTGACTACAGCATTCCGTCCCGCGTGGCACACTCGCCGCAGGAGGCGATGGCGATGGCCGAGAGCCTCTCATCGGAGAAGGACCTCATCTTCGTTGCCGGCAGCAACTACCTCGTCTCGGATATTCTCGGGATGTTTCCTGAAAAGTAGATTATGCGGCCGCTCCGTTGCGGAGCACCAGCATTATGTAAGCCACGTAGAGAACGATGAATATCGCTCCCTTCCAGCGGGTGAGCTTAAGAGTCTTCAATGGGAAGGCCGAAAGCAGCAGGAGCACGGCGCATACCAGCACGGAGATGATGCTGACGAGATTGACACTCTGAACCGTCAGCGGCGTCACGAGCGCGCTGAAGCCTATTATAAGCAGAATATTCGAGATATTCGAGCCGACGATATTGCCTATGGCCATCTGCTCGCGTCCCTTGGCGGCCGCTGCCACACATACAGCCAGTTCCGGCAGCGAAGTGCCTCCGGCCATAATCGTGATGGCGATCACTGCGTCAGACACCTTCAGATAGCGGGCTATATTGGTCGCGTGCTCCACGAAGAGATTTCCGCCCCAGATAAGGCCTCCGAAACCTGCGGCCAGAAGCAGCAGAGTCTTCCATACAGACATTTCCTTCGCAGATTCCTCTTCCTCCTG
>JAZQNI010000084.1:0-10397 GCA_045627265.1 Candidatus Cryptobacteroides sp.
CACCGCGCTCTGTGTCGGTCCTAACATCGACTATGTCAAGGTGCGCAGCACCAACCCATATACAGGAACTCCTGCGACCTACATCCTCGCACAGGCGCTTGTCGGTGCCTGGTTCAATGACAAGGTCGCATACGAGGTGCTTCCTGGCACATTCAAGGGCACCGAGCTTGCAGGCATGCGCTACGAACAGCTCATCCCTTGGTTCCGTCCGGACGAAGGCGCGTTCAAGGTGATCCTCGGCGACTATGACACCACCGAAGACGGTACCGGCGTGGTGCACATCGCTCCGACTTTCGGCGCAGATGATGCCAAGGTGGCCAAGGCCGCCGGTGTACCTGGCTTGTACGTCACCGACGCCAACGGCGATCCTCAGGCCCAGGTGGACCCTCAGGGACGCTTCTACCGCATCGAGGACCTCGACCCTGCCTATGCCGCAGACAGAGTGTCCGACTCATATCGTGAATGGGCCGGCCGCTATGTCAAGAATGCGTATGACAGCAGCCTCGCCCCTGATGCGCCTACCCTCGATATCGACATCTGCGTGATGCTCAAGGCAGAAGGCAAGGCCTTCCGCATCGAGAAGCACACCCACACATACCCTCACTGCTGGCGTACGGACAAGCCTGTCCTCTACTATCCGCTCAACTCATGGTTCATCAAGGCGAGCGCGGTCCGCGAGCAGATGATGGCTCTCAACGAGCAGATCACCTGGAAGCCTGAAGCGACAGGTACCGGACGTTTCGGCAAGTGGCTGGAGAACATCCAGGACTGGAATCTCTCCCGCAGCCGCTACTGGGGCACCCCGCTCCCTATCTGGCGCACCGAAGACGGCAAGGAGGAGATCTGCATAGGCTCGCTCAAGGAACTCTATGCCGAGATTGAGAAATCAGTCGCCGCCGGATTCATGGCCGAAAACCCATACAAGGCGGCAGGATTCGACCCTGAGGACATGTCCAAGGTCAACTACGACAAGATCGACCTCCACCGTCCTTACGTGGACAACATCTTCCTTGTCAGCCCGAGCGGCCGGAAGATGAAGCGCGAGACCGACCTCATCGACGTATGGTTCGACTCAGGCTCCATGCCATATGCCCAGATCGGCCTGCGTGGCAAGGAAAGTTCGGATTTCGGCTGCACGGCCGACTTCATCGCCGAAGGCGTGGACCAGACACGTGGCTGGTTCTACACTCTCCACGCAATCCACACCATGGTCAGCGGCACTCCTGCGTTCAAGCGCGTCATCTCCAACGGACTCGTGCTCGACAAGAAGGGGGAGAAGATGAGCAAGCGCCTCGGCAACGCGGTCGATCCGTTCATGGCACTCGACACCTACGGTGCAGATGCTCTCCGCTGGTACATGCTCACCAACGCCCAGCCTTGGGACAACCTCAAGTTCGATGAAGCCGGAGTGGACGAAGTACGGCGCAAGTTCTTCGGCACCCTGTACAACACATACTCATTCTTCGCTCTTTACGCGAATGTGGACAAGTTCGACCCGGCAGCGCCACAGGTGCCATACGCACAGCGCCCTGAGATCGACCGCTGGATCATCTCGCTCCTCAATTCGCTCATCAAGGATGTGACCGCCGCATATGAGGACTACGATGTCACTCTCGCCGGCCGTCTCATACAGGATTTCGTCTGCAACCACGTTTCCAACTGGTACGTCCGTCTGAACCGCAAGCGTGTCTGGGGCGGAGAAATGGACCAGGACAAGCTTGCTGCATACCAGACCCTTTACCAGGTGCTCAAGGATGTCGCGGAGCTTTCAGCTCCGATCGCTCCGTTCTACATGGACCGTCTGTATCTCGACCTCGTGCCGGATGGATCCGAGTCCGTGCACTACGTAAGCATGCCTGAGGCGGACGAGACCCTCGTCGATGCCGCCCTTGAGGAGAGGATGGCTCTCGCGCAGAAGGCCACCTCGCTCGTGCTCGCACTCCGCCGCAAGGTCAACATAAAAGTACGCCAGCCGCTCTCCAAGCTCGTCATCCCTGTGATTTCCGACAGCGTCAGGACTCAGCTGGAGATGGTCAAGGGCATACTTCTCAGCGAAGTCAATGTCAAGGAGGCTGAGTTCATCGCCGACACCACCGGCATCATCACCAAGAAGATCAAGCCGAATTTCAAGACCCTCGGCAAGATATACGGCAAGCAGATGAAGGAGATCGCGGCCGCGTTCGGCGCATTCTCCCAGCAGACCATCACCGAGATCCAGATGGCAGAGGCGGAGAACCGTCAGTACACGATAGACCTCCCTTCAGGCCCTGTGGTACTTTCGGTCGGCGACTATCAGATCTCTTCAGAGGACATGCCGGGATGGCTCGTGGCATCAGAGGGCTCGCTTACCATCGCCCTCGATATCGAGGTGTCCGAGGAGCTCAAGGCTGAAGGAATAGCCCGTGAACTTATCAACAGAATCCAGAACATCCGCAAAGACAGCGGATTCGAGGTCACCGACAAGGTGGCTGTGACTATATATGCCGATGGAGAAGACAATGAGCAGATTGCCTCCTCCCTCGCCCTTTATGGTGATTATCTCAAGTCCCAGACCCTCGCGCTGGCTGTCGCCGTGGAGCCTCTCTCCGCAGCGGTCGCAGGCTCGGTGGAGACAGAATGGAACGAGACACCTATCCAGATCCACGTAATCAAGCAACTTTAACACATTCTGACTTATGGCAGAAGAACTGAAAACCACAGCTGAAGCTCAGCAGGTCCAGAAGACCCGCTATTCAGACGAGGAGCTCGAAGAGTTCCGCGTCATCATCGAAGAAATGCTCCAGAAAGCCAGATCCGAGTACAACAAACTCAGACAGGTGGTGATGCACAATGGCAGCAATGACATCGAGGACACATCTCCATCTTTCAAGACCGTCGAAGATGACGGCGCCAACCAGCTCTCCAAGGAAGAAGCCAGCCAGCTGGCCCAGCGCCAGTACAAGTTCATCCAGAACCTGGAGGCGGCGCTCGTGCGTATCGAGAACAAGACATACGGAATCTGCCGCGTGACTGGAAAGCTCATCCCTAAGGAGAGGCTCCGCCTCGTACCTCATGCCACTTTGACCGTAGAGGCCAAGGAAATGCTGGCGAAATCAGGCAAGAACTAGTTTTATGAAAAATTCCAGAGGCAGGAACCTTCTGATTCTCGGTGCCGTGCTTGTGATTGTCGACCAGGTGATCAAGATCCTGGTGAAGACCAATATGGGCATAGGAGAACACTTCAATGTCATCGGCAACTGGTTCCAGATTTTCTTCATCGAGAATGAAGGAATGGCTTTCGGCATGAAATTCGGTGGCGCGGCGGGCAAGTATGTGCTCTCCGCCTTCCGGGTATGCCTTTTCGCCGCGCTGGCGTGGTGGATTTCGTCGCTCGACAAGAAGAAAGAGGCATCCACGGGAGTACTCGTGGGGCTCACGCTGATTGCCGCGGGTGCACTCGGCAACATCATCGACTGCTTCTTCTACGGCCTCGTGTTCACACCACATGTCCCGGTGATGCAGGGCAGGGTGGTGGATATGTTCTACTTCCCGATCATCGACACCGTGTGGCCGCAGTGGCTGCCTTGGATCGGAGGCAAGCCATTCACATTTTTTGACCCGGTGTTCAATTTTGCCGACAGCTGCGTGACAGTTGGAGCGTTCTACCTGATTCTCTTCCATTGGCGTTTCTTCGCCAAGGATTCTGAGACCAAGTAGAAGCAACAAAATGAAAAGGACCCTTTTTTTAGCAGCATTGTTCGTTTCCACGCTTCTGAACGCATCAGAGGTGTCAATCAAGGATTTCCGTGTAGCTGGCTCAGTGGAGCCGGCGGCCGTCGAGGATGCCCGTCCCGTTTTCAGCTGGAAGATGGAGTCAACCGAACGCGGTCAGCTCCAGAGTGCATACCGGATAGTGGTCAGACGTGCGTATGACGGCGCGACGGTGTGGGATAGCGGCAAGGTGGCCGATGCTTCCTCCACCGGCATAAAGTACCTCGGGACTGCACTTCAGGCAGGCTGTGGATACGATTGCGAGCTCTCGGTCTGGGACAGGTCGGACGAACTCCACAGCACCGCGACCCATTTCGGGATGGGCTTGATGAATCCCAAACTGTCCGCATGGAAAGGTGCCTCCTTCATCGGTGACAACGAGCCGACGCTTGACGCGGCTTCATTGACCCTTTTCGGCATCCAGGCCGACTTCACGATCTACAAGGGCACCACGGCCGGCTTCATATTCGGTGCGGACGATTTACGCCTCCAGAACGATTTCTGCAACGACTTCAATCTTTCCGGCCGCAACTATTTCAAACTTGTCCTGGACCTTTCCGGATACGGCAAGTCCGCCGGAGCGAAACTGCTGGTCTACAGGGTCGGCTATGCTCCCGGTGACAGCGCCGAAAAGCCTCTGCTGACCATCAGCAAGGCGGAATATCCTCAGACAAACATCAACTCCATCATCAGCAAGACCGGCGTGGGAGGCCGGCATTCGCTGAAGCTCTATGTGAGCGACGGACAGATCCGCTTCGCCATAGACGGTCAGCCGCTGCTGGCCGAGCCTTGGAAAGAAACACCTGCAGAAGACCCTGCGGTGCCGCTCAACACAGCGACCGCATTCCAGATCAGTCCTCTCGGCAACACCCATGATTTCAACCTTTTCCCGCATCTTTGCTCGGTAGGCTTCCTTGCCATGCCTCAGTCCGACGTAGTATATACCGGTTACACGATAACAGGGGGCGGACGGAGTTATGGTCGCATACTTTTCGCGGGCACGGAGAAGATTGCCGCGTTCAAGAAGCTGTCTTATGTGCGGCTGCCGCAGTACCGCGACCAGAAGCCGTACGACAACGACATCGTGGTCGTCAACAAGTCCGATTCCGAGCTCCTCGAATGGATAGACCCGAGTTTCGGTGGAGCCAGGATGCTGCGCTCAGAGTTCATTGCCGGCAAGACCATAGCATCTGCCAAGCTCTATGCGACCGCTCTCGGCGCATACAATTTCTATATCAACGGAGAGAAGGTCAGCGAAGACTGGTTCGCTCCTGGAGCCAGCCAGTACCGCGAAATCCTCGGCTATCATGCGTATGACGTGACGGGGATGCTCAAAACCGGCCGGAATGCGGTGGGCGCGGAGCTCTTCCCTGGCTGGTACAGCGGGTACATCACCCCGTTCTCGGCCAATTTCAATTTCTTCGGAGACGAACCGGCGCTTCTCTGCCGGCTTGACCTGACATACGAAGACGGCACGATGGAGAGCGTCGTGAGCGACCCGGCCGCTTGGAAGACCTTCGACGGTGGTCCGGTGCGTTATGGCACTTTCTTCATGGGCGAGCGTTATGACGCCAGGCTCGAGGCAGCCGTGAAGGGATGGAGCATGCCTGGATTCAACGACTCGGCTTGGAAACCGGCGCAGGAGATCAAGCTGCGTGACTGGGTCGATCCTGACATCATCGCCCGCATCGACGAGCCCGTCCGCGTCCGCGAGGTACTGGAAGCGGAGGAGGTGATGCCTGTCCACAGCGATGACTATCATACCTACATCTACGACATGGGCATCAATATGGTCGGAGTGCCTGAGATCACAATTCCTGCCGGATATCTCAATGCCGGCGATGTGGTCGTGGTGCGCTATGCCGAGCAGATCTATCCGGGCCTCGAGGGGGATTCGGATGAGTACATCGCCAGGTTCGGCAAGAACGGCCGCAAACTGGCCGGACATATGCTTTTCGCGTCCAACCGCGCCGCGATGAACACAGACTTCTATATTGCCGCAGGATCAGGCGAGGCGGTCATCCGTCCTCGCTCGACTTTCCGTGGCTATCAATATCTCCAGATCACCCTTCCTTCCCACGAAGGACCGCTTCCGCTCCAGAACATCAAGGGGCTTGTGCTCTCTTCCTGCGAGATGCCGACCGGCAGCTACAAGGCCACGACCAAGGATGAATGGGGCACCGAACTGGTCAACCAGCTCTTCCTCAATATCCAGAGGAGTCAGCTTGGCAACTTCATCACCATCCCGACGGACTGTCCTCAGCGCAACGAAAGGATGGGCTGGACAGGCGATGCACAGGCATATTGCCGTACGGCGACGTACCAGGCCGACATGCGCAATTTCTTCCGCCAGTGGATGAGACTGGTGCGTGCGGACCAGGCGGTCGGCGGCGGAGGTAACGTCCCTGGTGGAGTAGGCGTCATCATCCCTGAGTTCAATACCGCCCGCAGCACCGGATTCACTGATTGCACGACCTGGGGCGCCGCAGTGTGCATGGTGCCGTGGCAGATCTATTCGCAGTACGGTGACACCCGGATAGTCGAGGAGAACATCGATGCGATGTTCGACTGGCTCAGCGGCATGGCCTTCTATCCGTTCAGCGACAAGTATCCTCATCTCTCGGCCCGGACCGGCGGTCTCGCCGACTGGCTCGCGATGGATGGGCGTACACCGGCCGAGCTTGTCAACAATGCCATATACATCCATATGATGGAGGTTACGGCGATAATGGCGGACGTCGTCGGCCGTTCCGACTACGCGCGCATCCTGCGTGAACGTCACGGTCTGGCCAAGGCCGAATGGAATGCGGCGTATGTCGATCCGGCTACCGGCCGCACCCGCAATATCGACGGAAGTCTGGTGGACAGTCAGACTTCCTACGCCACTCCGCTCAATTTCAACGTGTTCAGCGACGAGAACAAATTGCTCGCTGAAGCGCATCTGGCACAGTCGGCCGCATCCGGGGAGCATCCGTTCACCATCACAACCGGTTTCTCCGGCACTCCGAACATACTTCCGGCACTCAGCCGCGCGGGATATGACGATGTCGCCTACAGGATGTTCTGCTGCACCGACCTGCCTTCTTGGCTGTATCCTGTATCCATGGGCGCCACCTCGATCTGGGAACGCTGGGACGGCTATGAGGCGGCTTTCAGGGAGCAGGACTCCAACACGATGAATTCCTTCAACCATTTCGCCCTCGGTTCTGTCGGCCAGTGGATGTTCGAGCATCAGCTCGGCATCACAACCGACAGGCAATCTGGTGGGGCAGGATACAGTCATTTCGTGCTCCAGCCGACTGTCGGCGGCGATTATCTCGCGCTCGAAGGCAGCTACGAATCGGACCACGGCCGCATTGTCAGCAAATGGACAGCGGACGGAGAGGGCACCATGACTTCGTATAGCACGGTCGTGCCGGCTAATTCCAGCGCGACGCTCTATCTGCCTGTGACCGAGGATGTGCAGGAATTCCTGGAAGTCGAATCATTCGCGACATTCATGGGGGCCGAGATGCACAACGGACATCTGTGCTGCGTGTACTCGCTTGCTTCAGGCTCGTTCGATTTCATCATTACCCCGACTTCGGTCGAAATCCATTGATGCATATGAAGAGATGCTTGATACTGCTGCTGGCTCTCGTGGCCGCGGCCGCTCCTGCGGGGGCGTACGAACTCGTGAACAAGGCGCATCCGCGCCTGATAATGGACGACGAGGCCTTCGCCGGCCTGCGTGTCGAGATCGAGAAAGGGGAGAACAAGGCTCTCGTGATGATGCATGAGTCCTGCCTCAGCCTCGCAGACCAGTACGGACTCGACACTCTCCAGCTTTGCAACACCAAGGACGCCAGCAACATGCGCATTCTGCACTGGTCGCGCAAGGCTCTCATGCGCATATTCACGGCTGCCTACGCATACAGATATACAGGCGAAGAAAGGTATCTCATGCATGCGGAAGCGGATATCGTGCGTGTCTGCTCCTTCCCGGACTGGAATCCTTCGCATTTCCTTGATGTCGGTGAGATGGCGGCCGCGGTCGCACTCGGCTATGACTGGCTTTATAATGACCTCAAGCCTGAGACACGCTCGCTCGTGGTCGAATCGCTGCGTTCCAAGGCCTTCGCTCCGGCGGCTGACAGCAGACAGGCGTGGTTCTACCGCAAGGGGACCAACTGGAACCAGGTTTGTAACGGAGGTCTCGTGTGCGCCGCACTGGCCACATTCGAGTCCAATGAATCCATTTCGCGCAGGGTGATCGATGATGCTCTGAGGACCAATCCGCTGGCTATGTCCGCGAGTTATGCTCCGGACGGCAACTATACGGAAGGACCGAGCTACTGGGAGTACGGCACATCGTATCAGGTGCTTATGCTGACGGCCTTCGAGTCCTGCCTTGGACAGGATTTCGGTATTTCGGCCAGTCCGGGCTTCTCCAGGACTGCCGATTATATGATGTACAGCATGGGCGCGTCCGGCCAGTATTTCAACTTCTCTGACAATTCTGCCGGCGATGGTCCTCGAGGACCGATCTGGTATTTCGCATACAAGTTTGACAAGCCGTACGCGGTGTATCACGAACTTGATCTTCTTGAGTCGGGACGTTATGTCCACACCGATCTCGGAAGATTGCTTCCTTTGTATGTCTATTATGCGTCGAAACTTGATTATCAGAGGATTTCCGAGCCGGCTGCCGGAATGTATGCCGGCCGTGGCATCACTCCGCTGGTGATGGTCCGCACCGGTTGGAACGGAGACCAGTCCGACCGTTACCTGGCCATCAAGGGGGGCTCTTCCAGCACGAACCATGCTCATCTGGATGTAGGTTCCTTCGTGTATGACGCTTATGGTCTCCGCTGGGCTGCCGATTTAGGGTCGCAGAAGTATTCCGATGTCGAGACTCCGATCAAGAGGCTGGATGGCAGTTTCTGGTCGATGAAGCAGAATTCGCTTCGCTGGGAGGTGTTCCGGCTTGGCAACAGACAGCATAATTTGTTGATTGTCAATGATGAGAGATATGATGTGACGGGGCACGCCCCTCTGATCGGGACTGTTGACGACGATGAGTCGAAGGGAGGCAGTTTCGACCTCTCGGAACTTTATCCCGGTTCGCTCGAGTCTGCGGTCCGCACCGCGGTCATCAAGTTCGGTGAGTATCTTGAGATAAGCGACGCTCTGACCGCACCGGCCGGTAAACCGGCTTCCGTACGCTGGAACATGGTGACTCCTGCCGCTGTGGAGCTGGTCGAAGACGGCATAGTCCTTACGCAGAAAGGCAAGTCATTGAAGCTCGCTGCGTCCGGCGCTGATGTGCAGTATCGGACATGGTCTGCCGATCCGGGTGATTACGAGTCCCCTCTGAAGGGTTGTGACGGTCCTAATCCTGGCATGACGATCTGCGGTTTCACTTTCGACATTCCGGCGGGGGAGTCCGTCATCATTACCACCACACTCAAGTAGACGCTTATGGACAGACGTGATTTTTTCAAGACAACACTCGCTGCGGCAGGGATCGCATGCTTCGACGGCTGGGAGGCGGCGTTCGCCGCAGGAAAGCGCGACAAGACGGTGGGGAAGGCCTGGAAGGGTTGGAAGAAGGGCCATTTCCAGGTGCATTTCATCTATACCGGAGAAGGCGAATCCATGTTCATCATAATGCCGGATGGCACTTCGATGCTGCTCGATTGTGGAGACATCGACACGCTTTCGCGTGGCGCTGATGCCGTCCCTGTGCTGCCGGGACGCGGCAGACGTCCGGGAGAAAAGATCGCACGCTATGTCCGGAGGGTCAATCCTGCCGGCGTTGATGTGGATTATATGATGTTGTCGCACTACCACACGGACCACTCCGGCGGCGAAGTACATTTCGCGGCGGAAGAGATCCGCGACGGCCAGCCATATCGTCTGAGCGGTTTCTCACAGGCGGCCGAGTACCTGCGTTTCGACCATGCCATCGACCGCTGCTGGCCGGATTACTCCGACCCCGTTCCGTTGACCGATACCGGCCAGAAGCCGTTCTCGCATATGCGGAAGTTCTACGACTATATGCAGAAGCACCGCGGGCTCAAGATAGAGAAATTCCGTCTCGGCGCGACTGACCAGATAGTGATGCTCAACAATCCTGCTGCGTATCCGGAGTTCGTTGTGCGGAATATCTGCGGCAACGGCCGCATCTGCGCGGAGGACGGCACTGTCACCGACCTGCTCAAGGATTTCATAGAACGGACGCATCCTCAGTCTGTCCCCGAGAATGCGTTGAGCCTTGGTATGGTGTTCAGTTACGGCCCGTTCAAGTTCTTCACCGCCGGGGATTTCTCCTATTCGGTCGAAGAAGCGGATGGCAGGAAGTTCCGGATGGAAGATGCCCTGGCCGATGTCTGCGGGCCTGTACAGGTCGCAAAGATCAACCATCACGGCCATTATTCCATGCCTGAAAAGCTGGTCAAGGCCCTCAGAGCGCAGGTCTGGGTAAACTGCGTATGGTCCCAGGGACATACGGTGCCGGCGGTCATAAGCCGCCTCGCCGACCGCAGCCTGTATCCCGGAGACAGGGTCATCTGTCCGGGAGTATATCCGGTGGAGCGCAGGACGGTCGAGACAGGTATTCCTGGATTTGCCGATGTAGCGGAGGCGTCCTATGATGCAGGCCATAT
>JAZQNI010000085.1:0-41853 GCA_045627265.1 Candidatus Cryptobacteroides sp.
GCAGTCTGTGCTGTATTTCTACGATGCGGAGTGTCCGAAATGCCGTCTTGAGAGCATAATGTTGCGCACGTGGCTGGAGGAGCAGGAGCGGCCACTCGATTTCTATGCAATCTATCTGGGCACGGACCATGATGCATGGACCGGATATGTTTCGGAGAAACTCTCCGTCACTTCAAATGTGGTCTCCATCCATCATTGCTGGGATCCCGAGGTCGCATCTGACTATCAGAGGCTGTATGGCATTCTCCAACGCCCGAAACTGTTCCTGATCGACTCCAGGGGCATCATAACCGGCCGCAGGCTGACTGTGGACGCGCTTGACCAGCTGGTCACTACAGGAGCGGTGGACGAGGAACTGCTCGGAAGGAACCCGCTCGGATCGAAACTTCCCGCAATCAAGGCGGATGGTGTCTGGCGGCGCGGAAACAGGACGAAAGTCAGGACCATGGACCTGAGCCGTCTCAAGGGCAAGCCGGCATATCTCGTCTTCTATTCCGAGTCCTGCGCTCGATGTCAGGAGCAGATGGCCGCGGTGGACAAGGTGTTGGCCGGTGGCGCTACGGTCTTTCTTGTCAACGTGGATGAGACAATGGCGGACAAACCGGAACTCGCTCGCCAGCTGCTTGATTCTTTCGACTTGAGCATATTGCCGCACATTATTTCTCTCGATAAGAAGGCACTTGTCACGGACAAGTACATATCTTTTGAATAGTGTTTTTTTATCGCTATTTTTGTGGTCGTGAGCGCTCGAAAGAAAAAGAATATTCCTAACGTATCCCCGGACTTCCTCGAAAAGCAGAAGGCCCAGCTTGTCCGTACGCACAGGCAGGTCATCTATTTCAATGACAAGGAGATGTCCGCAATAGAGGAGTACTGCCGCCGTTTCAAGGTTTCGTCCAAGTCCGCGATGCTTCGCCAGGCGGTCATCGAACGCATCCTGACGGATATGGATGAGAACCATCCGACTTTGTTTTAGTGGAGGAGTACGCTTTTATGGGCATACACGATAATGATTTTTCACGTCTTGAACTAAGCTGGCCGAACGTCCTGAACAATTTCAGGTTCTATCGTTCGCGCCTTGAACCTTCTACAAGACTGCTGGTGCTTGTGAAGGCCAACGCCTACGGGCATGGTGCGGTCGAGATGGCCGCCATGCTGCAACAGGCCGGTGCAGATTACCTGGCCGTGGCGTTGCCGGTGGAGGGGATCGAGCTCAGGGAGGCCGGTATCAGTCTTCCGATCCTGGTGCTCACGGCGGGCACTGACTTCTTCGAAGAGATCGTGGACAAGCATCTTGAACCTGGAATTCCGAATCTGGATACGCTGAAGGCCCTTTGCAAGGTCCTTGAAAAGCGGGGCGTCAGAGATTATCCTGTGCATATCAAATTCGATTCGGGAATGCACCGGCTCGGCTTCATGCAGGACGAACTTCCGGCATTGGTGGCTTTCCTGAAGGAATGCCCTTATGTCAAGGTGCGTTCTGTATATTCGCATCTGGCCGTGGCGGACGAGCTTGATGAAAATGAATATACCTACAGGCAGTTGCGGCAGTTCGTGGATGGCGCAGGTATGCTTGAGTCCGGCATCGGCTATCACCCGATGTGGCACGTCCTCAATTCTGCAGGAATAGTCAGATTCCCTGAATATCAGTTCGATATGGTCAGGCTGGGGATAGGCATATATGGCATCGATCCGGTGAATTACCCGGAAGGCGTGAGTCCGGCCACTTCCTTGAAGCCTGTAGCATCTCTCAAGGTCAAGATATTGCAGATCAAGACCTTGAAGCCGGAGGACGGCACCATAGGGTACGGTCGTCATGGCATCGTTGCTCCTGAAGGGACAGTCATCGCCACGATTCCTGCGGGGTATGCGGATGGCCTGGACCGCCATCTCGGCCAGGGGCATGCCTCATTCAGCTTGAACGGGCACAGGGTGCCGACCATAGGCAACATCTGCATGGATATGTGCATGCTCGACATCACAGGCGTGGAAGCGTCTGTGGGCGATACGGTGACCATATTCGGTGATGATCCGCAGGTTTCGGAACTTGCCGGCGTGCTGGACACGATCCCTTACGAAATCCTTACTTCAGTGCCGCGGCGCATCAGGCGCGTGGTCATTCGCAGGTAAGGATCATCCCTTTTGCAACTTCAGCTGCTGCGGCCTCGTCCCTTGCCATCTTGAGGACTTCGAGGGCGAAGTCGATTGCGTGGCCCGGGCCTCGGCCGGTGATGATGCGGCCGCTTGTCACTGCCGGTTTCTTGACGAAGACGGCTCCGGTTGCTTCTGTCGCTTCTCCGCAACCGTCATAGCAGGTGAAAATGGCTTCCTCGATGCCCTTGAGCTGTGAAAGCACATAGCCTGGAGCGGCGCAGATCGCGGCAACAGAACCTCCTTCCGCATAGTGGCGGTTCATCATTCTGATGAGCGGTTTGCAGGATGCGAGATTCTTGGAACCCGGCATTCCACCCGGGAAGATCATGATGTCGGCGCTGTCTGTGCTCCCTCCTTCTTCGAGGTCTTCGAGGAAGGTGTCGATGCTGACAGTAAGACCGTGTGATGAGGTTACGAACGGATCTTCTCCTATGCCGACGGTCTGGACTCTGACGCCTCCTCTCTTGAGCACGTCATATGTGGCGAGGGCCTCGATATCTTCGAACCCGTCTGCCAGGAAGATATAAACTCCTTTCATTGTGAACAGCGTTTTTATTTGTTTGGAACATTTCAAAATAGGTTCTTACGAAGATAGATATTTTTCGTATATTTGTGAGTTATGGAAGATGAAAAGAAATTATACCCTTTCAAGATAGCTCCGTTGGATGATGCTCCGGGGCAGACTACTCTCCTTGCTGATCTGGGATTCCCTGATTCCTTGGTCCGCAACGGCTGGTTGTCCACCAATACCATTTCCGAGATCATGGACATGTATATAGACCGGGTCGTGGGTGACGATGTGTTTGCGTACTACGGAAGGCAGTTCCCTGTGTTGCTCAGACGTCTGCATTGCGAGGCCCGTACGCCTCTGATGGTGCATCCGGACGACCGAACCGCTGAAGAACGCTTCGATTTCCTCGGCAAGGCTAAGTTGTGGTATGTGGTTTCTGCCGAGCCTGGAGCCAAGCTTTTCCTCGGCTTCAAGAATGACGTTGCCTCGTCCGATTTCTATTCCGCTTGCCAGGATGGCAGCGTCGAGAGACTCTTGAACTTGGTCGAGCCTTCTGCGGGCGATCATTTCTTCATCGCTCCCGGGACGGTGCATTGTGCCGGAAAGGGCCTGGAGATTGCAGAGGTCTCCGAGTCTTCGCCTCTAGACTTCCGTCTTTTCGACTGGGGCAGGAAAGGAGAACTGGATCCGTTTGATGCCGAGCTCAGCCTCGAAGAGGCGTTCGATTTTATCGATTATCGGGCTTGGAAACCGGCGGATGCATTGGCTGTCAGGGACGACAAGGGCTCTCTGAGGCTTACTGACAACAAAGAATTCACTGCTGCCGAAATACGTCTGTCGGAAGCCTTGCATGTGTCTTGCAGTGACTTCGGCAGCTTTATTGCGTATCTCTGCATCTCGGGAGAGGCTTCGATCCAGATTCCGGCCGATCCTGAGAGCGGACGGAAGGATTTGGAGACTTATGTGATGGGCAGGGATGAAGTCATCCTTGTGCCGGCGGAGGTGACTGATTTCTTCCTTGTTCCACGGGCATCGGATACGGTGATCCTCGAGACCGTGATGTCCCCTCGTTCCGAGGAGGACAGCTACGGCGGGAAGGTCTCTGAGGAGGAGGTCGCGGATGATGGTTTCGATACAGCTGACCAGGCGTCAGCTGATAAACTGTTCAGTTGATATGGCGGATTCAGTGAGGATTGACAAATATGTCTGGGCAATACGCTGCTATAAGACCCGCAGCGAGGCCACCGATGCCTGTAACGGCAACAAGGTGCAGGTGAACGGTGCTCCGGTTAAGCCGTCCAAGGCGGTCAAGATCGGAGATGTGATATCCGTCAGGAAGGGGGCTTGCCAGTTCACTTTCAAGGTTTTGCAGCTTGCTGAGAACAGGATGGGCGCCAAACTGGTGCCGGAGTTTGCGGAGAATCAGACTCCTCAGTCCGAACTGGACAAGATGCGTGCTCCGGTGGAGACCTTCTTTGTCAAGAGAGACCGCGGAGCCGGCCGGCCGACCAAGAAGGACAGACGCGAGATGGAGGCTGTTTGGGAGGAATTGGACATCCCCGGATACCCTTTCGGGGAAGATGATGACGATCAGATCGAATAATTTATTTGAGATATGAATATTTGGGTGATAATGATCCTGGTTATGGTCGCGAGCTATATCGTGCAGGCCAGGTTGCAGAACAGGTTCAGGAAATATAGCGGGATAGCAAACACGGCCAATCTTACTGGTGCCGAGATTGCCGCCAGAATGCTTCGGGACAACGGCATCTATGATGTCAAGATATGCTCTATCCCGGGCGAACTGACGGACAACTACAACCCTGAGAACAAGACACTCAATCTCAGCGAGGAGGTCTATTCCATGCGCAGCATCGCCGCTGCGGCTGTGGCTGCGCACGAGTGCGGCCATGCGCTTCAGCACGCGCAGGGCTATAAACCTCTGGTATTCCGAAGCGCTTTGGTGCCTGTAGTCTCCTTCGCCAACAAATTTGTCTCCTGGGTGCTTCTGGCTGGAGTCATGCTCATCCAGCTCACTCCTGCGCTGCTTTGGTTCGGCATCCTGCTCTTCGCAGCCACGACCTTCTTCAGCCTCGTGACGCTCCCTGTGGAGATCAATGCCAGCGCACGCGCTGTCTCCTGGCTGGAGAATTCCGGCATCGCGAACTACGAGACAAGGCCTATGGCCCAGGATGCTTTGAAATGGGCCGCATACACATATGTGATAGCAGCTCTCGGCTCCCTTGCGACACTTATCTATTACATCACGATTGCAAATAACAGACGTTAATATGAGAAAGGCATTATTCTTAGTTCCAGCATTCCTGCTTCTATCGTTCTCCGCCCTTCAGGCGAAAGTCGAGCTTCCTGCAGTGATCGGGGACAACATGGTGCTCCAGCAGAATACGGAAGTTGCTCTTTGGGGCAAGGCCGCTCCTGGCAGGACGGTGGTCATCAAGGCCGGTTGGACCAAGTCCAGGTTTACAGCCGTCGCTGACGGACAGACGGGAAGATGGTCTGCGAGAATTCAGACACCTGCGGCAGGAGGACCGTATTCGATTACATTCTCCGACGGGGAGAAGCTGACTTTGGAGAATGTGCTCATCGGCGAAGTTTGGTTCTGCTCCGGCCAGTCGAATATGGAGATGCCGATGAACGGCTATGGCTCCCAACCTGCCACCGGTGCAGATGAGGTCATAGTAAACGCCAAGGCATCCAGATCGATCAGAGTGTTCAACGTGAAGAAGTGCAGCTCGCAGACGGTGATGGAGGATGTCGAGGCCAGATGGCAGGAGAACACTCCTGACGCTGTCGCTGCAACCAGCGCCACTGCATATTATTTTGCAGACAAGCTTCAGGCGGCTCTCGATATCCCTGTAGGCATTATTGTCAGCAGCTGGGGCGGGAGCACCATCGAGACCTGGGTCAAACGTGAGGTCATAGAGAAGGAGTTCCCGGAATTCAGCCTGGACCATCTTACAGGATCCATGGAGAATGCCAAGAAGAACGGTGCCCCTGCATTGCTGTACAACGGCCAGGTAGCTCCGCTCATCCCGTTCACATTCAAGGGCATGATATGGTATCAGGGAGAGTCAAACAGGGCCCGTGCGGACCAGTATGTGCGTCTCCAGGAGGCTTATGTGAGGATGATGAGAGAGGATTTCAAAGTCCCTGATGCTCCGTTCTATTTCGTCCAGATAGCTCCATACCCGTACGGTCACCCGGATGATTTCCTTTCCGGTTATTTCTGTGAGGCCCAGCAGAAGACTCTCGACCTGATTCCTCATAGCGGTATGGCGGTGACCTGTGATGCCGGGGAGTATGGCACCATCCATCCTTGCCAGAAGGAACTGGTGGGCAAGCGTCTGGCATATCTGGCGCTCAAGCACGATTATGGGATGGAAACCATTGTCGCTGATGCTCCTAAGTATAAAAATGTCGAGTTCGAGGACGGCAAGGCTTACGTCAGTTTCGAGGTCGAGCGTCTCGGTCTCAGTCCTATGGGCACTGAACTCTCAGGTTTCGAGATTGCCGGGGAGGACCAGGTGTTCCATCCTGCCAAGGCATATCTTTACAAGGGAGAGAAGGTCGTTGTAAGCTCGGATGAGGTGGAAAAGCCTGTGGCGGTACGCTATTGCTTCCGCAACTGGTGCGCCGGCTCGCTTTACAACAATTTCGGAATTCCTGCGGCTCCGTTCCGCACAGATGATTGGAAACTATGAAAAAAGCATTCAAGGTAGCAGGACATGTCTTTTCCCTGGAGATGCCGGACAAGCATCCTTTATGGGGGATGATGCAGCAGTATGAACCATTCGAAGTCCCTGTTCAAGATGAAGTCATCTTCTCTTTAGCGATAGTCAAAGACCTTCCTGAAGCTGAGATGACTCCGGTCTATACAGAGGCACCGGAGGATCCGGGTCAGTCAAGGATCGAATTGTACAAGACCCGGTCAGGATGGCGTTTCCAAGCTGCGCCTCTGAGCAAGGCTCCTGTATGCTGCATCATTGATGCGGATGCGGATTATTCCAGTGCGAGATTCTGGGTTGAACCGACCAGACAAAGTGCCATGTTCGGATTGAACAATGCGCTCATGCTTCTTTTTGCATTCCGCACCGCCGGGATGAAGACTCTGGAAATGCATTCTTCCGTTGTCGTGAAGGATGGCAAGGGATACATGTTCCTGGGCAAGAGCGGTACCGGCAAGAGCACCCACAGCCGGCAATGGCTCGAGCATATACCGGACACTTTCCTCCTGAACGATGACAATCCGATCATCCGTGTCGGAGAAGATGGCGTGGTGAGGGTGTATGGTTCTCCTTGGAGCGGCAAAACCCCTTGCTACAAGAACCTGGAGGCTCCGGTTGGTGCCATCGTCCGTATCCGGCAGCATCCTGAGAACAAGATTACCAGGATGAGCATTGTTGAAGCTTATGCTTCGGTCTATTCGTCATGTTCCGGCTTGAAGTCGGATCCGACCATAGCTGACGGATTGCATGAGGCCCTCGAATGCGTTGCTGTCAACGTACCTTGTTTCGTACTTGATTGCAGGCCGGACCATGAGGCAGCTGATGTTTGTTATAATGCAGTGAAATGAACAGACTTGTAGTACCGAACAACATACTTCTGGGGCAGGCTTCGGAGTTGTTGGCAAAAGGAATAGAGGTCATCCTCATGACGAAGGGCAACAGCATGCTCCCGTTCATCAGGGGAGAGATGGACAGTGTCAGGCTGAAGAAGATGGACACGCTGTCTGTCGGTGATGTCGTGCTGGCGGAGATTGCTCCTGGAAAATATGTGCTTCACCGTATCATCCTCATTGACGGAGACCATATCACTCTTATGGGTGATGGCAACCTTGTAGGTACCGAATTGTGCCTCGAATCCTCGATTGTCGGCACTGCCTTGGAAGTCATAAGACCTGACGGGACGAAAAAAGCTTTGGATAAGGCGTCGCTCTGGCGTAAACTTCTGCCTTTCCGTAGGTATTTATTATGGATATATCGAAGATTGTTCCTTAGAAATAAACAAAAATAGCATATGAAAATCATTGAAGGATTCAAACTCCGCAAACTTGGAAATGAATACATCGTTGTAGGCGAAGGCCTCGGCCAGGTCAACTTCAATAAGATGATAGCCCTGAATTCCTCCGCTTCATATTTGTGGCAGGAAGTCGAGGGCAGGGAGTTCGACACAAAGGATCTTGTAGAGCTTCTTCTCGCCAAATACGATGTTGATGAGGAAACCGCATCAAAGGATGCCGCCGCTTTGGCAAAAGCTTGGGTGGAGAGCGGTATCGTAGCAGAATAGAGTCATGAAAGATTTCCGTACTTGCATGAAAGGACTCGGGACGATGGTCCGACCGGTGACCGGCCGGCTGGCGGTCTCCGTGTTCATCGGCGTGGTGCGGATCACTGCATCGCTTCTTTTCGTATGGGTCTGCAAGAGCCTTGTGGACATTGCTACCGGAGCATCGCAAGAGCCGCTTCCTCTTCATATTGTTTTGATGGTTGTGGTGATGCTGTTGCAGCTTCTGTCCAATGTGGCTACCTCCTATTGGGAGGGAATGACGACAGTAAAAACCCAGATAAGGATGCGCAGAGACTATTTTGCGCATATTATCAAAAGTTCGTGGAACGGACGTGAAACGTTCCACAGCGCTGACGCGGTAAACAGGCTTCAGGAGGATCTGCGTGTTGTGGTGGACCTGATCTGCTCGCGGTTCCCGGACATCATAGTCACCGGCCTTCAGCTTCTTGCGGCATCGGTGTTCCTCCTCAAGATGGCTCCAGGACTTGTATGGATCCTGCTTGTTCTTATGGCGGTAGCCATTTTCGGCAGCAAGATGTTCTTCAAGGTGCTTCGCAAACTGACGGAGAAAATACGTAAGAAAGACAGCGAGATCCAGGGGCATATTCAGGAGAACCTTCAGAGGCGTGTGCTTGTGCTTACCATGATCGGCACACAGCGTGTACTTGATAAGCTCGGGTGGCTGCAGGATGATTTGTGTGAGGATACGGTCAAGCGCTTGAATTACAATGCAATAGCAAGGTCGTTCATGAGCTTCGGTTTCATGTCGGGATATGCTGCGGCTTTCCTGTGGGGTATTTTCGGCATCAAGGACGGGTCGGTTTCATTCGGTATGATGACTGCATTCCTCCAGCTTGTCGGCCAGATCCAGAGACCTATTGCGGATCTTAGCCGGCATGTACCTGCGTTCATCAACTCATTGACCTCGGTCGATCGTCTGCTGGAGCTTTCTGATCTTGCATTGGAGGAAAAAGGGGAGGATATTGTATTTGACGGGGCGCCGGGAATCAAGATCACCGACATGACCTTCGCGTATCCTGACGATGGCGAAATCGTGATTGACAAACTTGATTTCGATTTCAAGCCAGGAACGACAACTGTGATAGCTGGCCAGACAGGAGCAGGGAAGAGTACTCTTATCCGTCTTGTGATGGCATTGCTGAAACCGGATTCCGGAACCATAGAGATTTATGACAACGAAAAGACGGTGCTCTCGTCGGCCGAGACGAGATGCAATTTCATGTATGTCCCTCAGGGAAACAGCTTGATGAGCGGCACGATACGTGCGAACCTGCTTCTCGCTGATCCAAAGGTGACAGAGGACCAGATGCGTACTGCCCTGCATCTTGCCGCCGCCGATTTCGTATTTGCTCTTCCGGCCGGACTCGACACTGAGTGCAGTGAAGTCGGTGCCGGTCTGAGTGAAGGCCAGGCGCAGCGTGTTGCTGTTGCCCGCGCATTGCTGCACCCGGGAGGAATACTCGTGCTTGATGAGGCTACATCATCGTTGGATCCTGATACCGAGCAGCTTATGCTGGACAACATAGCTGCAAGATTCAAAGGAAGCAAGACAATCTTGTTCATCTCCCACAGGGAGGCTGCTTCCCGATATGCAGATAATACGTTAAGTTTTTAGTTCGTCGATGCAACCATTCTTGCAACAAGTCGCCAGACATTATTTCGATGCTGGCGGGGTTGAGCGCAACTGCATGGTTTTCCCAAACCGCAGGTCGCTCGTTTTCTTCTCGAAATATCTTGCGGAATGCGTCAAGGGCGGTTCCGCACCATTGCTTATGCCGCAGATGCTTACGATGAACGATTTCTTCGCGCGTCTGTCAGGCATCAGATGTGTCGACAGGATACAGCTTCTGCTTATTTTGTATTCGTGCTACAAGAAGCAGCGTCCTTCGGCCGAATCGCTGGATGATTTCATTTTCTGGGGGGATGTTCTTCTTGGGGACTTCGATGATGTGGACAAGTATCTGGTCGATCCTGAGCAGATATTCAGGAATGTCGCTGATTTCAAGGAGATGCAGGACAGCTATTCATATCTGTCCGATGCGCAGGTGGAAGCCATCCGCCGGTTCATGTCCCATTTCCATAAGGATGGCCGTCTGACGGTCGATATCGGCTCCGACAGCCCGGATGTCAAGGCCAGATTCCTGCAGATCTGGGACATCCTGCTGCCTTTGTACCGGTCATTCAACATCGAGCTGAAAGACCGGGGCATAGCCTATGAGGGACAGATTTACCGCCAGGTTGCGTCCAGAATCATGGATGAACCTGTGGCAGATATGTTCCACGAATGTTTCAAGACGGATGGGAAAGTTGTCTTCATCGGCCTCAATGCGCTGAACGAGTGTGAAAAAGCCTTGATGAGGAAGATGCGCGATGCCGGCATTGCCGAGTTCTGCTGGGATTACAGCGGGGAGATGCTCAAGGATCCACGCAACAAGTCCTCCGTCTTCATGTCGTCCAATGTCATGGAGTTTCCGCAGGTCGCGGAGTGGGATCAGGACGGGCTCCGGCTGCCGGAGATAAATGTCATAAGTGTCCCGTCATCCGTCGGGCAGGCAAAGCAGCTCCCCGGAATCCTCAGTCATATAGCGGATCCGGGGATAGATACGGCAATTGTCCTTCCGGATGAGAATCTGCTTATCCCGACACTCAATTCCATCCCGGAAGACATCAGGGATATCAATGTCACCATGGGGTATCCTATGTCCGGAAGTGAGTTCTATTCGCTGCTCGAAGGCATAGCCTCGATGCAGATGCATGTCCGTAAAAGGAGTGATGGAAGCCACTTCTATCACAAGCAGGTCTGGGCGGTGTTCTCCAACAGTATTTTCAAGTCTTGCCTGGATGAGGATGGAAAACGGAAGGTTGCCGCCATCAAGTCCGAAGCCAGATACTACATCCCGCAGACCGATTTGAACGGTCACCCTGTCTTCGACCTTATCTTCAAGCCAGTTGTTGATGATGTCAAATCTGAATCTGCGGACCAGATATCAGGGATAGCCAGGTACTTGTCGTCCGTCATAACCGGGTTGGCGCCATATGTGAAGGATAATCCGGATATGGCGCTTGAACTCGAGTTTGCCAGAGAGTATTATCTTTCTGTAAGGAGGCTGGCCAGGGAGTCTCTTCCGGTACGCCCGGACAC
Source organism: Candidatus Cryptobacteroides sp. (assembly GCA_045627265.1). GTDB lineage: Bacteria > Bacteroidota > Bacteroidia > Bacteroidales > UBA932 > Cryptobacteroides. The sequence continues at coordinate 11,136 of JAZQNI010000085.1, forward strand.
CTATTTCAGGCTTCTTGCACAGATGACCGCCGGCATTTCGGTACCGTTCAAGGGAGAACCTCTCAAGGGACTGCAGATAATGGGACCGCTCGAAACCCGTTCCCTCGATTTCGACAACATCGTCATTCTGGCTTGCAACGAAGGCATCTTCCCTCGCCGCTCTGTCAGTTCGTCGTTCATACCTCCGGAGTTGCGCAAGGGTTTCGGTCTTCCGACATATGAGTATCAGGATGCAATCTGGGCATATTATTTCTATCGTATGATGCAACGGGCTTCCAAGGTCTGGCTTCTTTATGATTCACGTACCGAGAACATGAAATCCGGAGAGGAAAGCCGTTATATCAAGCAGCTTGAGCTCCATTTCGGATCCAAGTTGACCAGGTATCTGACAAAGTCTGTCATTTCCTCAAAAGACACCCCGGAGCCGATATCCAAAACCGAGGAAGATGTCCGGACCATCAGGTCGGCAAAGCTCTCCGCTTCTGCGCTGAAGAACTATCTCACTTGCCCGGCGAAGTTCTATTACAGCCTGGTCAAGGGACTCAAGAAAGAGACCGAGGTCGTCGAGTCCCTAGATGCAGGAATGACTGGCAACGTTTTTCACAAGACCATGCGCCAGTTGTACGATGGGCGCAAGACCGTGTCTGCTGCGTACATCGATTCCCTGTTGAAGGATCCCGAAGGCGTCCGTGCGATCGTGGACTCGTTCATCTGTGAAGAGATGAATGCTTCGGAGGTGACTGGCAGGAACCTTATCCTTGCAGACGTCATCACGAAATATGTGCTCAAGGTGCTGGAACGTGATAGTGAATTCATCGCATCGAACGCTGGAAGACCATTCACTATCCTTGGCCTGGAACTCAAGGAACTCTGGACGTTCGACGGATTCGACTTCATCGGGTACATAGACCGTCTCGATTCGATTGGCGACGGTGAGGTCAGGGTGGTGGATTACAAGACTGGAAAGGTCGAAGATGAGGACATACACATCGATGACTCCAATGCGGAAACCGTAGTGGAAAGCCTTTTCGATGAAGAAAACTCTCAAAAGCCTCTGATCGCTCTCCAACTCTTTCTCTATGATATGTTCGTCAAATCGAAAGATGCTTTCTCCGGTTGCAGGATAGACAATTCCATATATCAGACTGGAAGGATGTTTGTATCGCCGGTCGAGAACGTACCGATGTGCGACAAATTCTGTGACCTGATGAAGGAACGTCTGTCAGGGCTTCTTTGTGAGATCTGCGATACTTCGGTGCCTTTCCGGCGTACTGAAGACAGCAAGACGTGCTCATGGTGTGATTTCAAAGAGATTTGTGGAAGATGATACAGATAATGAAGGCATCGGCCGGATCTGGAAAGACTTTCAATCTGGCCAAGACATACATCACCATATTGCTCGAATCCGAGGAACGCTATGCATACCGTGGCATATTGGCCGTGACATTCACCAACAAGGCAACAGCCGAGATGAAAAACAGGATTCTGAAGGAACTGCGCATACTCTCGACAGAGCCACGTAAGTCCGGCTATTACAAAGACTTTGTCCCATCGCTATTCCCATCAGACGAGAAGTTGCGCCGCAAGGCGGAAAGCATTTTGGTCGATATCCTGCATGATTACGGGGCATTCTCGATCAGCACCATCGACCGCTTCTTCCAGCAGACGCTGAAAGCATTTTCCCGAGAGATCGGACAGTTCTCATCATATCAGATAGAGCTCGACAAGAAATCTCTCGTCCATGAATCGGTCGACAGAATCCTGGATGCCTTGACCTCCGAGGACGTCCACTTGGTCGAATGGCTCGATGCCAGTGTCTCGGAGCAGCTGGAACGAGGGGACAAGGTGAATCTCGAAGGCGGTCTCTATGAGATGGCAGAACGGCTTTCCAGTGAAGACCATGGCAACATGGCGGAAAAATATGGTATCCTTGATGATGTGTTCTCCAAGAAGAATCTTGAGATAATACGCAAGGAATGCCGGTCCATCATCAGGAATTTCGAATCCGACCTCCAGACTGCCGCCGGTGCTGTGGCCGATGTGATGTCCGCGGCCGGCGTTCCCCTCGAAGAGACCAACCGCAAATTCCTCGCAGCCGTGCGCAATTACGTCGCGGTCAAACCAGGACAAGCAATAAAGAAACCGAGCGACTCCTTCTTCTCGAAGTCATCGGACAGTGACCTGTGGTTCGCGAAGTCCAAGGCGGACAAATACCTTCCTTATGTGCGGACAGCGCTACAGGACCCTCTGGGTCGGTTCTGCGACCTCTTCGATGCTCCGTTCCGTGCATACAACACTGCCAGACTGCTCTCGTCCCAGGTGTACGGTCTCGGACTGGCCGGCGAGTTCTACAAGGAATTCAGCGCTCTTCTGAAGGAAAAGAATGTGCTCAGCATCGACGACTCCAACACCATACTACGCAAGATCATCGATGGCAGCGACGCTCCGTTCGTGTACGAAAAGCTTGGAGTGCGCTTCTCGCATTTCCTTCTGGATGAGTTCCAGGACACGTCCACAGTCCAATGGTCAAATTTCCTTCCTCTCCTCAAGGAAAGCGACTCTTCCGGCAACTCCAACCTTGTTGTTGGGGATGTCAAGCAGAGCATCTACCGCTGGCGTGGTTCGGAATGGGATCTGCTGGACAGTGGAGTGACCGACAGCTTTCCCCGTGCGGAAGTGAAGGCTCTCAAGGAGAATTGGAGGAGTTCGAGAACCGTGGTGAATTTCAACAATGACTTCTTCAAATTCGCATCGGAGGCGCTTGAGCCGACCTGCGCGGGAGCGGATTTCAGCATCAAACGCATATATGATGATGTTTGCCAGACTCCTAAGTCCTCCGAAAAACAGTCAGGATGCGTCCGTGTGTCATTCTGCGACAAGGATGAAGAGATTGGTAAAGTTGTCGAAGACATAAACAGTATCCGGGAAGCCGGTGCGGAATGGGGCGACATCGCCGTGCTGGTACGCAACAACAAGGAAGGTGGCGATATAGCTTCTTCCTTGATAGACAATGGCATTCCGGTCTTGTCAGATGATTCGCTCGATGTCAAGTCGTCGGTCACGGTCAGGAGGGTGGTCGCTTTGCTGAACTGCGTGGACAATCCGGACGACAAGCTGAACTCATTCCTGGCATCAGAGCTCGATGTCGCATTCCCTGACCATTATCATTCTCTTGTGGACCTATGTGAGTCGCTTCTCCGCGGATTGCGTACATTCAATCCGGCGCTTTTTGACGGTGAGATCCTGTACATCCAGTCGTTTATGGATGCGGTGCAGGATTGGACGGCCAGGAACGGCAATAACCTGACGATGTTCCTGAAGTTCTGGAAGGACACTTCGCTTTCTGTCAGTTCCCCTGCCGATTCGGATGCGGTCCGGATCATGACCATACACAAGTCGAAGGGGCTCGAATTCCCCCATGTCATCTTTCCGTTTGCCGAAAAGGTGTCCCTATGGGGCAAGAGCTGCCGGTGGTGTCATCCGGAGGAAAGGTACAAGGGCCTTGAAACCGCTTCGAATGCAATCTACCCGGTAGATCTGAACAGCTCGGCATACGACACGGCTTTCTCCAAAGACTACGAGAAAGAGCGATCCCTGCAGGTCGTGGATGCGATAAATACTTTCTATGTCGCGCTTACCAGGGCGGAGAAATCCCTGCATGTCATCGCATGTACTCCGTCTGCCAAGCTTAAGGACGAAGTGGCATCGGGGACTCCGTCATCATTTACTGATTTCTCCCAGATTCTTTATGCGTATGTCCGTGCAGACGGATACGTTGCCGGAGAAGACTACGATTTCAAGCAGATCGAGAGGAAGAATTCCGAAGACATCACCCCATTGCAGTCCGCATATCCGTCCATCCCGCTGAATCCGGAAATCCTGCCTGAAGACGGCGAAACCGGGGCAGGTGAGCGTGGCAGGCTGAAATTCAGCGCTGACAGTTCTGATTACTTCGCCGCTGACGGCACGGCCGGAGTGCGGGCATCCAACCGTCTGAATGGAATTGTGCTGCACTCTATTCTGTCGCGTGTCGAGACATCGGAAATGCTTGATGCGGCTGTGGCCGAGGCGGTTGATAATGCTGAACTGACCGCAGTGGAGGGGGAGGATGCACTGGAACTCCTTTCCAATGCCATATCCGCTCCTGAGGTCAGACCATGGTTCGATGGCGGCAGGGATGGATTCCTGGTGGAACGTGAACGCCCGGTCATAGATACCGACGGCAGCGTGTACCGCCCGGACAGGGTTGTCCATGCCGGTGGAAGCACGACGGTGGTGGATTTCAAGTTCGGAGAAAGGAAACCTTCGCATCTGCGTCAGGTGGCCCGATATGTCGATATCTATTCACGGATGGGATATGCCGATGTGCACGGCTATCTCTGGTACGTCCAGGACAAGCTGGTCGAGCCCGTGAGATAAGAGAAAAAGTATTATATTTGTAAAATGCAAAAAAGTTTGGAAATGGAGGCGAACGAAAATACGATCAAACTGGAATACAATACAGAACGCGAGCATCTCAGGATGCCGGAATACGGCCGCAACGTGCTCAAGATGGTCGAGCATCTCAGGACGATAGAAGACAAGGCTAAACGCAGCGAGCAAGCCAAGGCCATAGTCAAGTCCATGGAAATACTCAATCCTCAGGTCCACCAGCAGGAAAATTTCGAGCAGAAACTTTGGGACCATCTGTACATGATAGCCGGTTATGACCTGGATATCGATGCTCCGTACAGTGCTCCTGAACCGGAGTTCATGGAGACCAAGCCGCTCACGATCCCTATCAAGAAACGTCCGATCAAGGCCACCCATTATGGCCGCAACATCGAGAGCATCATCGACCTGATCGCCTCGGAGCCGGACGGCGAAGTCAAGACAGCGATGATACGTTCGCTTGCGATCTACATGCGTCAGCAGTATCTGATCTGGAACAAGGACAGCGTCGCCGATGAGACCATCTTCAAGGATATAGAGAAACTTTCTGACTACAGGATCAAGGTCCCGGAGGACCTTTCACTGTCCAAGTTGTCTAATGATGCCAGTTTCTCACGCCCAGGCCTCACAATGAATGTCGGACAGGCTTCCAAGAAGAACCGCAAGCAGAACAACTGGAGAAACAACAAGAAGAAATAACGCAAGATGCCGAAACTCAAAATCTGGGACAGGTGGGATGACAACCAGAAAGCGACGGCGGTCAGGATCTTCGGAATCTGTATCGCTGCTTTCGCCGTATATACCTTGATAGCCTGTTTTTCATATCTGTTCAGCTGGAAGGAGGATCAGAGTCTGCTCAGTGAGCCTGACATGCTTTCTCTCGATGTGCCTTATCACAACACGGCCGGCAAGGGCGGATACAGGCTCGGACATTTCCTGATATGCAGGTGTTTCGGCCTGGGGTCTTTCGGCCTGATCGTCATACTCGCTGCAATCTCCTCACGCATCCTGCTGCACAAATGGCATTACTCGTTGCTCAAGACCACTGCTGTCGTGATCTCCGGTGCATTTGTCATTTCCCTTGTCCTGGCGTACTTCTCAGGTCTTTTCGGTGCGGACAATGCATTCGGCGGCGGTCTCGGAGGACAGTGCGGATCGTTCATCGTCAAATGGAGCACCAATCTCATCGGCTCGTTGATGACCTTTCTGCTTGTCGCCCTGCTGGTTGTGGGCTGGCTGTTCTTATGCAGCGAGCGCTTCTCCAACTGGCTGGTTTCTTTAGGCGCGAAAGCAAATGACGTGGAGGAAGATGATGACGATATGCAGCCGGCTGAGGTCAAGAATCCTGCGCCTTTTGTCACACCTTCCGTCCCATCGCCTGCACCTGCTCCAGTAGTCGTTTCGGAACCGGCGGCAAAACCTGCGGTGGCAGTTCGACAAGAAGCAGATGAAGCTGGAGCCGACACCTCGGAGAATGCTGAAGATATCGAAGTGATACGCGGCAATGACCTCTCCACTGATGTGAAGAAGCAGTTGCCAAGAATCAATGTGCGCGACGAACTCCCTGATTACAAGATGCCTGTCCTGGACCTTCTCGAGAGCCACAGTTCTGCCAAGAAAGAAGTTTCCAGCGAGGAACTTACCAGGAACAACAACAAGATACGCGCTTCTCTGGCCAATTACAAGATCCAGGTCAGCGATGTCAAGGCCGTCGTCGGCCCTACCATCACCCTGTACAAGGTCACGCCGGCTCCTGGGGTCAAGATATCGTCCATCAAAGGCCGTCAGGAGGATATTGCCATGTCGTTGAATGCCAAGGGGGTACGTATCGTGACTCTGAACGATTCGGTCGGCATCGAAGTTGCGAATGATACTCCGTCCATAGTTCCTTTGAAGGCATTGCTGAATGACGACGAATTCCGCAGCAGCAAGGCAGAACTGCCTATTGCCATCGGATATGCCACTCTGACTCAAAAGGTCAAGGTGTTCGATCTCACTGATGCTCCGCATCTTCTTATCGCGGGTGCTACTAAGCAGGGAAAGTCGGTAGGACTCAACGTGCTCGTATCCTCCCTCCTTTTCACCAAGCATCCATCCGAGTTGAAGATGGTCTTCATCGACCCGAAGATGGTCGAATTCTCAGCTTATGCCGGATTGCTCAAGCATTATCTGGCTGTCCTGCCTTCTAATGATGAAGAGTCTGAGCGGAGCAATGCCATAGTCAAGAAGGCGAAGGATGCAGAACGTATCCTGAAGTCGCTCTGCATTGAAATGGACGAGAGATACGAACTGATGAGCCGCGCCGCGGTCAATAATGTCAAACTATACAACGAGAAGTACAAGGACCGCCATCTCCTGCCTACGGAAGGTCATAAATATCTCCCTTATCTTGTCACCATCATCGACGAGTATGCGGACCTCACCATGTCCATCGGCGGTTCGGCGGAGAGCAAGGCTTCTTCAAGGAGCATACAGAACTCCATCATCCGTCTTGCCCAGAAGGGCCGTGCAGCCGGTATCCACGTGGTTCTCGCCACACAACGTCCTTCCGTGGATGTCATCTCCGGTATCATCAAGACCAATTTCCCGACGCGTATCGCCTTCAGGGTGGTCTCCAGGATGGACTCGATGACCATCCTCGATATGCCTGGAGCCGAAAAACTCATCGGCCGTGGAGATATGCTCTACTATGCCGGTGTCGAGTGCGAGCGTGTGCAGTGCGGTTATATCAGCAACGACGAGATCAACGACATCACCCAGTATATCTTCGAGCAGCAGGGATACAAGAAGTCATACAATACTCCGTATTATCTTCCTGATCCGGCACCTGAAGAAGGGGAGGGCGGCTCCGGTATGATCGATATGAAGGATCTCGACGAACGTTTCGCCGAAGCTGCGAAACTTGTCGTAATGACACAGAAGGGCTCTACTTCCGATCTCCAGAGACGTCTCGGCATGGGATATGCCAAGGCCGGCCGTGTCATGGACCAGCTGGAGGCCGCGGGAATCGTCGGACCTCAGGAAGGATCCAAGCCTCGTGAGGTTTTGGTACAGGATTTGGATTCTCTCCAGCAGATATTGAATGCTTATATGAAATGAGACGTTTTTTCTGCCTGATATCGTTGCTTTGCTGCACGCTGGAAAATGCTGCCGGTCAGATCTCTGACATTGCGTCAGTCCTCTCTTCTGGTGCGGTTTCTTTCCGCTACTCTTTCGAAGTCCGCTCGGACGTCCCGATGAGTGGAAACGGAACTGCCACGCTGCTGGGTGATGCCTACCATGTGGCAGGGAACGGCATGGAATTCATCTGCGACGGCAAGACCAGGTGGACTCTTGACCGGACAGCCAAGGAGGCGTATATCGAGACTGTAGATGCCGATGAAGTGGATTACATGGCAAATCCTGCAGTCCTTCTTGCTTCTTTGGGCGAGGCGTTCCAGCGGGCTTCCCAGAAGAGCACTGTCTTCGACGGGCATAACGTTGTGGCGTTCAGACTTGTGCCGTCCATTGCCGGCACCGGTCTCGATTCCGTCGTTCTCTATGTCGAAGGAGCAACCCCACGTGGAGCCTCAATCGTCATCGAAGACGGCACGGAGACTGTCTTCCATATCAGCGGCTTCAAGGTTGAAGAAAAAACCGATGTCAAATTCAGTTTTGACATCGGCTCTCTTGATTCTTCTTATGTGGTCACTGACCTGAGATAATTCTCACTCTGCGTTCCTGACGCAGCGTACAGGCATGGCCATCAGATCCTTGTCTCCGACTCCTGCGGAAATGTAATCTTCTTTCACGAATATGGACCTGTAGAAGGCCTGGCCTGAACCATACTCGTCTGCGGTCCAGAATGTGCAGTACTTGAGTGAATCGTAGAACAGATAGGCTCCGTCCATCAGCGTCGCATATCCGGTAGGAAGCAGCGAGAGACCGCTCTTGTTGCATATCTGCACGTTCGGCCAGTATTCCCAGAGCCTTGCTTCGTTGAAGTAGGCGTTGACCATATGGTTGCCGGCACCGGCTGCAAACTGGCCCGTCGGATCCGTGGATCTGGCCAGTCCTTCCGCAAGAAAGCCGTTGTTGAGATCCATCAGTTCTTTGTTGGATGGCAGTCTCCATCCATCAGGACAGGCCTTGGATGCGTCCGTCCAGGTGTAGTACCGGCCGAACAGCTTGTCCATGACAGGGCAGTTTTCGAATGAGGCTCCAGCGCCCTCGAAAGCTAGATTTTCGGCCATCCAATCAAGACCTCCAGCATTGATGTACATGTACTCCTTCGAGTCCCTGCTGTCCGTAAATGACTTGGCTCCCTCCGGGAAATCGATGCCGGTGAGGGTCTTGTTCTCTCCTTCCGTGCTGATGATTATCGCCTGGCAGGAGTATGAGGAGACATAATAGTCATCCGCGAACATGTTGCAGGACAAGGTGAACGCGCACAATTCATCCGGAACGGTGAATGTGAATGTGGCTTTGCCTTCGGAGCCTTCCAGACGTACGGTATCGCGTATGTTGAACTCAGAACAGCTCCAATAACATCCGGTGGCGTCAGTGGAACTGTCTTCCCCGGTGCGCTTCACCTCCTTTGGCTCAAGCACGAAGGTCTGTCCTGGCTCCACGTACAGAGGCATGGAGAAGGACGGAGTTCCGCTGAAGTAGTTGTACGTAAACTCTTTGTCCTTGTCCTTGTCTTTGCAGGAAACTGCGGCAAGGGCCATTGCGAAGGACGCAGAGAGTATCAGGAATCTTCTGAAAGTCATATTATTCTCTTAAAGTTAAACATACAAATATCGTAATTTCCATTGAAAATCCTTTACCTTTGTACAAATACTTTGCCGTTATGGATGCACTCATGAAATTGTTCTCGATTCTGGCCCTGTCGCTTTCCGTGTTGTCTTGCGGAGGGAAGGATGGCTATGTAGCTTTCAGCGGATTCGCCCAGGGTGGCAACTATACGGTCAAAGTCAACATGAAAGGCGTCAGACAGACTCCCGACCAGATCAAGGAGGTCGTGGATTCCCTTCTTCTCGAGGTCGACAGGACATTGTCTGGCTACAACAAATCATCCATGCTGAGCATGCTGAATTCCGGAGAGACCATCAAGCCGAACAAGATGCTCTGCGACGTCTATGCGATCTCCAGACATTTCTATGAGGCTTCCGACGGAGCATTCGACGTCGCTTCCGGCCCTCTGTTCGACGTCTGGGGCTTCGGTTTCACTGCCGACAAGATGCCGGATGACGCGACGGTTGCAGAAGCGATGTCCAGATCCGGGATGGGACGTCTCAAGGCCGACATGGCATCCGCGATCCGGCCGGATGGCACATTGTGCGCCGCCGATCTTCTACTCGACGGCTCGTCACAGCCTCCTGTGCTCAATTTCAACGCCATTGCGCAGGGCTTTACCTGCGACTACATCGCCGCCTATCTTCATTCTCTGGGCATCCATGACATGCTGGTGGACATAGGGGAGATTTATTGCGAGGGTTTGAACCAGAACGGCGATCCATGGGCAATAGGCATCGACCGTCCGGTTGACGGAAACAACACTCCCGGTGCAGACATACAGGGCGTGTGGCATTCTTCAGGCTCAGGGGCTCAGGGCATCGTTACCTCCGGCAACTACCGCAAGTTCTATGTCCTTGATGGAAAGAAATACTCGCACACCATCGACCCACGCACGGGCCGTCCGTCCGGCAACAACCTCCTGAGCGCCACCATCGTCGCCCCGGATGCAACTACGGCCGATGCCGTGGCCACCTGGTGCATGGTGGCCGGCTTCAAGGATTCCATGCTTCTGATGCGCGAACTTGGACTTGACGCCTGCCTGATATACGACAAGGACGGCACTTCACAGGCCTGGACCACATCCGGTTTCGGGCTTTCTACATTGAACTGATCGTTTCGAGCACGAAAGTCAGCATCCTCACGCAGAAATCGTCGGCCACCACCAGCGCATGCGGGCATATTCCGGCCGCGCTCAATGCCAGGGTGAATGCGGAGAGCGACATTATCGCCGAACTCAGCGGGAGCGCCAGCAGATTGGTCAATAGAAAGTATTTCGGGAAGCTGTGGAAGTGGATCCACGACAGTGGAGCCGTGAACAGCTGGCATGAAATGGATAGAGCCGCAGCCTCCCAGATCTTCGACATCGGGTCAATCCGGCCGTATGCACCTCCAGCCGACGGATACCATTCCCTGAGCTTCGGAAACACGAACACGATCCCGGCCATTGCCATATATGACAGCTGGAAGCCCACGCTTGATATTACTGTCGGCCTGAGCGCCAGCTGTATGGTAAGGCTCGCGAGATACACCCTTTCCGGTTTCTTGACTCTTCCCGGACTCAAAGATGCCAGCTCGTTGATGCAGATGAAGATGAATGCCCTTACCAGTGAGGCACCTGCTCCCGTCATCAGGGTGTAGAAAGCTGCACACGCAAGCGTGGATCCGCAGCGTATGCGTCGTGCAGCCGGGGAATTGCCGAGTATAGACAAGCACTTCCTTATGATGCTGTAGATCAGCCCCAGATGCAGCCCTGACAGAGCCAGGATGTGCGATGCTCCGCTCCTGCGGAAAGATTCCACCGTGCCGCGGCCCAACTCGGATTTGTCGCCGGTCATCAAGGCGAGTATCAGACCCGGAGTGTCCTCCCCGGGAAAATGGATGCTCCGGATCAGTGACTTGAGTTTTTCGCAGGCAGTCAGCGCCGCGTCCGGCCTCCATACCTCCGACTCGAAAAGGCTGTACGAAAAATGGCAGAACAGTCCGAGGGTGAAGAAACACAGAGAATAGCACGCAGTGTGACAACGGCTGTCCAGGCAGCACCACGTTGCAAGAACGACGGTGGAATAGAGTGAAACGAGCTGCAATAGCCCTGAGAATACTATGCTTCCGGGGCACAAAGCGGACACGGCAGCCGCTGCCGCGACACCGGAAGCGAATGGAATTGCCAACGCCGCAATATCTACCGCACCATCCATCTCTTCGACCTATATTTCTTGCTAAAGTAATGATATTTCCCTAATTTTGCGAGACTCAAAAGAAAACTTATATGATAATTCTTGTAATCAATTGCGGCAGCTCTTCGATCAAGTATCAACTCCTTGATATGAAGAGCGATGATGTATATGATCTCATGGCCAAGGGCATAGTCGAGAAGATCGGTCTGCCTGAAGGAAAACTTATCCACAAGCCTACCGGCAAGGACTCTGTGACCAAGGCTCTGCCTATTCCTGACCACAAGGTCGGAATGGAGCTTGTCCTCAATGCTCTTGTCGATCCGGTTTCCGGCGTCCTCAAGTCATTCGATGACATAGAGGCTGTGGGACACCGCATCGTCCAGGGTGCGGATTTCTTCTCAAGCAGCGCCCTCGTAGATGAAGACGTGATGCAGAAGATCGAGATATGCTGTGACTTCGCGCCGCTGCACAACCCTGCACATATCCTTGGTATCCGCGCCATGCAGAAAGTGCTTCCTACAGTGCCTCAGGTCGTCACTTTCGACACTGCGTTCCACCAGTCCATGCCGGCGTACAACTATATGTACGGCCTTCCATACAAGTACTATGACCAGTACCGTGTCCGCAAGTACGGTGCGCATGGCACCAGCCATCAGTTCGTGGCCGGCAAGGCTGCCAAGCTCGCCGGACTCAATATCGAGAACCCCCGCATCATCACCTGCCACCTCGGCGGCGGCAGCTCCATCACTGCGGTGCAGGATGGCAAGTGCCTCGACACTTCGATGGGATTCACTCCACTCGCCGGTATGATCATGGGTACCAGATGCGGCAGCATCGACCCGAACATTGTGCCTTACATCATGAAGAAAGAAGGTCTCACCCCTGACGAGATGACCGACATAATGAACAAGAAGAGCGGTTTCATCGGACTGTCAGAAAAAACATCCGACTACCGTGAGATCAGAGACCTCGATACAGACGGAGACCAGCGTGCAAGGCTTGTCCACAAGATCTTCTTCAACGACATCATCAAGCTGATCGGCTCATACATTGCCGAAATGCAGGGTGTCGACCTTCTTGTGCTTACCGCCGGCATCGCGGAGAACAACCCTCGTCTCCGCAGACGCATCTGCGAGAACTTCGCCTACATGGGCCTCAAGTTCGATACCGACACCAACGCATACGCCGAGAACGACGCCATCATCTCGCTGCCTGACTCCAAGATCAAGGTGGCTCTCATCTATACCAATGAGGAGCTTGTGATCGCGCGTGACACCATGCACATCGTGCAGGGAATGGAATAATAAACAAATAAAGATATGTCTCTTATCGATAACATCATCGCGCGTGCAAAATCAGACAAGCAGCGCATCGTGCTCCCTGAGTCATTGGAGGAGCGCACCATCACGGCGGCCGACAAGGCTCTTGCCGACGACCTCGCTGAAATCATCCTTATCGGCAACAAGGAGGAAATCCTTGCATATGCCGCCAAGCTCGGCCTCAAGAACATAGACAAGGCGACAATCATCGACCCTGCCACCAGTGAGAAGACAGAGCAGTACGCGCAGCTTCTTTTCGAACTTCGTCAGAAGAAGGGCATGACAATCGAGAAAGCACACGAACTCGTGCTCGATCCATTGTACTTCGGCTGCCTCATAATCAAGAGCGGGGATGCTGACGGACAGATCAGCGGCGCTCTTTCCACAACCGGCGAGACACTCCGTCCGGCTCTCCAGATCATCAAGTGCGCTCCTGGCATCAGCTGTGTCAGCGGTGCTATGCTCATGATCACCAACACACCTCAGTACGGAGAGGACGGTGTCCTCGTGATCGGTGACGTTGCTGTCACTCCGGCTCCTGACGCCCAGCAGCTTGCCCAGATCGCAGTATGCACAGCCCAGACAGCCAAGAGCGTGGCCGGTTTCGCCGAGCCTCGCGTGGCGATGCTTTCATTCTCCACCAAGGGATCGGCAAAGCACGAAGTGGTCGACAAGGTGGTCGAGGCGACCGCTCTCGCAAAGCAGCTCGATCCAGCACTCAAGGTTGACGGAGAACTCCAGGCGGATGCCGCTCTCGTCCCTTCAGTAGGTGCGAAGAAGGCTCCGGGAAGCGACATCGCAGGCAAGGCGAATGTCCTCGTGTTCCCTAACCTTGAGGTCGGAAACATTGCATACAAACTCGTGCAGCGTCTCGGCAACGCTGAAGCGATCGGTCCTATCCTCCAGGGTATCGCCCGTCCTGTCAACGATCTCAGCCGTGGATGCTCAGTGGATGACGTCTACAAGCTGATCGCCATCACCGCATGCCAGGCAATCGGTGCAAAGGCAGAGTAAGGACGTTTTTGACTCGAATTTTTAAAACTCCCCGCTGAAGAAATCTCGGTGTGGGAGTTTTTCTGAATATTGCTCCCTGTATCTCCTGAACTGTGTGGAGATGTATTTGGTGAAATGGGGACCGCGATAGGTACCGGTGTTGGTGATCAGAATCCAGCATTCCCCGTCGGGGTAGTATTTGATCAAGGCGCTTGTACTTGAAAGCGTTCCGGTCCTGGTCCATATGCCGTCATCTGAGATGTCGTTCCAACCGAGACCGTAGGTAACTGAGTCGGTCGTGGCTGTCATCTGTTCGATGCTGCCCTTCGACAGTATGTCGGGTACTTCATCTCTGTTGTCGATGGATGCGACAAATCGCGCCAGTTCAGCTGCCGATGCCACCCAGGCACCCGCACCCTTGAGGGCTGTGATGTCATTGCCTCCGTAGCATCTCTCGACCATGTCGCCGCTGCCGTCGAAGCATTCGACAAGCTTCTGGTCCTTGCTGCAATGGTATCTGGTCTCATTGTCCCTTTTGTCCTCATAGAAGTTGCCCGCAAGATGCATGTCCAGACATCCTGCAGGTCCGAGCACGTTCTCCTGCATCCAGCTTTCGTAGTCCTGCCCTGTCACTTTCTCGATGATCAATGTGAGAAGCAGGTATCCGAAGTTGGAATAATCCGAGCCGCTGCCGGGGTTGAACCCCAGTTTTCGGCCGAGCACCAGCCTGACGAGCTGGTCGCTGTCAGGAGCCTCTTCCCACTTGTTCTGTATCATCAGGGTCCTGGTAGAGAACATAGGGTCTCCCGCTCTGGTCGTGAAACCAGCCTCGTGCATCAAAAGGTTCTTGATGGTGATGTCATAGCAGCGCTTGTCCTTGATGGCGTCAGCATATTCGGCCAGCACGTCACCTTCGCGGAAGACCGTGTTGTCGATCGACAGGAGGTTGTCTTCCTGAAGAGCCATTATGCCGACCGCAGTAATCAGCTTGGATACGGAAGCGAGCCTCAATATGTGTCCTGGCCCCATTTCGATGTCGTCATCCGCGTACCCGTACCCTTTTGCATAGACAAGCGAATCATTGCGCATGATGGCTAGCGATGCTCCCTGGATGTCCCATTGCTTGAGGAATGTGGTCAATGCTTTGTCAAGACCGCGCAGGTCGCTTGTATCGGACAATTCATTGGTTAGAATGGCATTCAGGTTCACTATCTCGCCGTGGTGACGGCGCCTGGCCCCCACGACGATGAGGATCAGACAGGCCAGCGCAATGGCTGAGAGTATGGTCTTGCCATTCTTTTTCATGATGCCGTTTTTATTTGATGTAACCGCTTTTCTTGGCGAAATAGATGATGAAGTCCGCAGTCCCTTCGATTCCGAGAATGCTTGTGTCCAGGCAAAGGTCATAATTGCCTGCAACTCCCCAGTTTTCGCTGAATGTGAGATAGTTGTAGTAATTTGCCCTGGCTTTCTCCTGCTTGAGGATGAAGCGCTTGGCCTCTTCTGCACTCAGGCCTTCACGCTCAGAAACCAGTCTGACCCTGTTCTCGAGTGGAGCACAGAGGAACACGTCAAGGCATTTCATGTCCCTCAGGACATAATCTGATGCGCGCCCGACGAATATCGCTGAACCTTGCGTGGCGATGTTGCGTATGGTTTCGCTCTGCATCAGGAAGATTTCGTTATCTCCGATGTAGCCTTTTGCTCCGGAATAGTACTTGTTTCCGCCGATGAGGCTTGCGATGTTGAACATGCTGCGTTTCTCGTCGCTTCTGGCGAACATCTCCTTGCTCAGGCCACTCTCTTCCGCAGCCTTGGAAATCAGTTCGTTGTCATAGACAGGGATGTCTAGTTTCCTGCCGAGCATTGCAGCGACTCCTTTGCCCCCGCTTCCGAACTGTCGCCCGATGTTGATGATGATGTGTCCTTCCATATCTTATTTCATTGCGCTCCCGAGGCCGGATGGCTCGTCACCGTCGTTGAGCTTGTTGAACTTCTTGAAGAGCCGTATTATGAAATATATAGAGACAAATACGTTCAGCGTGTCTGAAATAGGGAAGCTGAGCCATACTCCGGTCTCCTGGATCCACAAAGGAAGAAGATAGACGACAGGGAGAAGGAATATCAACTGCCTGGACAAGGATAGGAACACGGCTGTCTTCACCATCCCGAGACATTGGAAGAAGTTGCTGGATACCATTCCGAAGCCTACCAGCGGCATCATTATGTTCATCACCTTGAGACCGCGCACTGCGAGTCCCTGCAACTCCGGATCGTTGGTGAACAACCTGACGGCCGGTCCAGGGCATAACTCCGAAACGAGGAAACAGACCGTAGTGCAGGCGATGGCCCATTTGACAGTCAGCGTGAACACTTCCTTGACTCTGCTGTAATGCCGGGCTCCATAGTTGTATCCGGCAATCGGCTGCATTCCCTGGTTGAACCCCATCACTATCATGATGAACATGAACGAGATGCGGTTGGCGATGCCGTATGCTCCGATGGCCAGGTCTCCGCCGTATTTCCTGAGCTGCTGGTTGATGAACAGGCTGACTAGGCATGAAGCCGCGTTCATCAGGAACGGGCCTACGCCGATGGCCAGGGATGATCTGGCGATTCTCCAGTCCAGCTGGAAGAACGGTCTCGGGAAATGAGGGATGCGCTCCTTGTTGAGGAAGAATCTGAGCGAGTAGCACAATGCCATGGCCTGGCACAGGATTGTGGCCAGTGCGGCACCCTTGATGCCCATGTCGAGCACGAAGATGAATACGGGATCCAGAATCGCGTTCGAAATCACGGTGAAGAGCGTCAGGCCCATCGCCGTTTTCGGATGACCGCATGCTCTGATCACTCCGTTCAGACCGAAATACAGGTGCGTGATGATGTTGCCGATCAGTATGATGAACATGTAGTCCCTGGCGAAAGGCAGGGTGTTTCCGCTTGCGCCGAAGAACATCAGGATCGGGTCCAGGAAGAGCAGGGTCAACAGAGTGAATACCGCTCCTATGATGACGTTGAGCGAGAAAATGTTCGACAGCACCTTGTTCGCGTTGTCATAATTCCTCTGCCCGAGCAAGATGGATATCATCGTCATGCCGCCGACTCCGACCAGGGTTCCGAGAGCCGCCGAGAGGTTCATCAGCGGGAATGTCACCGCCAGTCCCGAGATTGCATAAGCCCCGACATCCTTGATATGGCCGATGTATATGCTGTCGACCATGTTATATAAAGAAGCCGCAGTCTGGGCGATGATACCCGGGACTGCGTACATTCTCAAAAGGGTACTTATCTTTTTGGTACCCAGTTCAGTAGGTGCTGCAACTGCCATCCTTGACTTTATTCTTCTTTTTCTTCTTCTTCAATCAACATTTCTACTTCGAAGATGAGAGGGGAGAATGACGGGATACTGGCGCCGCTGCCTTGCATCCCGTATCCAAGATTGGAATAGAATACGCAGATACCCTTCTCGCCGGCCTTCATACCCTTGATGCATCTGGCGAATCCCGTGATCATATCTCCCTCGGAAGAGAAGTATGGCATGCCATCCTCCTCTGTAGACAAGTTGACCTCGACCGGGGCATAGTCTTTGGACTCATTGTACAGACCATAGACCTTTGCCGTGTCGGCGATGGTTGTGTCGAAAACCCTTCCGTTCAGGAGCCGGCCGGTGTAGTTGATTTCGGCTTTGCCATCCGAGTCGGACTTGTCTTCATCGGAATCTTCCGACTCTTCATTTTCGGCTGGGGCCTGCGTCTGGATATAATAGTATCCGAATGAGGTGCTGTCCACGCCTGCATGGTTGTGCGCCATGTATGTCTTGAGGGAATCGATCTCCCATTTCACTATGTCGGAAATGGATTCCAGGATGGTGAAAGTATAGATGGCATCGGTGCCGCTCTCGTTTTTGTAGTATTCTTCTGCGCTGTCGTAAACCTCGTAGTTCATGAGCCACCCGGGGATCAGAGCGGTCCTGGTGCCTCCAACCCTCATGCTCTCCATCATCTCGCGTATCCCGGTGTCGATGTAGCCTTCTCCTCGGAACACCACTGTCGGCCCGTAATACTCGGTCTGGTCATAAGAACCGAGTTGCTTGGCCATGCCCTCATCTGTAGTCTTGAGCACGTTGCCTTCAAGGTCGGTCGACTCGTACAGGCAGTAGACAAATGGGGAATTCTCCGAATCTCCGATGAGGTCCCCGCTTCCAGGAGTGTCGGACAGAATGTATGATCCGAGAGTCGTGGTCGGCGCTCCAGGGTGGTTCACAGACACCCAGGCATCAAGATATTTCTTGGATAGTTCGTTCTTTTCGGATACTGGAGCCTTCACGCAGGATGCTGCAAGCAGCACGGTGGCGATCGTAACGGCTGTTTTGATGGTTCTTGTCATTTATCTTTTGCTTTTTTAATCGTTTTGGATGGAAACTATGTGGACATAATATGCCAGAGAGGCATTTGCAGGAATCGTGCCGAATCCTCTTTTCCCGAATCCATATTTTCCTGTAAAAAGTATGTAGCAGTCTTCGCCGGCCTTTACTCCCTGCAGGCCAAGTCTGAGTCCCTCGATGAGGTCGTTGCCGTCAAGGTCGGCCTCTGCTGTCTCGAATACGGAATCGTCCGAAAGTACAAGTTTGGCGTTTTCAGCCATGCTGCGGTCATTGGTGACGAAGAGCGTGGAATTGCTTATATTCCCATTAGTGAAGTCGTATCCGGCATAGACGAATGCCACCTTACCGGTGGAGGAGAGCGGCTCGCCTTCTCCCTCGAAAGTCACCAATCTGACAACGCCCTTATTGTATGCTACCCTGTATCCGGGATTGGCGCTTGTCTGGTTGTTTACGAACGAGTCTATTTTCCCGGCCTGGTTCGAGTACATGGTATCGAGCTCTGATTTGCTGCAGGAAACCAGAACTACGGACATGAAGGCTATGATGGTCGATATCTTATTCATTGCCGAAAAATTCGTTTGATGCTTTGATGATGTATGCGGCGGCATCTTCGGCATTACGGATGTCCTGCCCCAAAGGCAGTTTGCCACCCGCGGCCTGCTCATGACCTCCGCCGTTGAAATGCTCCCTGGCCATCCTGTTGGCGGAAACTCCTTTCTTCGAGCGTATGGAGACTCTGAACGCACCGTTGTCCTCCCGGAGGAAGAAACTCATCCTGACACGGTCGATGGACAGCGGAATGTTGACGAACCCTTCGGTTTCACCCTGCAGTATGCCGTATTCGGCCGTGGTCTGAGCATCGAGTATGATGTATGCTACACCTTTGTCCGTGATCTTGAGGTCCTGGCCGAGAAGCTTTCCCATCAGCCGTACGCGCCTTTCCGGATATTCGTTATACAGATGTTCGAGGATGGAATCCCGGTCAGCTCCTTTCTCAAGGAGGGCTGAGACCGCAGTCAGGGTGCTGCTGTACACTGAATTCGCGAAATTGTTGGTGTCGGTTGTGATTCCGGTCATCAGCGGATTCAGGCATCGCTCCGGCAGTACGGCTCCGGTCTTCGCGCAGGCGGCTTCGATGATGTGGTATGTCAGTTCGCTGGCAGATGATATCTCGATTTCTGAAAAAATCAGTCCGAATGTCTTCTGGTCAGGATCAAGATGATGGTCGACCAGTATCTTCTCGGCTGTGCAGCCTTCGAACACGGACTGCATGGCACCGGTCCTTGACGGACTGTTCAAGTCGCAGAATATCAGCAGGTCGCATGCTCCGACGAATGCCTTGACCTCTTCCAGACTCTCATCGAAGACAAGGATGCGCCCGGCGACCTCGGCCGGTACCATGAACGCGAGTGTCTCCGGGTATCGGTTCTCAAGAAGGATCCGTACGTTCTTTCCTGCGCCGTGGATGCTTTCGATATATCCGGACATTGCGAGGCTGCTGCCGACCGCATCCCCGTCGGGACGGGAATGAGTGACGATTCCGATATTCGTGGAGCGTTCGATCGCGGCGATGAACTGGGTCAGCTTGTTGTCGTCAATGTGCATGTCGGGCGGCTTCTGGTTCAGACGTTTAAATTCAAAGGCAAATTTACGAAGAATATTGCATTATATAAATCATTTTTCTAACTTTGTCGGACATTGGAATACAAAAAACACAAGATAATGAACGGAATTCTTAAAAAGGTTTTGACCTGGTTCGTACTCCCGGTGATCATCGTCCTTCTGGTGGTTGCCATCGTTAACAGCATTATGAAACCGGTGAACTTCAACAAGGAGAAAGCGCAGCGTGAGCTCGTGGCTATCCAGCAACTGAAGGACATCCGTACCCTCGAAGTCGCCTACAAGGGCGTTTATGGCAAATTCACCGCATCTGTGGATTCCCTCAAGGATTTCTACGAGAATGGTAAGATGGCCATCGTGATGCAGGTCGGTTCAGCTGATGACTCCCTCGCATGGGCACACACCGAGGCAGTCAAGAAGGCTCACAAGGGCATCAAGCCTGTTGACCTTCTCAAGATGTATGAGGCAGGAGACAAGAACCTCGTGTTCTCTGTTGAAAACAAGATCGATGTCAAGGATACGGTTTTCGCTTCAAGACCGGATTTCGATATCAATTCCCTCAAGTTCATCCCATATTCAGAGGGTGAGCCTGTTATCATGGACGCGATTGAGAAGACTGTCTCAGGAGTCATGGTTCCTCTCTTCGAGGCCAAGATCCCTTACAAGGCACTCCTCAAGGGTATGGACAATCAGCTCAGAATCAACCTCGATGCTGAGAGAAGGGCGATGAACAAGTATGAAGGCCTCCAGGTAGGCAGCATCACCGCTCCTAACAACAACGCAGGTAACTGGGAATAGTATAATGATTCAAAAACATAAATGCACCTTGGTGCCGTCTCGATATTTCGAGGAAAGGCTCTCAAGGTGCATTCTTTCTGACCTATACGCCATCGACGAGTCTGAGGCCGTACGCTTTCTGGAGCTTCCGCGCTGGGAGGCGGTCTTGGTTTATACCTCACCGGACGAAAGCATGCCTGAACTTTATGGGCTTCTCCAGGATGTTGACAAGTGCTCCGAGTATAACAAGATCCTTGTCTCGCATTCGGACGGCTTTCTGAATCTTGTCATCGCCCAGGGAGAAAGGCTTCTTCTTGCCAACGTCTATCCGGCTGCTGACTTCACCACGGCGCAGTATTATATCTTCTTCGCCATGAAGTCTCTTCAACTGAATCCCGAAGTGTCTGTCATTTCTGTGAAGTCACCACTCGGGGATGCCGACGAAATGTCCTTGTACCGTTATTTCAAAAGTGTCGAGAGGATATGAGGATAATAGGCGGAAGATTGAAAGGAAAGCAGATCCAGCCTCCGTATGGGTACAAGGCCAGGCCTACCACCGATTTCGCGAAGGAGGGACTCTTCAATGTTCTGGACAACGAGTATGAGTTCGACGGGCTGCAGGTCCTTGACCTTTTCGGGGGGACGGGAGCAATCGCTTTCGAATTTGCTTCTCGAGGGGCCAGGAGAGTCTATTGCGTCGAGATGGCCAGGGAGAACGCTTCCTTCATCAAGACCGAGGCCGCCAGGCTGGGGCTTGACAATGTGACAATGGTCAGGGACAACGTGTTCGACTTCCTGCCTATCTGCCACGAAAAGTTCGACATAGTGTTCGCTGATCCTCCTTATGCCCTGGACGATCTCGAATCTATCCCGGACAAGGTGCTAGGTGCCGGCATACTTCATCCGGACAGATACCTGATACTCGAGCACGGGGACGAACACTCTTTCAAGACCCATCCTGCTTTTGTCAAGGAAAAGACTTACGGAAGGGTCCACTTCTCTTTTTTTACAAGCGAACCTTAGGTGCTATACTGAGAAATGCAGGAAATGCGCTCCGAAGCGCTCGAATGCCTGTCGTTCGAGCATTTCCCTGTCGTCCGGATGGGCTATGCCGATGAGTAGTTTAGCGCGCTCCTGCAGAGACTTGCCATAGAGGTCCACTGCGCCGTATTCCGTAACGATCCAGTGCGCGTCTGCCCTAGGTGTGACGACACCTCCGCCAGGGTTGAGCTCGGCCACGATCTTGTTCTTCCCCTTGTTGGTCCTGGACGCGAATGCTGTGATGGACTTGCCTCCACGTGACATTGTGGCGCCTTTGACGAATTCCAGCTGTCCTCCGGTGCCGGAGAAGATGCGTGTGCCGATGGAATCGGCGCTTATCTGACCGGTGAGGTCGATTTCCGTTGCGGAGTTGATCGCCTTCATATGCGGGTTCTGCGCGATGACCCACGGGTCGTTGGTGTACTTGATGTCCTTCATCAGGACATCCGGATTGTCATTGATGAAGTCATAGACTTCCTGACTTCCGAGCAAGAACGAGGCAACTACCTTGCCAGTATCGATAGCCTTGCAGCGTCCGTTGATAACGCCTTTTTTGATAAGGCGCAACAATCCGTCAGCAAACATTTCCGTGTGCAGACCGAGATTCTGGTGGTTGCCGAGCTGGGCTGCAAGTGCGTTAGGCAACGCACCGATGCCCATCTGGATGCAGTCTCCGTCCTCCACTAGCTCTGCGCAGTTCTTGCCTATCAGCACTTCGGTCGGCGTCGGCTCTGCGAAATCCTTGGTAATCAGCGGAGTGTCGTCCTCCACCAGATAGTCGAAGCTGCTGATGTGGATGAGATCGCCGTGTGCAAACGGTACATGTCTGTTCACTACTGCTATCCTGAGGTCGGCGCTCTCTATGGCCGCCACAGAGCAGTCGACCGAGGTGCCGAGGGATACGTACCCGTTTGCATCCGGAAGAGAAACCTGCACCAGTGCCGCTCCGAGCTTGATGATCCCTTCTCTGTACAGTTTCTGGCTTTCGCCGAGATGCACGGGGAGATAGTCGGCGTATCCGCTGTTAACGTTCGCCCGCACGTTGGGTCCCACGAAGAATCCCTGTTCGAAGAATATTCCTTCATATTTCGGATCGGAATACGGAGCGTCTCCTTCCGTATGGAAATGGTGGAAATGCAGGTCGCTGATGTCTCCGGCGTCCGCCCTGCGGCAGAGTGCCTTGATGAGCGCATGCGGTACGCTCGCCACGCTGCTGAGGTGTATGTGACTATGCGGCTGGATGTGGCTCACAGCTTCGTCTGCGGAAACGAAAGGGAGTTCTGTCATGGTGTTTACAATTAGAACTTGTTTTTATAAATTTGTACAAAATTAGAAAATTTATCGATGCATACAAAGGAAGAGAAGCTGGAGCAGTTCGGACGGCTCCTTGACATCATGGACCAGCTCCGTGAGAAGTGCCCATGGAATGCGGCTCAGACGATGGAGTCCATCAGGCCGATGACCGAGGAGGAAGTTTATGAACTGAGCGATGCCATCCTCAAGAAGGATTCCAATGCCACCGCCAAGGAAATAGGCGACTTGATGTACCATATGGTGTTCTATGCCAGGATCGCTCAGGAGCGGGGAGAGTTCGATATTGCTGACAGCATTTCCAAGATCTGTGAGAAGATGATCTTCCGCCATCCGCACGTTTTCGGAGGTGACGGCCGCAGCTTGACCGCCAAGGAGATCGCCGACACATGGGAACTCGTCAAGGCGAAGGAGAAAGATGGCAACAAGACGGTGATGTCGGGCATACCTGATTCCATGCCGGCGCTTCTCAAGGCCCTTTCCATGCAGGAGAAAGCTCGTGGATGCGGATTCGACTGGGAGCAGAAGGAAGATGTTTGGGACAAGGTCCGCGAGGAGCTCGGTGAGGTGCTCGAGGCATGCGACGAACATGATCAGGACCATATGGAGGAAGAATTCGGCGATCTGATGTTTGCCGTGATCAACGCTTCGCGTCTGTATGGCGTCGATCCGGAGGCGGCTCTCAGCCGGACATGCTCTAAGTTCCGCAGGAGGTTCACCTACCTTGAGGAGAACACCCTCAAGAAGGGACGCCGGCTCTCCGACATGACACTTGCGGAGATGGATGCCATCTGGGACGAAGGCAAGGCGAAAGGATTGTAGCATGTGGACCGACCGTACCAGGATGCTCCTCGGTGACGAGAGCATGCAGCGTCTGCAGGATGCCAGGTTCCTTGTTGTCGGAGTCGGCGGCGTCGGTGCGTATGCGGCCGAAATGCTGGTCCGCGCTGGAGCCGGACACCTGACCATAATCGACAATGACGAGGTTTCGGAAACTAATCTGAACCGTCAGCTTCTGGCCCTCCACTCGACTCTCGGAAGGAAGAAGTGCACGGTCTTGCGGGACAGGCTCCTCGATATCAATCCGGGACTCGACATCTCCATCATCGAAGACTATCTCGAAGAGAAGAACGTTGCAGCATTGCTTGACCCTGTCGCACCGGACGTGGTCGTGGATGCCATAGACACTCTTTCGCCCAAGATTGCGCTTATCCAATACTGCATGGCGCACGGCCTCAAGCTTGTCAGCTCGATGGGGTCGGGTGCCAAGTTCGATGCTACGGCCGTGAGGGTCGCCGATATCTCGAAGACGTATCAGTGCCCCTTGGCGCATGCCCTGCGCAAGCGCCTGCATCGCCTGGGCATAAACAGCGGGTTCCTTGCTGTGTTTTCGGCGGAACTGCCGCGACGGGATTCGGTAGTGGTGGAGGAGAGTCGAAACAAAAAGTCGCAGGTTGGCACAATATCTTACCTTCCTGCCGTGTTCGGCTGCGTGTGCGCGCAAGCCGCCATCCAGCAGATTGCGGAAATCCAATGATTTTTACTAAATTTGCATGATTGAACCGGAAAGTCCGGTTTTTGTGTACTGAAAACAGAACCATGGCCTATATAGTAAAAGAGGTGACAACCCGGAGGGAACTCATGAAGTTCATCAAATTCCCAGATGAACTCTACAAGTCCTGCCCTCAGTATGTCCCTGCATTGCATTCAGATCAGGTAAGTTCTTTGACAAAGGTTTCCACGCTGTCTTATTGCAGCCGGAAGATGTGGCTTGTCCTCGATGGCTCCAAGGTTGTCGGACGCATCTGCGGCATGATCAATCCCCGTTATAATGAGCGATACAAGACCAAGAGGGCACGATTCGGATGGTTCGACACCATCAATGACCTGGAGGTCGCGCGGCTGCTGATTTCGACTGCGGAGGCTTGGGCGAAGGAGCAGGGCATGACGGAAATCCATGGGCCGTTGTACTACAACACCCTTGGTAAACAGGGAATGCTTGTCGAAGGCTTCGACAACATACCTCCATTCAACTGCATCTATAACTATCCGTACTACAATGAACTCGTCGAAGCTCTGGGCTTCGAGAAGGAGTGCGACTGGGTGCAGTACAAGGTGGTCGCGGACTGCCAGCTGCCGGAGAAGACCGAACGTGTGGCCAAGATAGTGAAGGAGAGATACAAGGTCCATTCAGGGAGCATAGACAAGTTGAAGAAGGATACGGCGATGGTCCGTGATTTCTTCAAGGTCTATAACGAGAGTTTCTCCACCTCGGTGTACAACTTCGTGCCGTTCACTGACGAGGAGATTCAGGAAGAGGCCAAGTCGTCCATCCCGTTCATTTCCGACAAGGTCAGCTGCATCCTTTTCGATGAGGATGAGAACATTGCTGCGTTCGGCATATCGTTCCCGAGCATCTCCAAGGCCCTGCAGAAGGCAAAGGGACGTCTGTTCCCGTTCGGATGGATCCATCTCCTGAAGGCAATGAATGACTTCGAAACCACCGACCTCATGCTCAACGGCGCGGCGCCGGAGTGGCAGAACAAGGGGATATCCTCCGTTTATTATGTCGAGATGGCGTCGAAGGCCAGGAAAGTCGGAAACAAGTGGGCCATCACCAACCCGCAGATCGAGACGAACAGCGCTGTGAACCTCTGGAGCAGTTACGACCATGAGCTCTTCATGAGACGCCGTTGTTATTTGAAGAAAATAGATTAACCTACCGTATATGGCAGAGAATACAATACTTGAGAAAGTCCTTTCGCTTCAGGACAAGTTCCAGTCCCTTCAGGATCAGCTTGCCAGCCCTGAAGTGATGTCGGATATGAAGAAATACGTGCAGCTCAACAAGGATTACAAGGAGCTGGAGCCTATCATCAAGGCTGGTCACGAGTATAAGAAGATGCTCGATGACATTGCCGCGGCCAAGGATATCCTGGTCAACGAGAAGGATGATGAGCTCAGGGAAATGGCCAGGGAGGAACTCAACGAGATCGAGCCGAAGATCCCTGACATGGAGCAGAATATCAAGCTTCTGCTCATCCCGGCCGATCCTGATGATGCCAAGAACGCCATGGTCGAGATCCGTGGCGGCACCGGAGGTGATGAGGCTGCCATATTTGCAGGGGACTTGTTCCGCATGTATTCCAAGTATGCCGAGGCGCGCGGGTGGAAGCTCGAGATCACCGATCAGGCACCTGGAACTGCAGGCGGCTACAAGCAGATTGTATTCAAGCTGTCCGGCAACGATGGTGTGTATGGAGTCATGAAGTATGAGTCCGGCGTGCATCGTGTGCAGCGTGTTCCTCAGACTGAAACCCAGGGCAGGATTCAGACATCGGCCGCATCCGTGGCGATATTCCCGGAGGCTGGAGAGTTTGATATCGAGCTGGATCCGAACGATATCCGCAAGGATCTTTTCTGCTCTTCAGGTCCTGGAGGACAGGGAGTCAATACGACTTATTCCGCCGTTCGTCTGACCCATATACCTTCCGGCATCGTGGTCCAGTGCCAGGAAGAGCGTTCCCAGCTCAAGAATCTCGACCGTGCGATGGAGGAACTCCGTACCCGTCTGTACAATATGGAGCACCAGAAATATCTGGATGGCATTCCCGCCAAGCGCAAGACCATGGTCTCAACAGGCGACCGTTCCGCCAAGATCCGTACCTACAACTATCCTCAGGGCCGTGTCACCGACCACCGTATCAACTGGTCGATGTACAATCTCCCCGTATTCATGGATGGAGCCATTCAGGAGTGTATCGATCAGCTGACAATAGCGGAGAATGCCGAGCGCCTCAAGGAAGCCGGCGAATAATCAGATTTTTCTAAAGGCGATGCAGGCGTTATGCCCGCCGAAACCGAAATTGTCGCTTAAGCCGAGTGTGAGTTCGGCTTTGGCGGCTTTGTTCGGTGTATAGTCGAGGTCGCACTCCGGATCTGGGTTGTCGAGATTGATGGTTGGCGGTATGATTCCGGTCTCCAGAGCCTTGATGGTGGCTACAGCCTCGGTTGCACCTGTCGCACCGAACATGTGTCCATGCATGGATTTGGTCGAGCTGATGTGACATTTGTAGGCGAAATCGCCGAACGCCATCTTGTATGCCTGAGTTTCCGCCACGTCGTTGAGGTGGGTGCCGGTGCCGTGCGCATTGATGTAGACGCAGTCCTTTTCCGCATCGAATGCGGACTCCTCGAGCGCAAGTGTGATGCACCTTGCCTGGGTTGTGCCGTCCGGTCTCGGTGCCGTAGCGTGATATGCGTCGCAGGTGTTGCCGTATCCGACGAGCTCGGCATAGATGTGCGCTCCACGGTTGACAGCGTGCTCATACTCCTCGAGGACGAGCACTGCGGCTCCGTCCGCCATCACGAATCCGCCTCTGTCGGCGTTGAACGGCAGACAAGCATGCGCAGGGTCTTCTGCACGCGTGAGGGCCTTCGCATTGGCGAATCCTGCGATGCCGATAGGGATGGTGCAGTGGTCTGTACCGCCCGCGATGATGGCGTCAGCATAACCGTGCTTGATAGACCTGTACGCTTCTCCGATTGAATGGGTGGAAGTGGCGCAGGCGGTCACGATGTCGATGCATGGACCCTCCGCGTGGTATTTGATCGCCACTTGTCCGGCCGCCATGTTGGAAATCATGGTTGGTACGAAGAGCGGGGATATCCACTGTCCTGTAGGGTCTTCGATCATCTTGCCGACTTCCCTGTATATGGTGGAGAAACCGCCGATTCCCGAACTGACATATACTCCGAGGCGGAACGGGTCGATGTTCTGGCCTTCGCCTTCTGCAGCATTGAGCCCGGAGTCATTCATGGCCTGATATGAAGCCGCCATCGCGAAGATGGTGAACGGGTCCTGCTTGCGCACGAACGGCTTGTCCATTCCGTACTGGAGCGGATCGAAATCCTTAAGCTTGCCTCCGATCTTGACTGGAAGCCCCTCCGTAGGGAAGTCAGTTATGAAATCTATACCGCATACTCCGTTTGTGATATTGTTCCAGAAAGAAGGAACATCGTTTCCTACAGGGGTCACAACTCCCATTCCGGTGACTACAACTCTCTTTGCCATGTTCGTTCTGTTTGAGGCAAATTTAGTAATTTTTTAATATATTTGTAAACTACTGCAACAGGAAAGGACAGCTGATGATATCTTTGTTCGACAAAGTACCGGATTATCTGCTAGGCAAGTACCAGCTTTTGGCGACAGTCACATTTGCCGCCCTTTTTTCGTTGTTCTTCCTTTTTGCCAGCATTCCGTATGTCCATAATCCGTGGTTCGAACTGGACCTTTCGGATGCCGTGAGCTATTCTGTGATATTCTACCTCATCGCCATAGGCATCCTCAGCCTGAGCCGCAAGTTGATGTATGATTCAAGAAGCCGGGCGGAAATGCTTTTCCATCACTACCTGATGTGGAATGTCGGTGAAGTGGTCATCATCAGCGCACTGTATGCCGCTCTTACGTATGAAGGCAGTGTCGCCGGCCTCGTGACGACCGAACAGCCGGTGTCCCAGATTTTCTTGAATGCATTTGTGTATTGCATCCTTTCTCTGGGCATCCCTTATCTGGTGGCAGGCATGTATTTCGCTATCCAGGACAAGGACAACACTATCCGTATGATCAACTATGGCAATGTTGTGTCGGACGAGGACCTTCCGCAGCACGAAGAGCAGAAGATAACTCTTTTTGACAACAATGGCGTGCTCAAGCTGTCCGTGAATGCTTCCAACCTCTATTACATAGAGTCCGATGACAATTACATCAAAGTGTGGTACATGGACAGCCGTGGGGCGCTCAAACAGTATATGCTCAGATGCCGTCTCAAGACGGTGGAGGACAGCTTCCGGGACAGCAACCTTGTCAGGTGCCACAGGAAATATATCGTGAACCTCTCCAGGGTCAGGATTCTGACCAAGGAAAAAGACGGTTATGTGCTCGACCTGGGACTTGAGGGCCTGGAGCCTATCCCTATATCCAAGACATACGAGGAGAATGTCCTCGCTTCCTTCAATTCACGTTGACAAAACTTCAAACATAAACTTTCAGAAGATATGTGGCAGAGAATACAGACACTTTATTTGGCAATTTCCACAGGATTGATCATTTCTCTTTTCTTCAGCACCATGGCTGTGGCCGTCGGTGTGGCCGGAGAAACGGCCACCATCGAGTATTCTGAGAAACTTCCGTACCTGTGCCTCATGATATCCATCCTTTCGGCCAACCTGCTCGCGCTCGTGCTGTTCAAGTACAGACCTCTGCAGATGCGAGTAGCCATGATCGCCGCTCTTCTTCTTATCGGCTTCCAGATATGGCTCGCAGTGGACTATTTCCGTGCCCCGGACGGTATCGTGTTCAAGTTCAACGCCGTATTTCCGCTTGTCGCAGCCATCCTGGATGTCCTTGCGGTACGCGGTATAATGGCGGACCAGCTTATGGTTCAGAGCTACAGCCGCCTTCGCTCTAGAAAGAAATAACACATAAAACATAACCGAAATGAGAATCGCTGAATCAGAATTGATAATCAACCAGGATGGATCTGTTTTCCATCTTCATGTCAAGCCGGAGCAACTGGCCGACAAGGTTATACTTGTAGGAGATCCCGGCCGCGTGGAAATGTTTGTCCCTTATCTTACCGACATCGAATGCCGTAATGCTTCCCGGGAGTTCGTCTCCATCACCGGCCGGTTCAACGGTGTGCGTGTGACCGTGCTTTCCACTGGAATCGGCACGGACAACATCGATATCGTCATGACCGAGCTCGATGCTTTGGCGAATGTCGACTTTGCTACACGTGAAGTCAAGCCGGAGCATCGTACACTTGATATCCTGAGGATCGGTACTTGTGGCGCAATCCAGCCGGAGATACCTCTCGGCTCTTATATTTTCTCCCATGTCTCCATCGGCTGCGATGGACTCCTGAACTGGTATTCCGACCGCGACAGCGTTGTTCTGCCTGATTTTGAGGAGGCATTCAAGAAACATATGAAGTGGGGAAAGCATCTTCCTGATCCTTATTTTGTACGCGCCTCTTCAAAGCTTATCGAAAAGTTCGCTGATTGCACTGTCAAAGGCATGACTGTTTCCGCTCCAGGTTTCTATGGCCCTCAGGGACGTGTCGTCCGTCAGGCACTTTCGATGCCGACCTTGCTTGAGGATTTCGAGTCGTTCGAGTTCGGCGGGTACAAGATCACCAACATCGAGATGGAGAGTTCGGCCATCGCCGGTTTTGCGGCCAAGCTCGGACACAATGCCGCCACTGTATGCTGCGCCATTGCGCATCGCTACCACAAGGACGCCAATACGGATTACAAGCCGCTGGTCGACGGCCTCATCAAGCTCTCCCTGGAGAAGCTAACAGCTTGAACATAATTTCGAAAAACAAAGAGAGGATGGTCTTCAGGCCATCCTCTCTTTGTCATTATGTGTTGATTAACTATTTGGCTGTGCCGTTAGCTACGATCTGAGCATATTTCTCATATGCTGCCTTGTAGTTGTCATCCTCGCTCTGGAAACGGTAGCAAGCGTTCTTGAGGTATTCGGCGATGTTGACCTTCAAGGCGTCATCCTTCGTGATTTCGAAACCCTTCTCGAACGGAGTGATGCAGCTCTTCAGACAGGTCTCGAATTCCTTTGCAAGAACTTCCCACTTCGCGTCATCCATTTCCTTGGAAGCGAGATCCTGGACCTCGATGGCTCTGTTGTAGAAGAGAATGCCTTCTCCGATGTATCCGAACTCATAGTTAGGATTGATTTCGGCGCACTTGCGGTATGATGCGATTGCATCGTCGATCTTGCCGAGCTCCTTGTTGATGTTGCCTTCTACATAATAGAGGGAAGCATTCTCCGGCTCATTCCTCTTGGCTTCACCGATGAGGTCGAAGAG
>JAZQNI010000086.1:0-25621 GCA_045627265.1 Candidatus Cryptobacteroides sp.
AGATGGCGCTCCTCAGAGCGCCGGCGGAGAGCGGGACGGAG
This sequence comes from Candidatus Cryptobacteroides sp., assembly GCA_045627265.1. Classification (GTDB taxonomy): domain Bacteria; phylum Bacteroidota; class Bacteroidia; order Bacteroidales; family UBA932; genus Cryptobacteroides. Next base: position 42 of record JAZQNI010000086.1, read on the forward strand.
CAGAGCAATGCAGTTGCAGTCGAACAGGTAGGTCGATGAAGCTCTGCGATGTCGGTAACTCGGGAGCCGCAGGGGGTAGCCGCGATAGCGGCGGGTAAGGGGGACACGTCCACCAGAAATAATTACAGAGGGAGGGGCCCGTCGGCAGCAAGTTATCGCGCAGCGATGGCGCAGATGACGATGGGAGGGGCCGGAGCGAACGCAGTGAGCGTAGTCCTCTCAGAGGCAAGCTGCTGCCGCTGCATAGCCTCGTGAAGCCGGATTTGCGGACCGACGAGGTTTGCAGTAAAACTGATCTCGTAATCAGAGAGTGGCCTCTCAGGCCGTATATTGGGGGTTGCTGATTACGAGAAATAATTTACCTCATATCTGGATGTCGCTGTTTTGTCAACGGCGAAACAGAGGCGGAGCTGTGGCAGAAGGGCGCATTCCCGAGCGGAGCGACGGGCATAACTTTTGCGCCCTTCTGCCAGCAGCGCAGCCTCGTGAAGCAGGAATTCGCAATAGTACGACATTTTAGGAAATTTGCTAACTTTGTCTAGGGAAGGGACTCCGCTGTAGAAAGCAAAGGCTTCATGGACAGCCTCAGGATGACAACCGCGACTTATCCCTTCATCTAATGCGCTTAACCTACTTTCTCATGAATAGAGCCATATCCATAATTGCAGCAATTCTTTTCTCTGCAGCGACGGCCTTCGCCCAGGTGCCTTATGGCTCGCGAGGCGGCGCGGTCCGGCAGACTCGGCCCAGGGCTTTCAATGAAGACCTGGGGTTTACCGTGGGAGTCAACGTCCCGATGTATGACGGAGTCGGGAGCGATGCAACGGTGGGATTGACGTACGGCCACTTTTACTACAACGGGCTCGGTTTCCGGACAGGGGTCCAATATTCCCCGAGTGTCGCAGAACTGGACAATGTGGTCGGGATCCCTGTGGCATTCGCGTTCAAGACCAGGTCCAGGGAATTGGGAGACCGGTTCGTAACCGGTCTGGATGGGGCGCACACGTATCTTCAGGACAATTATTATGACGAAGAACCGTTCGGCGAGTTGTTGGCGGTGTTTCTTGTAAACTTGATCAGCAATGCCGAATTCTCGGCAGGCATAACTCCCGGGTTCATAGTCGGAGATTCTTCTTCTGAAAGCACGATATGGCACTCGGGTGGCTTCTGGGAGAAGGAATGGGTCGAACGCCCGGATCGGCTCTCACTCTCTCTCGATGCCGGTGTCTGCCTGAACTACAGCATCTGGCGCTTCGACATCAAGCTCATGCCGGCCTTCCACTACAACCTGACGAAAAACTATGTCTGGCATAGATCATACGGCAACACGATGGCCACCGGCACCAAAGACAGCTCGCAGGTCCTCCGATGGCTCTTCTCATTCTCCGGAGGGCTGAGTTTCCGCTTCTGACCCTTTCCGCAATTCGTCTTGGCGGCAGGATTATTTCACTGAAGGGAAAGACAAATATGCTTCAGCCACCTAAACCATACACGTCTTGCGGCTCCAGAGAGAAAGAATCTTTATTGCAGACCATCCGAGAACTCTCCGAGTTTGATGATTAATTGCTAACTTCATCCCGAAAAATTGCATTATGCGAACTTATTGATCATAGCGGAATGATTATCCATACTTACGGAAATAAAGAAAAACCGAGTTTGCTCTTGCTTCCCGGGCTGGGAGTTTCGTATGAATTATTTCTTCCTCTGATTGACCTTCTAAGGGAGAAGTATTATATATTAACGGCAGAGGTGGACGGATTTATACTTGGAAAATACACCAGATTTACCAGTATAGACGATCAGGCGGGGCAGGCAATCGCGTATGTCAAGGAAAATTTGTGCGGGCATCTGGATTGTGCATATGGTCTTTCGATGGGAGGCAAGATTTTGTCAAGGATGCTGGAACGAGATGAAATTTCCATTCATCATGCCATATTGGATGCAGCACCTTTGCTCCCTTTGCCGAGATGGAGTGTCGGACTTCTGCGATACTATCAATGCTTCAATGTGTGGACATGTTACCATTGTACAGGATTCTGGAAAATGGTGTTTCACTCGCACTATTTTGATGTTCTTCTCGACGAATGTAGGAAAGTATGGCCTTATGGTAAAAGCGGAGCAATATTAGACGGGTACAAAGACATCTATACACATAAGCTGGAGTCAGTTGGAAATACCGATCTTCACTTTTGGTATGGGACAAAAGAATCGTTTGTAGCGAAACCACAGGTTACTCATCTTTTACGTCTCGATCCAACGGCACACATTGAAGTGTTCTCCGGAATGAATCATGGTCAATTGCTGGTAGACAGACCAGAGGACGTAGGATTGAGAATAGACACAATATGCGGACTTTTGCTTGACAAAAGTGCGGAAGGTCGGCATTTTACCTTAGGACCTTCCGCACTGGTGAATTATAATTGATTGTAATCCAGTTATTTACAAAAATATGCCGAGGATCCTCGGCGGCAAAAATGCAGACCTTCCGCAGACGCGGGAGTTTTCAGAAGACCAGATCCAGGGTGTTTTCATATGTGGATTCGTCGTCCCAGTTCGAGTTCGACGAGCCCGTCCATTGTGCGGCGGAGGCCCACTGCGCCTGGCTCCAGTCGGTCTTTTCCCAGATGAGGCCGCTCTCGCTATCATTTGCCTTGCCGTGCAGCCTGACGTATTCCGGAGTGCCGGCATTGTCGCCGCTTCCCTTGATGAAGCCGGTGCATGCATGGCAATTGGTGTACTCATAGTAAACGAAACCCTCAAACTCATCTGCATCAAGCCAGAAGCACCACAGATGGGTACCTCTCGTACCACAGATAGGGCCAACCATGGGAGCGCCTGTGGCGGTGATGTGGCCAACGTTGACGCACAGGGCCAGACGGGTGTCGTAGTCAAAACAGTATCCGAAAATACCGCCGGCATACGCGTCATAGCCGACGGTCGTCATGCCGTCGAGGCACCCGGCATGGATGTCGCCCTTGTTCAGGCAGTTGTAAACCCATGGATCGACCGATCCTCCCAAGTCATACCAACCGTCGGAGTTGTTGCTGCCGGCGATTCCGCCTGCGCAGGCATCGTCCGCATATTTGTTCGTTGCGGTGATCTTGCCTTCGTTGACACAATTTGAGATTCGGAACACGACATCGCTGCCATCATCCGTAATCCGGCCTATGATACCGCCGGCAAAGACCTCCGGCCCGGATTTTTCCTTAGTGGAAATGACAGTGATATTTCCTTTGTTACGGCAGCGGTCGATGTACTGGTAATGATATCCGCCATAATTTGTGCCGATGAGGCCGCCGGCGACATTCTGGTGCACGCCTCCTTCTATCGTGAGGTTGGCTGCGTTGGTGCAGTTCAATAATTTGACGCTTCTCCCTCCGTGCGCAATCGTTCTGCCCACGAGGCCGCCTAATACGACGGTCTGTGAAGGGTCGAAGCTTGAACCTGCATAGGCCGATACAGTATAGCTGTCAGGAAGCACGTGGCAGTTCGATATAGTGCACTCACCATCAATCTCTCCGGCCAGCAGTCCGATATAATAGTAATTGGCCGTAGAAGTGAGTCCGTCAATCAGAAACCCGCTTTCCTGTTTTGCCGGCCTTAAGTTCAGATTTTCGATGGTGGCGTTGGAGACGATGTTGAAAAGTCCGGCCAGGTAGTGGGAGTCCAATCTGTAATTGATGAACTTGAGCTTGTAGTTCGAGATCGTGTACCCGCCACCGTCATAGTGGGCATTGAATGCGGTAGGAACCTGCCAGGACGGCGTGGTGTCCTGGTACCGGTCGGAATAATTGCCAATTGTGATGGCCTCGCCGTCCATGTTGATATCCGTGGTCTGCTTGAAATATTTGCCTTCATACTGTTTGGCCGTTTCCCTGAGGGAGAAGGCCTGGGCGAGCAACTTGAGGTGGGCGGATGACGCAATTTCGTATGGCCTGTCTTTCGTGCCGTCGCCGGCCCATGTCGGCGAGATGGTCGGCAGGGCCCCTAAATTGAGAATGCGCCCCTTCTTGAATGTCACGGATTTGGCCGTGGTCTTCTCTCCGGCGAGCTCGTCTTTCTTGTCGTACAGTCTGATGGAAAAGCCATCCGGATATTCGCCCGGAGCCACAGCGATAAAATAGACGTTGCCGCCGGTGATATCGCCCTCGAGGCTGACGATTTCCGACACTTCCGTATCCATCCCCGAGAGGACGATGTTGCCGATCGCATCGCTGCTTACATTTGCGTAGCAGGCCCCGCATATCCCGGTGGTAGCGTTCAGAGTCACTTTCCCGTATTCTCCAAAAGGAACGGTGAATTTGATCAGGGTGCAGGCGTTGTCGAGCGATGCGCTGGCGGTGCCATCCCCGCTCATTTCAGCCATGCCGAGGCTGATGGCGGCGGCCGGGTCGTAGCTGCCGGGAACGGCCTCCTGTACTACAGGGATGGTGAATTCCAACCTATTGACCTTGTTGTACTTAACGATCTTCGCGCCATCCTGATACGGATACATCACCGGCATGGGGCCGTCTGTTGAACCGACTTGGCCCTCGAAATCAGCCGAGCCGTCGGCATAGATGCGGCTGGTGGAGAACTTGGACGGCTCTTCGTATTCTCTGATTCCATATTCTTCAAGAATCTGACAGCCAAACACCGAGATGGCGTCACCGTCCACGAAAGAGACGCTGTTGTCTTCATTTAGAACGGCTTTCGTTATGCCAGAGGGGTTGGCGGAAATGACGAGGGATGTTGTTGTGCTGTCTGCAAGGTCCTCGGTTACGCCGGGATCTTCAACTACAGTGCAGGCAAAGGGCAGCGCGAGGGCGGCCAGGAGGGGAAGGATATGCTTTTTCATTCTGTCCAGTCAAAATCGTCTTCGTAATAATTATTGATCTTCGTGGAGCCTTCGCTCTGGCACACAATATTCGTCGGGGATACTGTGACTATTTTTATTGAAGGTGCTACGTACATGTTTGTGTGTGTAAGTGTTTGTTGTTGGCGAAATTACAATAAATCATCCAATAAATCACACGAAAAAGTAGAGTTGTGAAATTGTCGGTGTCGGAAATATGTTTTTTTAACTGTTTATCTCATGTTCAGATAGACTTTAGTCCGTGAACTCTGACTTTGTATTATGATGCTTGTATCATTGCCTGGTGAAATCCATCGCGATGGAGAGCCCTTCCGTCGAGTCCAGAAGATTTCCGAGCGGAGAGATATGCTTGCGTCCTGACGGAGTGCAGAGGAAACGCATTATGGTGAAGAGATCCTTCCTGCTGTAGGCAAGGATCAGCTTGTTCCCTTCACGGACGAGGTATCCGGTGATGCTGAATGGGCCTGCCGTTGCCTTGAATTCGTGCGTCCTGGCATCCAGGGTCCAGCTGAATCCGAACGATTTGTCTCCTAGTCTGAGGCTTGCCTTATGGTCTTGCGAGAAAGTGAGCACGCAGTTGCTTTCTGTCGCTCCCATCGCCTTCAGGTGCGAATCGACATCTTTTATATCCGGCTCCGGACCGCTCCGGGCCATGAATACCAGCCGGTCTCCCGAGCATCCCCACCGGCCAAGGAGTTCGGCCTCGGAAGGAGAGCTTTTCCCGGATATGAGAGTCCCGATCAGAACTCCGAGGATCATGAGAAGTTTTGTCATGGTCTTTTATCTTGATTTATCCACAAAAGGCTGGCGCATGCGTCAGCCTTTCGTGGTATGGGAAATCTATTTTACTGATTCTCGACGGTGGAGGCAATCTTGAGCTCTTCCATCTGGATAGCGTCGATCGCAGAAGGAGAATCGATCATCACGTCGCGGCCCTGGTTGTTCTTAGGGAATGCGATGTAGTCGCGGATGGTCTCCTGGCCGCCGAAGAGTGCGCATACACGGTCGAAACCGAATGCCAGACCTCCATGAGGCGGAGCGCCGAACTTGAAGGCGTTGATGATGAAGCCGAACTTGTACTCGGCATCCTCCTTGGAGATTCCGAGAACCTCGAACATGCGCTGCTGCATGTCGGCATTGTGGATACGGATTGAACCGCCGCCGAGCTCGGTGCCGTTGAGCACGAAGTCGTATGCATTGGCGCAGACGCGCTCGAGATCTTCCTTCTTGTCGCTGTAGAACCACTGCTCATGCTCAGGCTTAGGAGCGGTGAACGGATGGTGCATGGCGTAGAAGCGCTGAGTCTCGTCATCCCACTCGAGGAGAGGGAAGTCCACGATCCAGAGAGGTGCGAACACCTTCGGGTCGCGCAGGCCGAGGCGGTTGCCCATCTCGATACGGAGTACGCCGAGCTGGGTCTGGGTCTTGCGTTTTGCACCGCAGAGCACGAGGATCATGTCGCCTGCGTTTGCCTCCATGCTGTCAGCGACAGCCTTGAGCTCCTCTGCAGAGTAGAACTTGTCGATAGAGGACTTGATGCTGCCGTCAGCGTTGAGCTTGATATATACAAGACCCTTGGCGCCGACCTGAGGTCTCTTGACCCACTCGGTCAGTTCGTCGATCTGCTTGCGGGTGTATTCTGCTGCACCAGGGACGCAGATGGCGCCGACATAAGGTACGCCGTCGAATACGGAGAAGCCGTGGCCCTGCACCTGTGATGTGATCTCGTGGATCTTCATGCCGAAGCGGATATCCGGCTTGTCGGAACCGTAGTTGTCCATGGCGTCATACCAGCTCATGCGAGGAAGCGGGTTCGGGATATCGACGCCGACCGCGTTCTTGAACATGGCACGCATCATGCCTTCGAACATGTTGAGGACGTCCTCCTGCTCCACGAACGACATCTCGCAGTCGATCTGTGTGAACTCCGGCTGGCGGTCAGCGCGGAGGTCCTCGTCACGGAAGCAGCGAACGATCTGGAAGTAGCGGTCGTAACCTGCCACCATAAGGAGCTGCTTGAAGGTCTGAGGAGACTGAGGAAGGGCGTAGAACTGGCCAGGGTTCATTCTTGAAGGCACGACGAAATCACGCGCTCCTTCAGGAGTGGACTTGATGAGGTACGGAGTCTCGATCTCCATGAATCCCTGCTTGTCGAGGTAGGTCCTGATCTCCTGTGCGAGCCTGTGACGGAGAGCGAGAGCCCTCTGGAGAGGCGCACGGCGAAGGTCGAGGTATCTGTATTTTGCGCGGAGATCCTCACCGCCGTCGCTCTGCTCCTCGATGGTGAACGGAGGAGTGACAGACTTGTTGAGGACGTTGATGGTGTCGATCTTGATCTCGATGTCGCCGGTGTCCATCTTGGAGTTCTTGCTTTCGCGCTCGACCACCGTACCCGTCACCTGGATGACGAATTCGCGTCCGAGTGCGGCCGCAGTCTCTACGAGTGCCGCGTCATCGACCACGAGCTGGGTGATGCCGTAGCGGTCACGAAGGTCGATGAAGGTCATTCCGCCGAGTTTGCGTGACTTCTGCACCCAACCTGCAAGCGTGACTTTCTGTCCGACGTTGCTTATGCGGAGTTCTCCGCAAGTATGAGTTCTATACATATCGTGAATGATTTTGAGTATCCTTTTCAATCCAACAAATGTACTAAAAAAACGGAAACTATATACTTTTTGCCCCATAACTATAATATTCCGCTGATTTTTGCGATATTGTAGAACCAAAACAAAACCGATCCACGATGAAAAATTTCCGTTTGCTCATCCTCTCGCTCCTGCTTGCCTGCACGACGGCGGCCGTGGCCGCTCCGACACGAACCGACACCCTCAGGGTTCTCGCCATAGGCAACAGTTTCACCGTCGATGCCTGCAGCCAGGACCTGTACGGCTTTTTCGAAGCTGCTGGTCAGCCGGTCATCATAGGCTACGTCACCAAGGGCGGAAGCTGTTTCGAGCAGCATATGAGATGGGCGAAATCCGATTCGGCCGCATTCGTCTACAACAAGATCGTCGAGGGCCGCAACAAAGCGGGGAAAGGCGCTACGCTTTCGCAGGCGTTGAAGGACGAACCTTGGGACATCGTCACCTTCCAGCAGCAGAGCGCCAAGTCGGCGATCCGCGAAAGCATCGACCCGAACCTCGGCCAGCTGGTGAAATATGTCCGGAAACGCGTCCCGAAGGGCGTCAGGATGATGTACTACCAGACCTGGGCGTATGAGCACGAATCCACCATAAAGCAGTTCGAGCAGTTCAACAAGGACGAGAAGGCCATGTACGACGCGATCATGGAGGTCAGCCGGGAATTCAGTGCCAAGTACAAGATGGACATCATCCCTGCGGGGACGGCGGTGCAGAACCTGCGCTCTTCGTTCAACATGAACAACGACATCCGCAAAGGCGACCACATGAATGTGACCATCGGACGCTATACCGTAGCCGCGACCTGGTATGAGGCCATCACCGGGAACAATGTGCAGGGCAACACCTACGCCCCGTACACCCTCCCGAACCATGTGCGCCGCGAGATGGCGCAGAAATGCGCGCATGCCGCCAACCTCCTGCCATTCGAGGTCACTTCGATGCGCACCGAAGGCGGCTCATATAATTCAGTGGAGGCCGGACCGTTCAACCACGATGAAGCGCTGGTGCCGCAATACACGCTTCCGGACCCGCTCGTGATGAACGACGGCACTCCGGTCACGACCACGGAGCAGTGGATCAACGAACGCCGGCCGGAACTGCTGGAACTCTTCAGCAGAGAGGTCTACGGCCGCGCCCCGGGCAGGCTGGACGGCCAGCACTACAAGCTGCTCTCGACCGACGACAACGTGTTCGGCGGACTTGCGACCAGGATGGAAGTGGCGATCTATTTCAACGAGAACGAGGACAAATACATCGACCTGCTGGTCTATCTCCCGAACAATGTCGAAGGCCCAGTGCCGGCATTCCTGGCGATGAACCTGGCCGGAAACACCTCCATCCACAAGGATGAAGGCATCGCCGAGCCGACGGAAATGCAGCTGGAAAACTACGAAATCTACGGCATCCCCGCCCGCGGCCAGAAGCAGCACCGCTTCCCGCTGGAGATGATACTCGACCGTGGATATGCTTTCGTGACATATTTCAAATCAGACATCGATCCCGATTTCGACGACGGCTACAGGAACGGCGTGCATCCGTTCATCTACCGCCCCGGGCAGCATTTCCCTGACCCTGACCAGTGGGGCAGCATTTCCGCATGGGCATGGGGCATGAGCCGGGTGATGGATTACCTGGAGACTCAGGACAGGATCGACTGCCACAGGGTGGCCGCAATCGGGCATTCCCGCGGAGGCAAGACCGCCCTCTGGGCAGGAGCGCAGGACGAGCGCATCGCAATGGTGATCTCCAACTGCTCTGGCTGTACCGGTGCCGCCATCGCAAGGCGCAAGAAGGGTCAGACGGTGCGCGCGATCTGCACCACCTTCCCGCACTGGTTCTGCTTCAACTACCTGAAATACATGGACAACGAAGATGCGCTTCCTGTGGATCAGCACGAACTCATAGCGCTGATCGCGCCGCGTCCGGTCTATGTCGCCAGCGCCACCCTCGACCGCGGCGCGGATCCGAAGGGCGAATTCCTCGGGGAAGTCGGCGCCATGCCGGTGTACAAGCTTTTCGGTTATGAGGGCCTGCCGACGACGGAGTGGCCGGAGCCGCGCCATTCGCTGTCCGGCGACCGCATGGGCTATCATCTGCGCGACGGTCATCACGACGTCACTGCATATGATTGGAAAAATTACCTTAACTTCGCGGACAAATATTTCAAATAAAGAACAATCATGGAAGTAAGGGCCAAAAAGGCGCTGGGGCAGCATTTCCTGACCGACCAGTCGATAGCGATGACCATCGTGGATGCGTTGACGGCAGATTCGCCTGTAAGGGACGTGCTCGAGATCGGGCCGGGCATGGGCGTGCTCACGCAGTACCTCATCAAGCGTGAGGACATCGATGCGAGGATGATAGAGATCGACACTGAGTCGGTCGATTATCTGCTCTCCCATCTGCCGGGGATGCAGGGCCGCCTGATGGAGGGCGATTTCCTCAAGATGGATCTCAAGGCCGTTTTCCACGGCCCTTTCAGGGTCATAGGCAACTTCCCGTACAATATATCCTCCCAGATATTCTTCAAGATCCTGGACCACAAGGACGATGTTCCGGAGGTGGTCTGCATGATCCAGAAGGAGGTCGCGGACCGCATAGCCGAGAAGCCGGGGTCGAAGGTCTACGGAATCCTTTCGGTACTCCTGCAGGCCTGGTACGACATAGACTATATCATCTCGGTCGGTCAGGGAGCGTTCGCTCCTCCGCCTAAGGTCAAGTCCGCGGTAATCCGTCTTCGCAGGAACGGCCGCACTTCGCTGGGATGCGACGAGAAGCTCTTCAAGCAGGTAGTAAAGACCGCGTTCAACCAGCGCAGGAAAACCCTGCGCAATGCGCTCAAGCCGATGATCACGGAGGCGATGGTCGCCGCAGGTGTCACACAGGACGAAGTCTTCGACCTGCGCGCAGAGCGTCTTTCGGTCGAAGACTTCGTAGAACTCACAAAGAAATTCGAGGCCTGAATCAGCGCTCGAAGATGGCTCTGATCTTGGCTATGTAGGCATCAGCATAGTTGCGCATGCCTATGTCGGTCGGATGTACTCCTTCGACCATGGAGTCCATCGTGAAGCCGATTTCCTCGCATGTCAGATAATAGATTTCCTGCACCCCTTCGGCGAGCAGCGCTTCGTATGCCCGGCGCAGCTGGTCGTTGTCGGCCCGGTATGCCGCATAGCTGTCCTTGGTGTATTCGTTGGTGTGGCCGCAGTTCTCGACCAGAAGGATCGGGCAGTCGTGATGCTCGCGCAGTCTCCTGACTCCGGCGATGGTCCTGTCGAATATCACTCTGGTGCCGCTGAGGTTCGGGAGGCAGTCGAGTATGTACAGACCGGCATCGATCTCATCCAGCAGGTCGAACACTTCCGGCTCGAGCTTGCCGTTGCCGGAAAATCCAAGGTTGACCACCGGATATCTGAGCTCGCGCTCGATGATGTTGGACCACGCCATTCCCGGGCGGCTGGCGCAGGCTCCCTGGGCGATGCTGGTTCCATATACGACTATCGGACGCTCGGCCGGTACCGGGAGGAATTCGAATTCCGCGTCTTCCGGTATGCCGATCTCCAGCCATTTGATCCTGTTGTAGAGCGGCAGATAAAGGTGGAATTCGTATGAATCGGTCTTTTCCGGGTAATAGCTGATCCCGCTGTAGCGGTAGACCACCGTGTCCGCGAACGACGGAGTGAAGTCGGCCGCGCACCAGCGCATCCCTCCTTCCTTGTCGATGGCATACAAGTCGAGGCCGGATTTGCCGGTGGACTGCATGTGGAACATCGCGTATTCCTTGTCTCCCAGCTGGTAGCGCAGCTTGATGCTGCCGGCGTTGCTGCGGAAGACGAGGCTCTTGCCGGCCGAACTGCGGCTGAGACCCCAGACCGAGCTGCGGACGGTGTTCTCCGCCTTGTCAGGCAGACGGACATAGCTGTGGCGGAGCTCCTCCCAGCCCGAACCGTGCACTTCTGCTCCTTCTTTGATCGGGTCGATCCATCTGGTCTGAGCCTGGCAGAGCGCCGGGACAGTGAGAGCTATCAATAAAAAAAGTTTTTTCATCATGTTCATGTTTTTGCGCTTCGTACAAAGTTACTAAATTTGCTATCAATTGCATCGCTTTGTATCTTCATATCAAAAGAGTGATATATGAATGACATCATCCTGTCGAGTTTCCTGAATCTTTTCGCCCTGATGGGCGCGAGGAACGGAGTGGACAAGCAGACCGCCGCTGACCTGGTCCAGGCGTACCTCACGCATTATTATGGCATACGCAACAACGCTTCCTACGTCAATCTCCATTCAGACCTGAGAGACTATTACGATGATTTCCAGGACTTGGACAAGGATGCCATCATCGACGGCATCTGCTCGAAGCTTGTCAGCCAGATCAGCAAGGAAGAGCAATGCTCGATGCTCCTGCGTCTGCTGGAGTTCTGCAAGATCGGCGGTGGTGCGGTGTCGTCGGAGGATGAGATCTTCTTGAAGATCAAGGAACTCTTCGTCATCGACGACCGCAAGTACGCCACCTATTGCAATTATGTGGACGGGATGCCGGACGACGATGTCTGGGTGCAGCCGTTGTGGGGAGGCGTGCTGAAGGCGATGTACGAGAGGGATATCAACAAGCTGGTGTTCACCCTGGAAGGCGATATCTCCGCGCAGATGAATGATGTGCCGGTCTTCAACGGCATTTTCCAGACCTGGCCTCAGAGCGGAGTGCTCAAAGGGACTGGACCGAAGGCGCTCAATGCCGCTCCGATGTACTATTCGACCATAATGGCCCTGTTCAGCGAGGTGGACATGACCAGGTGCGTGGAGTTGTGCGGAAGGCATATCGAGTACAGGTTCGAGCCGGGTGGAAATAACGGAATGCATGATTTCAGCTTCAATCTGGAAGGAGGCACCCTCGTCGCCATCATGGGAGGAAGCGGTGTCGGCAAGACGACTCTCCTGTCGCTGCTGAACGGCAGCCTCAAGCCGCAGAGCGGCACAATAACCATAAACGGACACGATATCAGCGAGCCGGAGGCCAAGGCGCTTATCGGCTTTGTGCCGCAGGATGACCTTCTGATCGAGGAACTGACAGTGTATCAGAATCTCTGGTATACGGCCAGGCTCTGTTTCGCCGATCTTTCCGATGAGGAGATCGACAAGAGGGTGCTTTCCGTGCTCGGCCAGCTCGGACTGATGGCGGCCAAGGATCTCAAGGTTGGCTCTCCGATCAACAAATTCATCTCGGGAGGTCAGCGCAAGAGGGTCAACATCGCCCTGGAGCTTCTTCGCGAGCCGGCCATACTGTTCCTGGACGAGCCGACTTCGGGCTTGTCCTCATCCGACACGGAAAAAGTCATCAACCTGCTCAAGGAGCAGACAGGCAAGGGGAGGCTGATCATCGCCAATATCCACCAGCCGTCGTCGGACGTCTATAAACTGTTCGACCGTCTGTGGTTGCTCGACAAGGGTGGATATCCGATTTTCGACGGCAATCCGATTGCGGCCCTGCCGTATTTCAAGAAAGCGGCCAATTATGCCGATGCGAACACGTCCACCTGCCCGGTGTGCGGCAACGTGAATCCGGAGATTGTGCTCAACATCATCGACGAGACAGGCCTTGACAGCAAGGGCAACCGTACCGGGAACCGCAAGATCACGCCTCAGGAATGGCATGAACTGTATCTGGATTCGCGTCCGGAGATGGAGTCCGTGGAGGTGATGGATGTCCCGGAGACCGACCAGAAACGTCCGAGCCGCTTCAAGCAGATGCTGATATTCTTCGAGAGGAACTTGAAAGCCAAGCTGACCGACATCCAGTACGTCGCCGTGACCTTGCTCGAGGCGCCGCTGCTGGCGCTCATCAGTGCGGTGCTGACACATTTCACGCCGTCTGGTGCCGTTTATTCCGTCATGGAGAACAAGAATCTGCCATCATATCTGTTCATGGCCGTGATTGTCTGCACCTTCCTCGGCATGTCCGGCAGCGCCGAGGAAATCATCAAGGACAGGGCGATCCTGAAGAGGGAGAAGTTCCTGAACTTGTCGCATGGCGGTTATATCTGGTCCAAGATGCTGTATATGGCGCTTGTGTGCATGGTGCAGACCTTCCTCTTCACCATCACCGGCAATCTGATAATGGGCATTCACGGGATGCTGGGAGTATGGTGGCTGCTGCTGTTCGTGACTGCGTTCCTGTCTTCGCTCATCGGGCTTCTGCTTTCGCAGAGTCTGGATTCGGTGGTGTCCATCTACATCTCGATTCCGCTGCTGCTTATTCCTCAGATCCTGCTCTGCGGTCTGGTAGTGCATTTCGAAGACCTGAATCCAGGCAGCAAGACCGGCAACGTGCCGTTGATCGGCGAGGTCATCCCGTCGCGGTGGTCCTACGAGGCTCTCGCCGTGGCTTCTTTCTCGATGAACGACTACAAGGAGATGTCCTACGACCTGGATTGCGAACGCTTCACCTGCCAGTATTACGAGAGGCAGTTCATCCACGAGCTGAAGACTCAGCTGGAGATCATCGAGGATGCGCGGATCAAGGGCAAGGATATGGATGGAAGCAATATGGCCCTGATAAGGAAGGGGCTGTCCCAGCTGAATGAAGAATGCGGCCTGGACAAGTATTCCGGCGATTTTTCATACCAGTCCTTGTACGATTATCTGGACGCGGCCGCCAGGACCCTTTCCGACAGGGGCAACCGTGTCACCCTGGACATCGATGCCAAGATGGTCGCAATCGCGAGGGAAAAGGGCACCGATGCACTCAAGCAGCTCAAGCGGGACAATTACAACCTGCAGCTGGAGAATCTGATGGTAGGACTCAACTCCGACAAACTGTACAAGATTGTCGACGACAGGATAGTCCCAAGCGGCGGATTCGTGTATCTGCGGCCGATGAGCAGGAACGGCAGGGCTCCGTTCTACAGCGGAGTGAAGGTTATCGGGGACAGGGACATCCCGACGTATTGGTACAACCTGCTGGTGCTGCTGCTCATGTGCGTATTGGTGTCTGCCTGCCTGTTCTGCAATTTTCCTGAAAAGATTGCCGCAAGGAAATAGCAATATTTGGAAAATGTTCTTAAATTTACGGCTTAAATAAAGAAATCGTAAAAATCAGATTATAAGATGAAAAGAATCACAACTCTCCTTCTTGCGGCTGTCATCATTGCGATGCCTTCATGCAAGAACAACAACAAAGCAAACCAGCAGCAGGATGATGACTATTCTCAGGCGACTTCCCAGGAGTTGACCGCTGAGGCGCTGGAGGTTGACATGGCCAACCTTATCGAGTCCGCAAAGAAAATCAAGGCCGTGCCTTTCATCAAGTCACAGAAGGATGGCAAACTGGTCCTTTCTGACAAGGAGAAGATGGTTAAGCCGGATTATCTTACCGCCCCTGAGGCTGCTGCAGAGCTTGTAACCCTCAACCAGAAGTACCGTGCCATCGGCATCCTCACTTCAGACAAGTCTATCGCAGAGCTTTACGACATGCCTGTCACAGGATATTCAGAGAACATCCTCAAGCTTCTCACCGACATCAACGACCCTGCATTGACCGAGTTCTACACTCTTCCTTCACTCGACATCGAGTCCAACAAGGAGGCATTCAGCATTTTCGTTGACGATGAGGCCAAGGCCGGCAGATTGAATTATTTCTGGGAGGGCGTTTCCGCAGGTCTCGTCGAGCAGGTGTTCATCCTTACCAGGGACATCGACAAGTTCATGCCTATGTTCAATGATGATCTTGCAAGCGACATCTCTTTCAACTTCGTCTGCGTACATGACGGACTTACCAAGACAGTCGATGCTACTCCTGAGATGGCAGGTCTCAATGAGATTCTCGAGCCTCTCTATGTCATCAATGCTGTGACAGTGGATCAGCTCAAGGCCCAGCTCACCGAGCTCAAGGACACCATCGCTGCCGCCCGCGAGAAATTGCTCAAATAATCTTAGCTACAGATAATGCTGAGGCCAGCCCCAAAAAGGTTGGCCTCATTTTTGTCATAAATCTTCATATATTTGTTGAAAGAAATTGCAAACCGACACAGAAAACCAGTCAGTTATGAAGACGAAGACATTTCTGCCGCTCCTGGGCATGGCATTGCTGCTGCTCGCGTGCCGGCCGACCGCAGAAGAGCAGGTCAAGGCCAGGGTCAGAAGCCTGACCGACATGGCCGAGCTCGGCACGGTCGAATATACCGTCAAGAAGCTCATCAAATGCGATGACGACATATGGTACAAGTACGGGGACCGCAAGATCATCCTGTCGAGCGTGGCCTACCTGAAGGCCGGCATCGACATGACCAGGTTCGACCCGGACAAGGTGAGGATAGACAGAGGGGCGAACACCATAAGTGTAACCTTGCCGAAGGCTGAACTACTGTCTTTCAACATGCCTGCGGAGAGGATCAAGCAGGAGTTCGAGCGCGTTTCCGGGTTGAGATGGAACTTCTCTTCGGAAGAGTTGCTGCGTCTCAAGCAGCAGGGAGAAGCTGCTGTCCGAGCGGATGTGCCGGGCATGGGGATCCTGGAAGATGCAGAGAAGAATGCGAAGGAATTCTTCGAGGCGTTGTTCTCCGGACTCGGATATGAAAAAGTGAATGTTGATTTTGAATGACAAGGCCATGAAAAACACAAAGTTCATCATCAGATGTGTAGTCCTGGTCCTTGCGGCCCTTGCGGTCTTCGCCGCAGTTTCGAAGGTCTCCGGAGTGGGACGGAAGATCGCGGGATTGTTCCACCACGAACTGAAGATCGCGGATACGGAAACCGTCGTCGCAGAAATCAACAGGATCTCTGAATTCACCACGGTTTGTTTCTACGAAGAAATCCCGGTCGTCAGGACCAAGCAGGAGTCCATCAAGTCCCTGCTCGGACTGCCGGATTTCACTGAACGTTTCCTTGGGGAGCCGGTCTGGACCGGCCAGATCGCCTATATTGTGAAAGGCAAGGTCAGGGCGGGATATGACCTCTCCAAGATCAGCGAAGGGGATCTGGCTCTCAGGAACGACACCCTGTTCGTGTGTCTGCCCGAACTGGAGATATTCGATGTCATAGTCAATCCGAGCGATGTCGAGGAATTCGACCGCCAGGGGACCTGGACGGACGACGAAGTCAAGTCCATATTGGCCTCCGCCAAGAAGGAGATCCGGCAGGATGCGCTTGATGCCGGACTGGCCGGAAATGCCATCAAGTCGAGTCAGGACAAGGTCAGGTCCTTCCTCCAGGCATTCGGCTTCAGCAATGTCGTCGTCGTGGACTGACCGTCAGTGATCCTGCTTTTCCGCTGATCAGAGCATGCTGGATTTTCCGTCCATGCTGACGAAGGTGCAGACCAGGTCCTGGCCTGCATCAAGTATCATGTAGCCGGTTTCGGAGTCGGGGTAATGCTCCTCCAGGGCATCCACGACCACGTATCTGACTCCGTTGAAGTTCGAGATGTCCCTGCAGTGGCTGTGTCCGCTAAGGAAGAGTTCGACTCCGTTCCGCTCGAGCAGCGAGGTCAGCTCCCATGTCTCCTCCAGCGGGTAGTTGCTGGTATGTCCCTGGGACATGTCCTTCTTGAACATATGGGTGTGGGTGAATACGATGAGGTGGCGGAGTTCTAGATTCTTCGCGCTCCCGAGCACGTCCTTGAGCCAGCCCAGCTGTTTCGATCCGAGGTAGCCGCTGGCGCTGTCCAGACAGACGTAGAGGTCGGTGCCGGCCGGAGTGCGCACCTGGACGGTGTAGCTGGCGTCCCCCCATTCGTTCGCCCATTCTTCCCAGAGATTGAAGAATATGTCATGGTTGCCCAGGGCGAGGAACGTCGACTCTGCTTTCGCCCCGGCCATCTCGCGCACACGGTCACTGGCCGTCTTCATGCTGTATTTGCCGTTGACCAGGTCGCCCAGGATGAGCGCCATCGGAGCGCCGTCATCTGCCGCGAACGCCTCGAGGAAAGCGTCTGTATGCGCCGTGGAGGCGTATGAGTCGATGTGCATGTCGGAGCCGACGTACACCTTGTAGTCCGCGGTCGGGGAGTTGACTATCCTCGGACCGGCGCCCTGCACCAGGATCACTCCGTTCCCGCCGGGGAAGCGGACATTGGCGTCTGGGCTCTGGCCGTCCATCATGCCGACTATGTCGAGGGTAGGCTCGCCGCTGCAGGAGCAGAGGCATGCGAGTGCCGCGAGGAGAAATATGCGCTTCGTTCTCATAGGCTAGAGTCTGACGGTTATGCCGGCCCTTGCGTTGATGGAGTAGAACTCGGCGTTGAGGTGAAACATACCTGTGGGTTTGCAGACTGCTTCCAGTCGGAGCGAGAGGCGGTCGCTGAGGTCATACCAGCCACCGACTGCGACGATGGGCTGCCACATCCTCTCGAACTGGAACAGGTCGACGTTGGAGCCGGAAGCCCAGATATTCCAAGGGGATTTCGCGTTGCGGAGAATGAGCTTGACGCTGTAGATCAGGTTGAACGGCTCGCAAAGCGGGGCGTCGGTGCTGTGGATGTCGCGGCCGAATCTGTCCATCGTGCGGCCGAACATGCCTGCTTCCAGGTCGAAGTGCTGGCTGACCCAGCCGAAGGAGAGCCCCAGGCACGCGTCGTACATGCCGCTGCGGGCGACATCCTTGAACGCCATGCGGTTTTTCAGATAGAAGGAGCTCTTGCCAAGAGGGAAGAGCGAACGCGTCTGGAGAGCGGCTGTGTGGACTCCTGCGGTCGTCATCTGCAGGGCCGGCTCGCAGTCGAAATGGCAGCCTACGGGGATGTCGGCGATCAGGTCGAGACCCGCGCTGCTGCCGTAGGTCGTGTTGTAAGAATAGTCACCGAGCGCGGTAAGGCCGATGTCGCGGGTCTGGGCCGCGGCGGACATGGCCAGCATCGTCAGGATGGTGATTATCAGCGTTTTCCTCATCTACTTGCTTATTTCGGTGACGCGTGGCGCATCGTTCAGCGGCTTGAAGATGGTCACTACGACGTCACCGTCCGGGCCTTTGCAGCAGAAGCGGTAATTGATGCCGGCTACGACCTGTGTCGCGACTGAGTACGGGGTGTATGCGTCATCCTTCATGGTGTTGCGGAAGAGGTCCAGCTCCTCCGGGGTGAGGTCACGCTGCTGAGTGTATGCGCCGCATTTCGGTTCTTCCTGTATGACGGTCTGTCCTGCATTCTCCTGGGTGAGTTCGGAATTTCCGTCCGCGGACTGTGACTTGCATGTGTTGGAACATGATGGAAGTCCGAGGATGGACAAGATGGACAAGGTTGCTGTGATGATTGCTATCTTTTTCATTGCTAGTTGTTTTTTGACGGGTCTGCCGTCTGCGCAAAGATATTCAAAATATCTCAAGACTCACAATATGGAAGAAGAGATTCGTGTGCGTAAATAATATCAGAATTATTTTTATACATTTGTGCCAAGGTAAGCATATGAAAAGTCTGGTCCTCATATTTACAACCCTGCTGTCCTTCATCTTTGGTGGAGACAGGGCAATTGATGTGTGTGACCGAAGCCTTGATTGCACCGATGCCGTAGTTCAGTGCACCGATCAGGATGCCACAGACAAAAAGGCTGACTTCGATGATGTTGCCATACTTCCGGTCAGGACGGTAACGTTCTCCGGTGACGGTAACAGTTTCGCTCCGTTTTTCCGTCCGACCAATTCCGGCAGACGGGTCCAGCCTTCTACAAAATTTGCCTTCCGTGTCATCAAGGCAGGTAAAATCTTCGACAGGAACAATTTCTATACATTCCAGACAGTCATTCTTCAATTCCAGTCCGGGATACGTTCGAACAGCAGATACATATATTCGATTTGCCAACTTCTGATTTAGACCTTTTCCGTCTCCAATCCAGGCAAATATCTCATTGTATCAACTTTCAACACAACAGTAATGAACGTTTTATTGTTGCTGGTCGGCCTGGGACTCATAGTCCTCGGTGCAGACTGGCTGGTTGACGGGGCTTCCGCCATAGCGCGCAGAGCCGGAGTCAGCGAATTTGTCATAGGTCTCACTATCGTAGGCTTCGGGACATCGTGTCCGGAACTCGTCGTGAGCATAACCGGAGCGATTCAGGGGAATGCCGATATCGCCATCGGGAACGTCGTCGGTTCCAACATATTCAATACCTTCTTCATACTTGGACTGACTGCACTCCTGATGCCGGTCTCGATGACGGATGCGAACCGCAGGAGGGACATCCCGATAACCCTGTTTGTCTCGCTTCTTCTGATATTCTGCGGAATGAGCAAGACCTTGTCCGGCATCGGTGGATCAGACTCCATTTCCCGGATCGAGGGCGCAATCTTCCTGCTGATATTCTCAGGCTATCTATGGTACTGCTTCAAGTTCGACTCCAAGGATCAGACGGAGATCGAAGAACAGAAGCAGATGAAACTGCCGTTTGCCATCTTCGCCGTTGCCGCAGGTCTTGCCGGACTTATCTTCGGAGGTGAACTCTTTGTGGATTCGGCCACGGCCCTGGCGCGCAGTATCGGAGTCAGCGACAAGTTCATCGCCATAACGGTCCTTGCCGGAGGAACATCTTTCCCCGAACTGGCCACCTGCATAGTTGCGGCAGCCAAGCATAAGGACCAGCTGGCTCTGGGGAATATCCTCGGCTCGAATGTGTTCAACATCCTGCTGATCCTGGGATGTTCGTCGATCATCACTCCGCTGTCATTCGCCGGGATGAACCTGGTGGATGCGGCCGCCCTCATACTTAGCTGCATCATGCTTCTGTTATGGGCGTACACCGGCAGAAAATGCCGCATAGACCGCTGGGAGGGCGCTATGATGCTCCTTGCCTTCGCGGGCTACTATTATTATCTGTTCACAAAACTCTAATACTGAATCAAATGGAAATCAATTTCAAGAAGGTCCATACAGGAAAGGACCTTGCAATATCAACGATCGTTCTTCTCGCCGGAGCCGGCCTCTTCTTTGTCAACAAAGGGCTTGGTGTCACCATTGCCGCGTGCGGCCTTGCAATGTTTTTCCTTTATAAAGGCGGGTACAAGAAGGATGGCCAGGGCATTGTCCTTCAGAAGAAGTCAGAGGATCTCTGCAAAGCATGCAAGCCATCCTTAGTCGATTACCTGAACGGCAAGGACGTCACTCCTCAGATCAAGAAAGGAAATGAAGGTGGAAGCGTCCGTCTTGATGTCTATTACAACGCCGATGAAGGGATCGCTTATGCTCAGCTTTATGACTTCCGCAACTATGCCTACGAGCCGGCCACTGAGGTCATCGAGCTTCATTCCCCAAAAGCGGACAAGCTGATATCGCAACTATAATCATTCATACTTAAGGGACGAAAATGAATTTATTGCTGATTGTCGGGGCCCTGATCATTTTTACCTGCATTTTCCTCAACAAGGTGTCAAGCAGGCTGGGAATACCCGTATTGCTCCTTTTTATCTTGCTCGGCGTCCTGCTTGGATGGCATGACGAAGTATCCATCGAGACAACGGAACGTGCCGGGGACATCTGCACCGTCGCCTTGATCTTCATAATGTTCTATGGAGGATTCGGCACCAACTGGAAGTCAGCAAAACCCGTAGCGCTCGAATCCGGACTTCTAGCCACAGTCGGTGTTGCGCTGACTGCGGGCATTGTCGGGGTGTTCTGCCATTTCGCGCTTGGCTGGGGCTGGATAGAAGGAATGATAATGGGCTCCGTCATCAGTTCCACTGATGCAGCCACCGTATTCTCGATCCTGAGGACCAGGAAGATGGGCCTGAAGAATAATACCGCTCCTATGCTGGAACTTGAAAGCGGGTCCAATGACCCCTGCTCGTATATGCTTACGGCAGTGATGCTCTCTGTCCTGGCGGGTACAGCTTCCGGAGGACAGATGGTGTGGATGATATTCTCGCAACTGGTTTTCGGAGTCCTCGGAGGCATCCTCATCGCGCAAGGTGCCGCCTTTGTCCTGAGGCGGTTCACCTTGCCGAAGGGGTTCGACATGATGTTCATAGTGGCGGTGGCTGTATTCGGTTACGCGTTCCCGTCGTTGATAGGTGGCAACGGCTACCTCAGCGTGTACATCATCGGGATCATCCTCGGGAACTACGAGTTCAAAGGACGTAAGGGGCTGGTGCTTTTCTTCGATGGAGTCACCACCTTCGTGCAGATACTGATATTCTTCATCCTGGGATACATCGCGCATCCGTCAAACCTGCCTCATGTCCTGCTCCCGGCTGTCCTGATATTCCTCTTCATCTCGCTTGTGGCGCGCCCGATTGCGGTTGCGTCCATTCTGGCTCCGTTCAAGAAATACCCGTCAAGCCAGATCGGACTTGTGTCGTTCGTGGGGTTGAGAGGAGCCGCCTCGATCGTGTTCGCCATTATGACTCTCACATCCGGCTTGCCTCTGGAGAATGCCATCTTCGACATCGTATTCTGCATCGTGCTGATCTCGATCGCCCTGCAGGGTTCGCTTATACCTGGTGCCGCGAAAGTGTTCAAGATGAATGATGACAATGCAGACGTCATGCGGACCTTCTCTGACTTCAATGAACACTGCGAGTTGTCATTCGGCAAAGTCAAGATTCCCGAAGGCGGCACCTGGGATAATACTATGGTAAAGGATCTCGTCCTTCCTGAAGATGTCAAGCTGTTGATGGTCTTAAGGGACAGGAAGAAAATCATCGCCAAAGGGAATACATGCCTTCTGGCAGGGGATGAAGTCGTATTCTGCGCCAAATCCTATGACAATGCGACTGTTGCGGACATCCGTGAGCATCAGCTTTCAAAGAACAGCTCCTGGACCGGAAAACGGATAAAGGATTACCCCAACAATGATGGTGCTCACGTGGTGATGATACGTCGCGGGGATGAACAGATAATCCCGGACGGGAACACCGTGCTCTGCGTCGGGGACATACTCTATCTGCTCAATTCGGATTTGTAGATGACCAATATCAGAGGTGTGTCTTCACATCAAGACAACTTTTCTATTATGATCATAGTGACGAATCCCAGCAGAAGCGCGTATGTCGCCTGCTTCTGATACCCGTGCGCGTGTGTTTCAGGAATCATCTCGTCGGAAGTGACGTACAGCATCGCTCCTCCTGCGAAACCGAGCATCATCGGAAGAAGCAGTTCGGAGATGGTGCCGATCCCGAATCCCGCCCATACACCGATCACTTCCAGCAGACCGATTGATAACGCTATTGCAAGAGTACGCAGTCTCGGCACCCCTGCCAGCAGCAGCGGCGCAATTATCACCATGCCCTCTGGGATATTCTGTATGGCGATGCCTAAAGACACGGTCCAATCGGCGAATGCTCCTTTTGCCGCACTCATGCTTACTCCGGCCGCCATCCCTTCAGGGAGCTTGTGCAAGGCTATGGCCATCACGAAGAGAAGGACCTTGTTGAGGTTGCTGCCGTTATGGTGCTGCTCGGGGTCAAGCCCGGTTATGGTGTGGAGATGGGGTGTCAGGAAATCGAGCAGGTTCAGGAACATTGCTCCTGCCATCACCCCAAGAGCTACCCACCACCATTGGCCTGTGCCCTCGAATGCGGGCAGGATCAGCCCTATTGTCGACGACGCCAGCATGATTCCGGCACAGAATCCAAGTATGGTGTCGTTCAATCTGTGGGGCAGATTCTTGAAAAAGAATCCGAGAGCAGATCCGATCAGTGTCGCTCCACACAGCCCGGCGGCGCTTATCCAAACCTGTATCATAGTCAAGACGAGTATGGCGGTTATTTCTTCAGATAGTCAAGAATCTGCTCCGCATGAATCTTTGTCTTGATTTCTTTCGGCGCAAATATCTTCTCGATAATGCCATCTTCGTTTACAAGATATGTGGTACGGAGCGTACCCACCGTCTTGTGGCCGCAGGCAACCTTTTCGCCCCAGCAGCCGAGTGTCTGCAGAAGCTCGGTGGATGTGTCGGCTATGAGCGGAAACTCCAGGCCGAACTTTTCTGCAAACTTGGCCTGAGCGTCCTGCTTGTCCTTGGAAACGCCTATGATGGCATATCCGGCTGCCTCAAGTTCCGCTTTGTGCATCTGGAGTGAGCAGGCCTCGGCGGTACAGCCGCTTGTGTTCGCTTTCGGGTAACTGTAAAGAATGATTTTCTTTCCGCGATAATCGCTGCTTTTGATTTCATTTCCGAACTGGTCCGTTCCCAGCACTTCCGGAATCTTATCTCCTACTTTCATTTTATATGTCTTTTGTTTATGGCGTGAAGTTAGCAAATTTTTTTCATCACGACATTCTCGATATAGTCGATGCGGTCCAGAACAGAGGGTTTGAAGAATGATGTCACCGCCACCACGGCGTCCGCTACAGGATTGACGTATATCACGTTCCCGCTGTTGCCTATGGCGGCGTAAATGCCGGCCTCGGGATGGATGATCCACCAGAGATAGCCGTATGACATTCCGCGGAACATTGTGCCTTCGACTTCACGGGCCGTAGTCATTTCGTCGATCCATTGCTCCGAAATGAGCCTTTTCCCATTATAAACGCCTCTCTGGAGGCATAGCAGGCCGATTCTGCACATCTCCTCCGCGCTCATGCAGAGTCCGTATCCCGGAGTGCCGATGCCTTGCGGGTCTACGAACCAGAGTTTTCCCTTAGGGGCCTTGTCAATTGTGAAATGGATATGTTCCTCGGCGTTTGCAGCCAAGAAATTTTCCCGCGGGGCGATGCCGAGCGGACCGAACAGGTATTTGCCGGCATATTCGGATGGAGTCATTCCCGTTGCTCTGTGAAGGATTCCGGAAAGGATGTGCAGGCACACCGTGCGGTAGTCGAATTCGTCGGTCAGTCCCTTCCTGCCACCCAGAAAGTCCAGCGAAGCGTTTGTCTAGTCGTGGCTGCTGCATACCTTGGTCCACGGGTCGCCCTTTCCTTTGTAAGGTGCCCTCATCGTCAGAAGATGCCGGATGGTCACGTCCTGGATGGTCTTTTCTCCACGCTTCGGGGTGTATTCCGGGAAATATGAAAGCACCTTGTCATCGATGCCGCCTATCTTCCGCTGATCGACGGCGATTCCGACCAGAAGCCCCACTATGCTCTTTGTCGCCGATGCGATGTGGCAGCAGTCGTCCTTCGAGTAGCCGTGAAAAGTTTCAGACATGACAAGCCTGCCGCCCTTGATGGCTGCAATCTGGCAGATGTTCGATTCAGATTCTATCATTTGAGGATGATTTGAAAATCTTCAAAGAAGAGCCGGATCCTATTGTAAGTCATCATTTCTGATCTGCCCTTCCAGACGCATTTCCTCCTTCGGAGGGAATGTGGCCTCGAATTCATTGAAAGCCTTCTTGTTCTCGAAAGCGACGTAGTACCCCTTCGGAGTGTTATATGTCCCTTCGACTCCATCCAGATATCCCGGGATCAGTTCCTGGGCGAGAAAATAGGGCACCTCTGACTCCTTTGGCTCACCGTGATAGTGAATGTTCAATGAACTTGCAAGGACAAATCCAGCATGTTTGTAGAATTCGATATTGCCTTCCATGCATAATACTCCTATTCCCATCTCGCGGGCCTTCTCAATTGAATAGTTCAGCAGTTTGAGACCATACCCCTTGCGCTTGTAGTCCGGATGAATGCTGATAGGACCGAATGTCCAGGCCGGCATCGCGCTGCCATCCTCGCGGATTATTTCTGCCTTGGAATACATCACATGGCCAATGATTCTGCCGTCTTCTTCCATGACAAAGTCGAGTTCAGGAATGAAGTCGGGGTTGTTTCGGTAATGGTGCAGTACGAAATGTTCGACGCATCCTGGTGCATATACATTCCAGAATGCTTCACGTGTCAGTTCTTCTACCTTACGGTAATCTTCGGGTGTTTCAAGTCTTATGTTCATATAGTTTCGTTTTTTCATTTTAATATTTGATTGCCTTGCGGAAAAGGCTTTTTACCAGCAGTTTGTGAAATGCCCATATCCCGATGAAGTATATCCTGCCGAGAAGGTTGTTGTACTTGACGACAGTCGTGACAGAAGCCTCCTGCCAGCCATCCTCGGGTATGGAGCAATAGATGCCGACCCAGAAGCACAAATGCTTGTCATTCTTGCTGAGGATGATCTCCTCATCGCTACGCTCGGATATCAGGTTCCTGAATCCGTCTCCTCCTTTCAGGCCAAGAG